>CAZFWV010000151.1:0-15265 GCA_964522605.1 uncultured Pirellulaceae bacterium
AGGAGAGAGGCGGACGGCAGCTATGTAGAGTCACGCTGAATGCGGCGGCTTGCGATCTCACTTCCTCCAGCCTCCAGCCTCCAGTCTCCAGTCTCCAGTCTGCAGCCTCCCGCCTCCTTCCTCCCGCCTCCCGAGAGGATCTCGAATGCGAGTTGACAATGATCCAAAACTCGATTTCGACGACGTGCTGATACGGCCAAAACGTTCAGAAGCTCCGAGTCGTTCCACGATCAAAGTCGAACGGGAATACCGTTTCTTGAATAGTGCGGGTACGTGGAGGGGCGTTCCGATCGTCGCGTCCAATATGGATACGATCGGCACAATCTCCATGGCCCGTGCTCTCGGCCCGCAGATGATGACCTGCCTCCACAAGTATTATTCTGCGGACGAGCTGATTTCGTTCTTTCGTGATGAGACGAATGGAGCCAGCACGTTTTTCACGTTGGGAATCAAGGATGACGAATTTGATAAGCTTCGGCACGTGAAGACGCAGGTCAAGGTCGGATTGGTCTGTGTCGATGCGGCCAATGGCTACACGAAGTTCTTTGTCGATCGCGTCAAGCGAATCCGAGCCGAGTTCGCGGATGTGACGATCATGGCGGGGAACGTTGCCACTCCGGAAATGGTGCAGGAACTGCTGATTTCTGGTGCCGCAGACATCGTCAAGATTGGAGTCGGCTCGGGCAGTGTCTGCACGACACGCATGAAGACCGCTGTTGGTTATCCACAATTATCTGCGATCATCGAATGCGCCGACGCCGCTCACGGATTGCGCGGCCATGTGTGCGCCGACGGCGGTTGTCGTTCGGCAGGTGACGTTGTAAAGGCTTTCGCCGCCGGTGCCGACTTCGTTATGCTCGGCGGAATGCTGGCCGGACATGACGAGTGCGATGGCGATTGGATCGAAGAGGATGGTCGCAGGGTCGGGATGCGTTTCTACGGCATGTCCAGTCGCACCGCCATCGAAAAATATGCCGGCGGACTCCGCGATTATCGAGCCTGCGAAGGACAAGAAGTACAGGTTCCCTGGAAAGGTCCTGTGAAAGAAACGCTGCAGGAAATCACCGGCGGGATCCGCAGTGCCTGCGCTTACGTTGGAGCCTCCCGATTGAAAGACCTTTCCAAGTGTACGACTTTCGTTATTCGGGGGAGCAGGCGGGAGTAGGCGGGAGGCTGCAGGCTGCAGGCTGGAGGCTGGAGGCTGGAGGCTGGAGACTGGAGACTGGAGACTGGAGACTGGAGACTGGAGACTGGAGACTGGAGGTACGAAAGAAGAGGGCTCACAAGCAGCGGCATTCAAAGTAATTCTACAAAGCCGCGGTCTACTCTCCACTCTCCACTTTCTACTCTCCACTTTCTACTCTCCCGCCTACTGCCTCCCGCCTCCAGCCTCTCTTACTGCCTCAGCAGCGGCGCGTACTGCTGGGCGTCCATTAGGGTGAACGAGAGAAAGAGAAAGACGAACAGCAATGAGCAAACAAACACGATGGAGTTGAATGCGCTGTCGTATCGTAAGTGCATGAAATAAAGCAGCACGAGGATTGCCTTGGCGGTGGCAATTCCCAACGAAATCCAAATCTCCCAACTGCCTGGTTCCCAACTGGCAACGAGGACGGTGATCAGTGTCAGCGTGACGAGAGCTACAAAGACCGAAATCAGCGTCTTCGGCTCCATCACGTGGGCCAAAGCCTGTCGGTGAGTCAGCGATTGTTCCGTCTTCGAGGCATCATGCGTCATATCGTGCGTTTGCATTGCCTTACACTATCCAATCAAGTAGAGCAGCGGGAACAGATAGATCCAAACGAGATCCACCAGGTGCCAATACAGCCCGACGAAGTCGACCGGGCCAAAATAGCTGGGGCCAAATTCATCGCGCAGGGCACGCCACAATAGCCAGGCGATCACGCCCATTCCTGCCAGAATATGGATCGCATGGACTCCGGTCATCGCAAAATAGATGCTGAAGAAAACTCCGATCCGATCCGCACGGGAGACTTCGCTGGCCGCAGACTCCGACGCGATGGGCTCCGTCTCGTGAGCGGTTGATGCGTGCAGTTCATCGGTGACGGCATGCTCCGGCTGAGAGGGGTGGGCTGCCGAAAGCGACATCACGCCTTCGGCCATAACCAGCCCGACGAAGTAAGCAATACCCGTTAGCAGTAGGGCACCGGCGAACGAGCGCGCGCGACTCGCATTCTTGCCGCGGCACCAGGGCGATAATCCAAGCGGCACGATCAGCAGGAGAATTCCCGGGATTGCTCCCGCAATGCGAAACCAGTTCGTCGAATCGTCGGCTGCGTGATGCTCGCTGGTGTTGTATGCACCTGCCCACAACAAACCTTCATGCCCCTTGTGGCTGTACTCGACGGCTTTCACCCCGAGGAAGAACCCGGCGCAGGCGAGTGTGATGGTCAGGCAAAGTGCCAGATAACGTGACTGACCGAGTTGGGCGCAACGCACGCCCCACGCCATTGTCAGACTGCTCAGCAACAACACGACCGTATTGATTGCTCCCAGCGACGTGTTGAGGTATTCGCTGGCACTCACGAAAACTTCAGGATGCATGCTGCGATAGATGGCGTAGGCCACGAACAGCCCGCTGAAGAACAGTACTTCCGTGACGAGGAACAGCCACATGCCGAGTTTTCCCGCGGCGAATTGCTGCTCGGCGGAGTTGAAGTGATGCGCAACGTGTTCGTCGTGCGCATCGAGTGCCAACGTTTCTTGGGACGTTGCAGAACTGGTATTCATCGCCTCGGGGTACTCTGTGTTCGCTGAGGTTTTCAATCTTGCCGCGGAATGGCTTACGTCAATGCGGGTTCTTCTTCCGGCGTATCCGTCGGCAGTGAATCCGGATCATGCGGCCGATTAACGTAGTTGTCTGTGTCCGGGTCATATTGCAGATGGCTGAAATCGTACGGATCACCCGCATGGGGCGTATGGGCAAAATTGTCATGCGGTGGTGGCGAGCTGCACTGCCACTCCAGCGTTGCTCCGCCCCAGGGGTTACTCGGAGCACGCCGGCCACGAATCAGCGAGTGGATCAGCACAATCGCGCAGATCAACAGGCCAACTCCCAGGATCATCGAGCCAACGGTTGACATTTGGTGCAGACCTTGAAATTCCGGCTCATATCGGGCGTAGCGTCGCGGCATCCCACGGGTGCCCAGCAGGAACTGCGGGAAAAACGTCAGGTTGAAACCGAAAAATATGATTGCACACGCGACACGTGCCCAGAACTCGTTGTACATGCGACCGAACATCTTGGGCCACCAGTAATGCAATCCGCCCAGGAATGAAATCAACGTGCCTCCCATCATCACATAATGAAAATGGGCAACCACAAAGTACGTGTCATGCAGGTGCACATCGGTCGCCAGGGCCCCAAGGAACAAGCCGGTCAAACCACCAATTCCGAACAGAAAGATGAAGGTCAAGGCATAGCACATCGGTGTAGCAAGTCGAATCGAACCCTTGTACATCGTCGCCAGCCAATTGAAAACCTTGATGGCAGAGGGGATCGAAACACTGAATGTCAAAGCGCTGAAGACAACCGCCGCGATGCGGGATTGTCCGCTAACAAACATGTGGTGTCCCCAGACGAGAAAGCCGAGTACCGCGATGGCAATACTGCTGAAAGCAATAAACCGGTAGCCAAAAATCGGCTTCCGGCTGAAGACCGAAATCAACTCGCTGATGATGCCCATTGCCGGCAGAATCATGATGTAAACGGCCGGGTGAGAATAGAACCAGAAGAAATGCTGATACAGGATGGGATCACCGCCCAGCTGAGGGTCGAACACGCCGATGCCGAGGACCTTTTCGGCGGTTAAGAGTACAACGGTGATTCCGAGCACAGGAGTGGCCAGCAGCTGAATGATCGATGTGGCATACAGCGTCCACAGGAAAAGCGGCATGCGAAACCAGGTCATCCCCGGCGGACGCATCGTGTTGATCGTCACAATGAAATTCAATCCGGTGAAGATGGAGCTGAACCCAAGGATGAACACACCCAGAGTTGCCGCGACCACCGTGCTGCTGGTCGTTGTGCTGTAGGGCGTATAAAAGGTCCAGCCTGTGTCCAGACCGCCAAGTCCCAGTGCCAGCAAAAAGAAGATTGCGCCCCCGACCCAAAGATAGAAGCTGGCCAGATTCATTCGCGGGAAGGCCACATCTTTGGCGCCCAGCATCACGGGTAACATGAAGTTGCCGAGCGCTGCCGGAATGCTGGGGATGATGAACAGAAACGTCATCACCGCACCGTGCAGTGTAAACAACTCGTTATATTTGTCCTCCGACAAAAACGCTTCACCCGGCGTAAAGAGTTCGGACCGGATCACGAGCGCCATCAGCCCACCCAGGAGGAAAGAAGCCAGGATCCCTACCAGGTACATGACTCCAATTCGCTTGTGGTCGAGTGTGACCAGCCACGAGCGCACGCCGCGTGTGTACGTCAGGTAATTGTCGTTTGAGGCCAGAGCATCATGGCCACCATTTGCCAGGCTTGCAGCCGCTGCAGAGTTACCGCTGGTGCTCATGGTGTTGCTCCTGTTTGTGCGAGGCTCTTGATATAGGCGATGATCGCGGCGATTTCCTCATCCTTCAGTTGTCCTTGATAGGTCGGCATCACCGGCTTGTAACCGGCGCGAACCTTGGCTTGAGGCTCCAGAATCGACTCGCGAATGTAGTTCTCATCCACTTCCACCGTTGTGCCGTCCGTCATGGCCTGTTGCGTTCCGAATACGTCCTTGAACGATGGGCCCGTCTTGGCGCTGCCGTCGACGGAATGGCACTGGACGCAGCCACGCCGTTGATAGAGGATCTCACCCGCCTCGACCGGTGTCACGCGCTCAAGAAAGTTGGCGGCGTCCTCCAACCACGATTCAAACTCACCCGATGGATGAACCACCACTTTGGCCAGCATGGTCGAGTGCTGTGTCCCACAGTATTCCGCACAAAAAAGTGTGTATTGCCCGACGGTGTCGGCCTGAAACCACGTGGTGGAGTAACGCCCAGGAACCAAGTCCATTTTGATGCGGAACGCCGGGATATACAGGCTGTGGATCACATCGTCCGACGACATCATCAATCGGACGGGACGATCGAGCGGCACGTGCAGGTTGTTGTCCACGTGACCATTCGGATAGATGAATGACCAGCTCCATTTCTTTGCGACGACTTGAATCTCGTAACTGTCGTCCGGTGCTTGGCGCATGTCCATATAACCCCAAAATCCCCAGACGAAGATGGCTCCTACGATGCAACCGGGAATGACTGACCAGAGAATCTCCAGCCAGTTGTTATGCGACGGAGAAGGCTGCGGACCGACACCCGGTTTTTCTCGGTACTTCAATACGAATGTGATCATCAACGCGACGATCAACAAGAAGAAGATCACGCAAACACCGAGAATAAAATAGAACAGATTGTCCACCGTCTCCGCCGTCGTAGACGTCGGCTCCGGGAAGAACAATCCCTTGGATACGGCAGGTAACGCCAGGCCGATCCAATTCGCATTCGTTAGGTGGGCGATCATGACTGCGTCGATTCTGAATCGTTCGTGATGGAAGTGTTCGAATTCGTTTCGTTCGTGACGCGAGCGATCGAGTGTTGCCGCCGCAACCAGGTGGGAACGAGGCCGATCAGCAGGATGCCCAGCGTAATGCCGCCGGCGATCTGCATCAGGCGAATCGCGACGGGGCCGTAGCGGCCACTGGCCGCGTCATAGTGAAAGCAAAACAGCAATACGCGATCGAGCGTTGTGCCGATCTTGCCTTCGCTCGTCTCCAGCAGCGACAGCTTGAGTGTCTGCGGGTCATATTCCACGCCGTACAGGTACCGCGCAATGCGCCCGTCGGGAGTACACAGGATCAAGGCTGCCGTGTGCACGTATTCGTTCCGTTCCGGCAGGTACTTGTAGCGAAACCCAACGCAGTCCGCTAGCTCGCGAATTGACTCCGGATCACCGGTCAAGAATTGCCAGCCAGCCGCCGTATTGGGACGGTCGTATGCCTTGACATAACGCTGCTTCGTTAGTCGTGCCCGTTCCGGTGTCTCCAATGGATTGATGCTGACGCTGATTACCTGAAAGTCCTTTCCGGCTGACAAGTTGACGTCCCGCAGTGATTCCACCAGACCGTTCAGTTGGACTTGGCAGAGCATCGGACAATCCGAATAGTTCAGAGTCAGGATGACGGGGCGTGAGCCGGTGAAAAAGGTCCGTAGAGCAACCGGCTGACCGGAATCGTCGCGGAATGTCAGGTCCAACGGCAGGTTTGTCTCGAGGTGCTCATCGATGCCCACTTCGTCCATCGCCTCGGGCAGCGCTTCCAGTCGTTGCGCGGAAGCATTACCTGTGGCAATGAAAGCGAGGCAACAAGCCACGACCGCTAGACGGCAGGTCTGGATCGCCCGTCGGCAGCAACGGTTCCAATCTGACGCGAAATGTTGGGGGGAATGCCTTTTCATCGTACTCTCAAGGAAATCTGCGTAACATGACAGTCTTCCCTCTGCACTGCTAACGGTGAGTTTCTTGTCGGGCGGCGCAGGTTCTATCATGTGGCAGGGGTGAGTTGTGTTTCTCCCTGGTTTGACTGTTGGCATTTTTTTACGCAGCGCAGCGTTCTTCCGCGACTGGACTGGGTGCCACTGGCTCTGCCAGTGCTCTTCCTCAACCCAAGAGGCCACTGGCTTTGTCAGTGTCCTATTGCTTCCAGGAAAAGCACTGGCAAAGCCAGTGGCACCCAGCGACTCGGAGCGTAGGGCTTGTTCGTTCGTGTCTCTCCGCCCGAGTTGCATGAGTCTTCATGCTTATGAATTTTCCTCACTGCGATCTCGATTCCTTCAGTTCCTTCACGACTAGGTTCATCGCCCGCTCGATAGGAACGGCAACCTTACCTTGGTCACGATCGAGCCAGGCGTAACGGGTCAACTGAGCTTTTTGTTCCGCGACCCGGCTGTCGCTGTCTGCTGCTGTGACGGCAATTACTTTGCGTTCGTTCTCCTGGGATAGACCGCGATAATACAACGCTTGCACACCGAAGATCATCGCAACGGTCAGGCTGGTGCTGATCAGCCCAATGGTCACGATCATCGGAACATCCAAACCGGAGATATCGTCGTTGTGTTCGGTTGTCATGGTGAATGCTACACGTTGTGAAAGGCGATGGAATTGGGCAATTCGGCGTCGCCGACTGGGATGAGTTGCTTCTCTGTAGCGGTGCGAAGCACGGCGGCCGCGAACAGTAAACCGACACCAACGAAACAAAGCAACTCAGTCAGTCCAAGCGACAAACGGTCAGGCGAGTATTGAGGCATCACCAGCCAGTACAGATCAACCCAATGGAACAGGAGCAGGAAACAGGACCAGCCCAACAAGACCTGCCGATTGCGGCGGGAGGATCGGGACATGAGTCCGAAGAACGGAAGGAAAAAGTGTCCAACGATCAGCAACAGGCTGATCCATAACCAGGGCCTTTGCTGGCGCAGGGCAAACCAGAACGTCTCTTCCGGGATGTTCGCGTACCAGATCAGCATGTACTGAGAAAATGCGATGTAGGCCCAGAACATGACAAATCCAAACAGCAGCTTCGCCACATCATGCTCATGCTCCGTCGTGACCTGCTTGGCGATGCGACCGGTCCGCCGTCCGATGGCGAGGGCGACGGGAATCGTCGCGAAGAAGCCAACCATGCAGCCCGAGAAGAAATAAACGCCAAAGATCGAACTGAACCAGTGAGGCTCAAGCGTCATCAGCCAATCAAATGCAGCGAAGTTGACGGTAATCGCCCAGGCGAACATGGCCGGTCCGCTCCAGCGTCGAACTCGCTGTCGACTCTCCAGTTGGTCTCCCACATCCTGCCGAACGGAGAACCGCCAGAAGAACCAGGCCAGTAGACTCCAGACGACGAAGTAAATCACAGATCGAACCACGAAGAACGTCGCATTCAGGTAAGCCGTCTTTTTCTGAATCAGGGGGTCCGAAAGCTGGATCTGACTGTTGTTCCACGGATAGAGCTGCGCGTTGCCGAGGATCAGTGCGATGCCGATGGGCAGCATCAACAGCCCCAGCAGGGGAATCGCCATCGCCAGCAACTCCGAGAGTCGCCGCAAAACGATGCTCCAGGTCGCGCCGGTCAGGTGATGCAGTATGACGAAGAACAGTGCGCCGAGGCTGATACTGAGAAAGAAACAGACATTGATCAGGTATGCGTGCCACCAGCGTGCTATCCCATCGGTCGCCCACGAGCTCCAGCCGAGCGACAGGGCGATCGATAAGACTCCTGCTGCAGTGAGCAGTAGAGTCGGTTGACGACCAAGCAGGCCGTTGGCAGTCGCGTGGTTCGTAGGGTAGGAGTCGTTCATGATTTCAACGCTTCAATTCATCTCGCGCAGCGTGTTTCGCAGGTCTTCAGGAACGTCCTGTAATGTCGCGTTCTGAGTTCGCTGGAGTGCTCGCAAGTAGAGGACGATCGCCCAGCGGTCTTCCGGCGGAATCTGGGCGCCGTAGGCCGGCATCTTGCGAATTCCATGCGTGATCGTATGGAACAACTGGCCGGGTGGTTGCTGCATGACATGTTCGGCATACAGCGAGGTTGGCGGAACCCACGTCCCTTGCTGCAGTTCGAGGGCACGAAGAGAAGCCAGTCCGTTCCCGTCACCGGTCAGTCCGTGGCAGACGGCGCAATAGACGTTGAACCGCTCCTGCCCGCGCCGCATCAGGTCGTCGGTTACCGGAACGGGAAATTCCCGTACCCAGTTCGGTTCCGGTACTTCCTCGTCTGCTGGCGATGCCGTGGGGGCGGCGACCGGCAGCGTCGCCTCGGCATGGTTCGACTCCGGCGTGATTCCCTCTCGGATGGCCACGTCGCGATTCCAGTCGCCGCGGGCAATCGTGCCGGCCACGGGCGGACGTGAGGAACGCCCGTCGGCGAATAGCGACGACGCGGTCTGCGCGTCGAAGCGTGGTTGTTGATCCATGTCGAAGAAATTGTGTACCCGAGGCTTGGATGAAGGAGCGTAACGGGCCCGGGCAACCCACGCGGGCGGAATCAGGGCTAGACAGAGAAGCACCGATAAGGCCATCGCCCAGCCGCGGGGAATCCGCATATCGTCCTTGCTCGCACGAAGCAATTCGATGTTCGTGGCACCCAGTCGGCTAAGGTAACTGCGTGTGTCTTCCAACGTCGTTTTTGCGTCTCCATCGGAAACAAGCAGGAAGAACCGATCGTTCGTCACACGCAGAAACCGCTTGTTCCGCAGCAGTCGATTCGCAAGACGCGGCAGCCGGTTCGCTCCCAGCATGCCAAAGAACGCCGTGAGAGCGGCGAACAGAATAATGACTTCGAAGATGACCGGGACATTTGCGGGTAGACTGAATCGTGGTTTGCCACTGATCAGGAAGGGATAGTCGACGGCGTTGGTCCACCACTGCAGCAAAAGCGCTCCGATCCCTCCCGCGATGCCGGCCAACAAGACGAACCACGGAAGCCGAGTGGGACGCGTTCTCAACACGCCGTCGATTCCGTGTATTGGGAAAGGAGAAAACGCTTCGAGTTGCCGATGGCCTCGCTCACGGCATGCCCGCGCAGCGGCCACGAGCGACGCGGCGCTGGAAAACTGAGCCAACAGCCCGACGACTTGTTGCGTTTCTTTCTCTGCAGGTGCTTTCTCACGCTCAGTCATCAGATTCCCTGTCCAATTTCGGCCAATTGACGCTGCTTCCGCTCGCGCCCGGCGGTCGGATGCGCTCCGGCCTCCAAATGAGGATCCTCGGGACCAGGCAGTAACGCCTTGACTTCCGAGATCGCGACCATCGGCAGGAAGCGACAAAACAGCAGGAACAGCGTGAGGAACAGGCCAAAGCTGCCGACAAACATCAGGATGTCGACGAGCGTTGGCTTGAAGTATCCCCAGCTGGAGGGCAGAAAATCGCGGCTGAGCGAGGTGACCACAATCACGAATCGCTCAAACCACATCCCGATGTTGATGAAGATGGAAACGATGACCATCAGCCACGGTGTCGTGCGGAACTTCTTGAACCAGAACAATTGCGGAGAGATGACGTTGCAGGTCACCATCGTCCAATAGGCCCACGCGTAGGGACCCAGCGCACGATTCAGGAAGGTGAATTGTTCGAATCGGTTGCCGCTGTACCACGCGATAAAGAACTCGATTCCATAGGCAAAGCCGACGATCGAACCGGTGGCGAGCATAATCTTCGTCATGTTCTCCAGGTGCCGGATTGTGATCAGTTGCTTCAGCCCGAACATGGCTCGAGCCGGAACAATCAAGGTGACGACCATCGCAAACCCACTGAACACCGCCCCGGCGACGAAGTACGGCGGAAAGATCGTCGTGTGCCAACCGGGAAGCTGTGAGACGGCGAAGTCGAAACTGACGACTGTATGGACGCTCAGAACGAGCGGAGTTGCGAGTGCTGCCAGCAGGACGTAGGCCTTCTCGAATCGGTGCCATTGACGTGCCGATCCGGTCCATCCAAGTGCAGCCAGCCCGTACCAGAACTGCCGGCCTCGGGTCGTCGCTCGATCCCGCAGCGTGGCCAAATCGGGAATCAATCCCATGTACCAGAAAACAAGGGAGACTGTGGCGTATGTGCTGACGGCAAAGACGTCCCAAAGCAGCGGACTTCGAAAGTTCGGCCACATCGACAGATGTTGACTCGGATAAGGTGCCAGCCAATAGACCATCCAGATGCGGCCCACGTGGATTGCCGGGAAGATCCCGGCGCAGATTACTGCGAAGATCGTCATCGCCTCCGCGAACCGATTGATACTTGTCCGCCAGTCCTGGCGGAAAAGGAAAAGAATGGCGGAGATCAATGTTCCGGCATGGCCGATTCCGACCCAGAATACAAAATTGACGATCGGCCATGCCCAGTAAACCGGCGCGTTATTGCCCCAGACGCCAACTCCGTTCGTGAGTAGATAGCCAATCAGAATGAAGAACATCAGCGTCAATGACGAGGTAATCGCGAACGCGATGTACCAGATGCGCGGCGTCTGCGTCTGCTCAGGAATCCGGCAGACGGCATCGGTGATCGACGCATAATCCTGATCGCCGTCGAGCAGTGGTGGTCGATGGATCGCAACGGAATCGAGTTGCAGTTCAGCGGTGGTCATGAATTCACGTCTCTTCGTTGATCGATACAAGGATGAAACCACGGATGCGACGGATGGAACGGATACCCACGGATTAATCAGTCCTCATCCGTTGTATCCGTCTGATCCGTGGTTTCTCTCCTGATAACTGACAGTCTTTCCCGATGATTGCCGATCTGATCGAGCCTCTTTTCGAGGTGATTCTCACGCGTGTGCTTCCGCTTCGTGTGTCTCGTTGTGAGCGGCCAGCCGCGGGTGTGGATTACGGATGCGTGCGAGATAGCGAACGCGCGGCTTCACATTCAACTCAGCCAGCATTCCGTACGCCCGCGGATTCGCATGTTGTTGAGCGACGCGGCTATCTTTCTGATTCAAATCACCGAACTCGATCGCACGTGTTGGGCAGGCCTGTTGGCAAGCTGTCTTGATCTCACCGTCGGCGATACTTCGGCGCTCGTTTCGCGCGTCGATCTTTCCCGCCTGGATCCGTTGGACGCAGAACGTGCACTTTTCCATCACTCCCCGACTGCGGACCGTCACCTCGGGATTTATGACCAGTTGAGCCAGTTGGCGATTCGGCTCCTCTAAGTCTTTCCGGTAGTCGAAGAAGTTGAAACGGCGGACCTTGTACGGACAGTTGTTTGCGCAATACCGCGTTCCGATGCAGCGGTTGTAAACCATGTCATTCAGCCCTTCGCGACTGTGGACGGTGGCCGCGACCGGGCAAACCTGCTCGCACGGCGCGTTCTCGCACTGCTGGCAGGTGACGGGTTGACTGGCGATCTGCGGGTTGTCGACATCACCGGTGAAGTACCGATCAACCCGCAGCCAGTGCATCTCACGACCGCGCGAGACCTGTTCCTTGCCAACGATCGGAACATTGTTTTCCGCCTGACACGCAATCACACACGCATTGCACCCAATGCACTTGGTCAGATCGATCGACATGCCCCAGGCGTGACCTTCGACACTGGGTTGGCTCCAAAGGGGCGGCGAATCGACTTCGTGTTGCGCGTGTTGCACGAAGTCCGGGTGTTCCCGATAGTGGTCCAGCGATGCCTCACGCACGAGTTCTCCAACACGGTGGCCGATCTCCTCAAGGCCTAATCGATCGATTGCGTGATGGTCTTGGGTTGTCGCGAGGTCGTAGTTTCTGTCCACGGACTCGAGTTTCGCTCCGACCGCGATGTCGCGATGCTGCCATGTACGGATCGCGTTGACATCGACGCCCACCGGATCGATGCCCTGCTCTACGTTACCGCCAACATGGCCTGCTGCGGTGCGACCATACCCGAGCTGCACGCCGATCGATCCGACGGCCTGCCCAGGCAAGATGTAGACGGGCAATTCAACGGAGCGGCCCGACAGTTCGAGTCGCACGACACTGCCCTGCGTCAGTTCAAACTCGCGAGCGGTTTGCGGACTGATCAACGCAGCGTTGTCCCAGGTCAGCTTGGTCAGAAAATGCGGCATTTCCTGCAGCCAACCGTTATTTGCAAACCGACCATCGTCGACCGACTCACTCGGCATAAACACGACCTCGAGCGATTTCGATGCTTCCGGATCCGGTGACGAGAGTTCATTCGCTGAATTCGATGGTGTGGCAATCTGCACGTCGCGCGGTGGCAACTGGCTGTCGCGTAGAAAGCCGTCGTGCAACAGTTGCTTCCAATCGCTGTCGGAAAGTGATCGGCCGATGGCATCCGCAATGGCCGTGCGCACCAACTCGACCGGAGTCGCGGTTTCCGCGAGCAGCAGGCTGGTGATCTCGAGCACGGACTTGCCGTTGAGCAATGGTTCGATTAGCGGTTGAGATACGCTGATCGTTCCATCCCATGCTCGGACGTCGCCCCACGATTCGTACGCGTGGGCCAGCGGCAGGTGCCAGACGCACTTTCGCGACGTCTCATCCTCATACAGACTCAGATGGATCGACGTTTCCACTCGCGACAACGCGTCACCGAACTGCAGATCAACCGGCGCGTTGTAGACTGGATTGCCTCCCAAAATCAGCAGCGTTTGAACTTCACCGTTCGACATTCGGTCAGTCAGTTCTGCCAGGTTGCCGGCGGGCGTCAATCTGTGCGGGTCATCCGTGCAGAGAAGCGTTTTACCGAGGTTGCCGAGCAGCTGATTCAGAGAAAGCGCGGCCGCCTGAACGGTCGCTGGCTGGTGAGGACCGACGGCGACCAAACCTCTGCCGCGACTCTCGCACAGATCCTCGGCCAGCACATCGAGGAACTCTTCGATTTCGGGTGACTGAGCTTCCGTGGCGGATGCGGGTGATGTCGAGTTGATGCGTGCCTGCACGAGATCGTGCAACCGCATCAGCACAGTGCCGATGTCACTCGAACGTACGGGCAGACGATGGTCGGCTGCGGCGCCCGTCACGCTGTACTGACTCTCGATGGCATACAGCCGACTCATCTCGCCGGATTCCGGATCTCGACCGGCAGCAAAGTCGTACGCCAGCGTTACCGCATCCGGGTCGCCTCCCAATAGATCCGCATCCAACGCCGCGATGACCTTCGCCGTGCGAAGTCGGGGCTGCAACCGCAAGTTGCTGCCGGACGCTAGTTGAGTCGCCTGTGCACGCTGCTCGTCCGACACGGCCGCATAGGCATAGACCACCGCCTCGGGAAATCGCTCCCGCATCTTGGCCAACTGGCGATGTACCGCCAGCGACGACGTCGGCTCGATGAGAATTGCGAGCGACGCACCGCCGTCCATTCGCTCCGCCGAGAAATGTTCACGGGCGAACTTTTCAAATTCGTCCCAAGTGCGAGAGAACCGTTGACCATCCTGACGCTCAAACGGTGTCTCGCTGCGATCGGGATCGTACAGGCCCAGCAGACTGGCTTGCGCGAAGCGATTCGTCGCACCGCGACTGCCGGGATGGTCCGGATTGCCCTCGACCTTGATCGGTCGCCCGTCGATGCTCGTGACTAACAGATGCTGCGGTGCGCCGGCCAACTCGACGGACGTCGCGAAGAACTGCGGTTCGCCCGGCACGCGATTCTCGGGCCGGACGGCCAGCGGAGTAATTTTCTCGGTGGGCCAGCGGCATCCCGATAGTCCGCCCAGCGCCAGCGACGCACCCATCAATTGCAGCCAGCGACGGCGCGAGATTCCCGTCGGAAACTCAGAGGCCGCCACGGGAAACTCACGGTGCAGAAACTCCTGAAACTCAGGAGTCTGCTCCAACTCAGCCAGGCTACGCCAATACTTCTGTGACTTGTTCATCGGTGACAGGTCGAACAGTCCGTCGACGGGTGGATGTTGAGTTGTTCGCGTAATCGACGGCCCAGCTGTTCCGGCTCCTCCTCCGAGGTCCAGTCCAGTTGGGTTACGTATTCCAGCGGTCGCAGATGCGGGTCCGGGTTGCGATGACAGTCCAGACACCAGCTCATCGTTAATGGCTCCACCTGCGTTACTTGCTCCATGCGATCCACCCGGCCGTGACAGGAGACACACGATACGCCGCGGTTCACGTGGGCACTGTGGTCGAAGTAAACGAAATCCGGCAGATCGTGGACGCGCACCCAAGAAATCGGGTCGCCCGACGACTGGCTCTCGCGAACCGGCAGCAACTTGGCACTCTGGGAATGGATCGAAGAGGTTGCGACGGAACCGTCGGGATTCGCGGCACTGTGGCAGTTGACGCACGTCTGAGTCGGCGGCACCGCCGCATGGGCCGCCTTGTCGACCGTGTTGTGGCAGTAGCGGCAATCCATCTTCAGCGTGCCAACGTGCAATTTGTGGCTGAACGGAACAGGCTGTTCCGGCGAATACCCCACATTGGTGGTCTGAGGCGACGTCGCGTACGCTCCGACCGCCACGACGTAAATCAAGCCGATTCCAAAGACCAGCAAAGCCCAGGGAATGATGCGATTAACCCAGGATGGAAAGGTAAAGCGATCCATGACCATGACTTAGGTTGAGAGACGAGATGCCGGCAGCAGGCCGAGCAAGAGTGGTGGGAGCACACTCGAAAGCGTGCTTTGTCGTGCCTTCCACCCGTCAGATGGTAGAAAAGACCATTCCGAAGCGTAATGCGTCAAATCGTCGCAGGGGGAGGAGAGGCTGGAGGCTGGAGGCTGGAGACTGGAGGCTGGAGGCTGGAGGCTGGAGGCTGGAGGCTGGAG
>CAZFWV010000152.1:0-15160 GCA_964522605.1 uncultured Pirellulaceae bacterium
GTTAGCAAGACGCATTGACACGGAGGTGAAGTGATGAGTCTCGAAGGCAAGCAGGATGTACGAGTCCATATCCGCTGGATGATCCGGCGTGACATGCCCGAGATTCTCGACATCGAAGATCGGAGCTTCGAGTTTCCCTGGTCCGAAGAGGACTTCATCCGCTGCCTGCGACAAAGGAACTGCATCGGCATGATCGCCGAATGCGATGACCGCGTCGTCGGCTTCATGATCTACGAGCTCCATAAGAATCGCTTACACATTCTGAATTTTGCCGTGCATCCCAACTTCCGACACCAAGGTGTTGGAACTCAGATGGCGCATAAACTGATCGGCAAGCTATCCCACCAGCGTCGTACTCGAATTCTGTTGGAAGTGCGAGAAACGAATCTCGCTGCGCAGCTCTTCTTCCGAGATGCAGGATTCCGCGCGATTTCGGTACTGCGCGATTTCTACGAAGACACGGTTGAAGACGCGTACTTGATGGAGCTTCGTTATCAGCCCACGTTGCAGGAATCGCTCCAACCCGTGAACCGGATTTCACGATTGGCCGGATAGGTCCGTGAGACCGTCCGTGAGCACACATCCGAGCACACGACGGCTGGACGCGCGCAGTCGTTCGGCTGCGTGTTCTAGTTGAGAGAAGGTAACGTCGCGCAGACAAACCACGAGTAGCGACGCGTCGCAGAGCTCGGCCAAGGCGGGCATCAATAGGGAGTCCATCGATCCGCAGTCGATGAATACTCGTTGGTACTGCCGGCACCAACTCTGCAACAAGTCCGCGAGACATTGCGGATCTACCTTGTCCGGCACACGGGAAATGCCGAACCGATCATCGCCGGAGGGGATGAAATGCAGCCGGGGCCTTGAGGTACAGCGCACGACGTCCTCCGGCGCACTCTGCTGTCCGAGAAGATCGCACAATCCTGGTTGTCCGACGGCATGGAAGGCCCGTGTCAGTGCCTGCTGCTCCAGATTTGCGTCGATCAGCAGGATCTCGTCTTCTGCTTGCTCCCATATCAACGCCAGATGACAGACCGTCTCGGCGGACCGAGCTGTTGCCGAAGGGGAAACGACCAAGAGACTGTCGGGCAATTCGGTTCCACAGGTCCGCAATAGGTTCTGCTGAAAGTGGTGAAATGGCTGGGCGTATGTCGGATCGGCTAAACGCTGAAGGAGTGTCTGTTCGTAAGTCTCCTGCGTCTGGTTTGCCGCGGCGGGAGGCACCTCATCGATCGCATCGATGACATCCACTTCGTTCTCGTTGTCGTCCTGTTCCGAGGATGCGGCCAGGTCTGCGGGATCTTCGGGATCCGTTTCTTCAAAGGACTCGACCGGATCCAAATCGATCGCGGGCTGCGACGCTCCCGAGAGTTCCTCGCCCGGTATGTCGAAATCGTCGGGCCGCTCGATCTCGGATCGTGCCGGCATTGACGCCAGGGGGTCGACGTCGGCGATTTCACCCTCGCTCGCTTGCTCATTCCACTCGGACTCGTCGAGCGAGTCGGTCGGCTCCAGGCCGTCGAGCCAATCGGATTCGGCCGTCGCGTCGCGCTCCGAATCCAGTCCGATTGCATCCTCGTTTGGAGGCTCCAGATCATCGAGCGAGGGAATCACTGGGTCATAAGCCGCCCGCGCGTCGAAGGGTGGGTCCGGATCGGGCAAGGCGGGCACTGCGTGACGTTCGTGGATGTCGGGTTCCTGGACTGTTTCGTTCGCTGCGGAGTCCAAAAGCTTTGCGCTCGGCGGTTCTTGCTGTTGCCCGTGAGTAGGCAGCGGCGGTTCCGACAGTGACTCAACCGGTACCGTGTCGTCTGTTTCGTCGATTTCCCGAGGTGGTCGCGGCTCCGATTTCTTCGGAGTTGTTGCGGGAGGGCCGACGGCAAAGAAGCCCTCACGCTGCAGTTTTCGCAAGGCGTCGTCGGTCAGACTCATAATAGACCTCGCTGGCATGACGTTCCGACCGCGGTAGTTCAGCTCGCCCGCTGGCGCAGCCGGCTGAATAATCGTCGGTAATCGGAATGCCGCGTGCGGCGGAGATCCGTAGACGCGGCGTTCGGTTCCGTGGAGTCCTCATCAGACGAACTGTTGTCAATCGGGGAATCTTCGAAGACCGTTGTTTCCTCAGTGAGGTGTTCCTCGATCAATCGTTCCTCGTGGTGTTCTTCGTTCCCATGGATCTCTTCTGTGATCTCTTCTGTTTCGGTTTGTTCGGCAACCAATTCTTCGTGGGGTGCAGTTTCCGCAGGCATCTCTTCAACGTACTCATCTTGACTGGGAAGCTCATCGGCGGACGGAGGCTCCGCATCACGCATCGAGCTTGATTGTAGCTGTCGGACAAGTTGCTCCAGGTGCGCGGCAATCTGCCGACTCTCGGCGCACGAGACTTCGCGGAGGTGCCGGCGCGCCAACAGATCAGCGGATGCGTACTGATCGACGACAACTTCTTCTTCTGCAAACTCTTCGGTGAACGGATTGTGAGCCGGATGGAAGACAAGCTCGACCTGTGGTTTGCCGTCGGTATCCGCGGTGATCTGCGTCTCCGATTCTCCCGGTGGCGTTTGGGGCTCATTCGATTGTTCGTCGTCCATGGGCGACGAAACGTCCTCGAATGCAGACGTCTCATCCAGCGGCCCAAATTCGATCACGCTCGTGGCACCACTGGACGCGTGAGTGCGTGTTGCCGGAACGGGCAACTGCTGAAGATCGGCCCACGCCTCTTCGATTTGTTCCGAGCTGAGCTGGGATCGACCGTCAACGGCGGCCAGGATCAGGGCGTGGTCGCACAACTGGTTGATGAGCCGCGGAATTCCCCCCGTTGCGCGGTGAACCGTATCCAAACAGGATTCGGGAAACACGGCCAAGTCACCGCCGCATCCGGAAAACTGTTTCTGAACATAATGTCGCGTTTCCTTCTGGGTGAAGGCTTCCAGGTAGAAGCGTCCGGCGAGTCGCTGATTGAACGATTCCAATCGAGGATCCGCGAAACGTTCCTCAAGTCGCTGGCTGCCGAATAGAACCAGACGGATCGACGTTTTACCTCCCGACATCAGGTTGGTCATGCAACGAAGTTCATCGAGCAACGGGGGTGCCAAGTTGTCCGCTTCATCGACCAACAGCAGAAGACCCGACGGACAAAGCTCACTATTGCCGACATAGTCCATCAACGACAGCCGTAGCTCGCCCTCTTCCAAATCACGATAGGGCAGTCCGAGTTCGTAGAGGATGACCTGCAGCAGGGACCGTCGATTGCCAAGCCGTCCGCCCGGGAGCGCAACGACGCGACAATGATAGCGGAACGATTCGGCGATCAGCCGCATCAACAGCGACTTGCCCGTCCCCACGGGGCCGACCACCAGGCCGGGCCCCTCATATCGCTCGAGCATCCGAATCAGCGAACTGCGCGCATTTTCGATGGAAGCTGCGGCGAAATACTGATCAGGCGATGGATAACTGACGAACGGCCGACGACGCAGGCGGAAGTGTCGTTGAAAGACGAAGTCGTTAAGTAGGGACGTTTGCCCGCCTGGAACCACGACGGGCGCGCGGTCATCGCTTGGCCCGTAAGACAATGCACTCGTTGGCAAATTCACGCGTACGCTCCGCGACCCGGGACACGGTCGTTTGGCCCGATCTGGGCTCTGGACTATTCGTAACAATCGGCAGATCCCGTGAGCTGCTTCAGACTATTGATGCCGCGCAGTCAATGAGCCCGGACAACCTACGGGAGCTCCCGCTTGCTGACTCAGCTTTGCGACCCGAATGGTTTCTGATAACGAGGAAAGAGAAACAACGTGTTTGGATTGCGGCCGTTAACGGTTTCGCAGTGCAACAATCTGTGCATGCCAGCCTTGCAGGGATTGCTGATAGGCCGCGAAAGGGTTCTGAGTGAATTCGCGCGCGATCGTCGGTTTTGTCACGGCAGCATGAAAGGAAAGCAGTACCGCCACAATCAGCACCAGTTCTGCCGGAAAGACGATCCAGCGAGCGCGATTCCTGCCGGACGCCGGAACCGGCATAGGAAACAACTGGCCGATGACCGGCAACCCGGTCACCCCGGCCACTCGCTGCGGTTCGATCACCGAAGACGCAGGATGATCGCGACGTCTCCAACCCGCGAGAACGGCTCCGACGAGCCCCAGGCCGAGGGCGACGCCGAACAGTACGTACAGTTCCTGCCGAGTCCAGCCGATTGATGCCAAGGTGCTGTCCGGAGTCGGATTGATCTCACGACCCGCAGCGACCGAAAGAGCGCCCAGCGTCAGTCCGACCACGATCGTCGCAAGAGCGATCACGAGAAAAGCGTAAACGCGCCCTGGTCGGGAACGCGAACGTGGGCGCGCGGCGTCGGATGCTTGACGAACCATCCCAAGCCCCTCCTGGGAACCTCTTGGGCCATGCCGCGTGCGACTTCGCTGCTATGCCAGCAAGGCCGGCGCGCGGTACGGCGATCCATTCCATCAAGACCGTCATCGTCCGTTTAACTCTGTGAACTTGAACAGCTCGATTCCAGGATTAGACTTCGGAAACTCCACCTGGGCGACTGGCGATTGGGACGGCAATGCGGATTTCACCACGAACGATTCTGTCATCGCTCTTCAGCAGGGAGGCTACGAACAGGGACCACGGGATGGCGTATCCGTCGTCCCCGAGCCCAGTGGTCTGTTGCTCGTGTTGCTTGGCGGACTATGGATTGGAACGCAACTGCGCCGCCGATCGGCTGTTTGACAATCGGAAATCAATTCGGTTTCGCCATCTTCACCTGCCAATCTACCGCGCTCTGTAACAACTGTAGCGAACAATCGGGGCTCCTTGGCCGACTCGCTACAGATTCTTGTGTCAGCGGAAAAAATTTACTCAAGCTCCGCATTTGACATCGTTCGGATCTGACATAGGTTTCAGGTGACAGTCGAGAATAAACACTTGACTGTCACACCCATGTCAGGCTTTTCACGATCCCATCTTGAGAGCCTGCAGCCTCCCGTCCTCGACAAAGGCAAAATCGGCCGATCGGCCGATCCGCAAAGCTGAGGGCCATACCGAAACCCGGTGTGGCAGCCTGGCTGCCGAAGGGATGGTGAGTAGCGACGTTGATAAAGCGACGACTACTTCATCGTTCGGTGATTGACGAGGAGAGGCACCCGGTTTGATGTGGTTTTCCGCCTTCTGTACGACGGCGATCGGTTCGCCGCAGGAAGGCGGGAAGCCAGGTAACTTTTCCTTGTTTCATGTGATGCGCCGGCGTGCTTTCGCACGTGGCCAGAGAAATCGGAGGAACTCCATGAAGAGTCTCGCCAAGAGTGTGCAACGTTTCCTGGTTTCGGAAGATGGCCCGACAGCCGTCGAGTATGCAGTGATGTTGGCCTTGATCATCATCGTCTGCCTCACGGCGATTCAGGCGATTGGAACCAACGCCAGTGCTACGTTCCAGACGGTTGCGGATGAGATTGGCTCGACGACCTAAGTTAGGTCGTAGAGTTTCCGCGAAGTAGTCCATCAAAATCCCCCTCGGCGCCCCGCGCGACGAGGGGGATTTTCTCAGGCTTCCTTCCTTTTCCCGTGACGCGTCGCTCCGAACGAAGGAGTCCCTGCCATGTATTCGACGCTTCCTCCTGACACTTTGTCGTCCGCCTTCGAAATGCTGTGCTACCTTTTCAGCGCGGGAGCGGCTTTGATTAGCTTCCTCCTGACGATGAAGTAACGACATCGCGAACTGAATTACTCCCGAGGATCCGGAACCATGCCAGCATTTCTGCAAGGAATGATCGACAACTGGCCCGTCTGGATTGTCTCCGTCACGCTCGTCGTGGCGGCGGTGATCGACGGCGTCAAACTGAAAGTCCCCAACTGGATTACGTTTCCCATGATCATCACCGGTTGGATCTTTAGCGCCTGGAGCGCAGGAGCAGCCGACATGACCTGGTACCAAGGTCTCGGTTGGAGCCTATTCGGCACCGCCGTCGGACTCGCTTTGCTGCTTCCCGCCTACGCGATCGGTGGCATGGGAGCCGGTGATGTGAAGCTGCTGGCGGGTGTCGGCGCCTGGATGCACGGAACTCACACGGCGTACGCCTTTGCGGTTTCCGCGATCGTGGGTGCGGTGCTCGCCATCGCCATGGTTGTGTACCGTCGGGCATGGCGAAAACACTCCAATCAGTTCTGGATGATCATCAATGAAATCTTGCTGATCCGGGATCCGGGCAAGTTGAGTGAGATGGCTGCTGAGCGGAAAAGCTCCATGCTGCTGTTGCCGTACGGGATCCCGCTAGCAATCGGAACAATTGTCTATTTCGCCTGGATGAACATGCTTGTTTGAACCAGGAGAGACTCGGGGCAGAGTAGGGGAGCTGCTTCAAACTGCATCGGATGAGGCAACCTTGATGAGACACGAGTGCAAGCTGGACAAACTGTGTCAATCTTCCCGAAAGAGGCGAATAGGTGCCGCTGTCGTCGAGTTCGCGGTTGTGGCGCCGATATTCATACTCTTTGTGTTTGGGATGATTGAATATGGCCGGATGGTCATGGTGCAGCAGGTCCTGACGAACGCGTCGCGCGAGGGCGCACGCGTGGCGATTTTGGAGGGATCGACGCGAGATGACGTGATTGATGCTGTCGTGGACTACTGTACGGCAGGGCAGATCGTGATCTCGGACAGTAATGTCTTGGTTCCGCAAGATCCGGAATTTGCCGGTGACGGCGATCCCGTGACGGTTACGGTGGGCGTCGCCTTCCGTGATGTCAGCTGGCTGCCTTCCCCGATGTATTTGGGAGCTGCGCAATTGTCGGCGACATCCGTAATGCGAAAAGAGAGCGCCCTGTAGACTCGACAATCAACCCGCATTAGCACGAAGGGTGCGAAGCAGAGAAAGGTGTGAGGAAAGATGCGTCCCAAATCGATGATCTTGATCGTGATTGCCCTGGGGTGTGGTCTGATCGCCTCGATCGGTATCAGCCAGGTGATGGAAAAGCGTTCTGCGGCAGTAGCAGCGGCCCCCATGGAGAACATTTATGTCGCAATGACCGACATTCCGCTGGGAGAAACGCTCACCGCCCAGATGGTCAAGTTGGAAGAGTGGCCGAAAGACAAGATTCCTGAGGGAGCCGTGCGTACGCTCGAGGAAATCGAGGATCGGCGACCACTGACGCGTCTGTATCCGGGCGAACCGATTCTGGCCGCCAAGCTGATCGACGCGAATAAGTTTTCGGGTGCCTCGGAGAAGATCCCCAAGGGACTGCGGGTTGTGTCCGTGAAAGTCACGATGGACAGTTCCGCCTCCGGGTTGATTCACCCCGGTGATCGAGTCGACGTGCTGGTCTTTCTCAAGGCGGGAAAAGGAATTCCCCACACCGAGACGCGGACGATCCTGAAGAACGTGACGGTCTTTGCGGTCAACGAGCGAACGCAGCGCGAACTGGAAGAAGAAGCCGACGCCATGGCGGCCAAAACCGTTTCGCTCCTGGTCAAGCCCAATCAAGTGGAAAGGGTTACGCTCGCCAGCGAGTTGGGTCGGATCAAGCTCTCGCTGCGTCGTTCGGATGATGATACCGAAGACAATGCAAACGGTGCGACACTTGCCGACCTGGAAAACGGTCCTGCCGGCGGATCGCCTCGCGGCTCACTGCTGACGCAAACGCTGCCGACTTCACAAAGTGGTGTACCCGGTGGCATAACCGATTTTCTCAAGGGAATGCGGGCGATGAGCCTGAAAGATGCCGATACCACGGCCAAGGAAGGGTGGGTGATGCACATTCACACGCCCGCGGATATCCAAGTCTTCAACTGGGATGACCGGAACTCACTCCCGCGTGAACTGGTTGCCCCCCAGGTTCAAGACGATGTGGAAACCCAGGCAGAGTTTTCCGATTGGAATGCCCTGAACAACTGGGATGACTCCGACGGGCAAACATCCAATGATACGGATTCGGTAGACGATCTGACCGATACGGATGATGCAACACCGCTCACGGATTGAGCGGCTGGGGCCGGGTTACCGGCCTCTTCTCCCGAGAGTAAATCGTTGCTAACGCAAGGACGCAAGCAGATGGCCAATACGGTAAGACGACTCGCGGAGTGTTTTTCGGCTTTCTCTCTCTGTTGGATCTTCGTGGGCGTCCTCGCGGCCCAGGAACTGGAGAATCGAGTCGAATACAAGGTTACCAAGGAGAACCAGCGGCTGGAAATGGTAGTCAACACCAGCCGCATTCTGACGTTGGACAAGGAGGTCCCCCGAGCCATGGTGAACAACCCGGATGTTGTGCGGGTTGTTCCCCTATCGCCGACCAAGGTTCAAATCTCGGCCCTCAAGCCCGGCGTCACCCAGGTCAACCTTTGGGATGAAGACGGGACTCTCTACACCGTCAGTTTGATCATCATGGGAGACGCGCAGGAGCTGCAGATGCTGCTGCAGACGGAGTTCCCGCAGGCATCTCTTCGCGTGCGGCCGTTGGCAACCAGTGTCGTACTCTCCGGACGGGTCGATCGCTCGGATGAAGTCAGCCGCATCGTTCGGATGGCGGAAGACTACTATCCGAAGGTGATCAACAATATCACCGTGGGTGGCGTTCAACAGGTGATGCTCCACGTCAAAGTCATGGAGGTCTCGCGCACCAAGTTGCGATCGCTCGGGTTCGATTGGGCCTACTTCAGCGGCGGCGACTTTGTGATTCAGAGCGTGAGTGGACTGATTGACGCGGCCACCTCGGGAGGCGGCACGGCGGTCGGCACCGGTGGCGAAACCGTTCGTTTCGGCATCGTCAATGGCGACAACGCGTTCTTTGGCTTCCTGGAAGCACTTCGTGAGAACGACCTCGCGAAGATCCTGGCTGAACCCACACTGGTTACGGTCAGTGGTCGTTCTGCGAGCTTCAACTCGGGTGGTGAATTTCCGATTCTGGTTCCCCAGAGCTTGGGGACGATCGCGATCGAATACAAGCAATACGGAACACGTGTCGACTTTGTACCGATCGTGATGGGGAATGGAAATATCCGCCTGGAAGTCCGTCCCCAGGTCAGCGAATTGGACAATGCGAATGGTGTGACCATTAACGGGACTCGCGTTCCTGGTCTGCGGTCTCGCTGGGTTGACACGGCCGTCGAGATGAAGGCGGGACAAACGCTCGCCCTGGCGGGCTTGATCCAGACGCGGATCGAAGCGCAGAACCGAGGAATCCCGTGGCTGGCCGATCTGCCGTGGGCAGGTGCGGCATTCCGTCGGGTCGAAGAGCAGAAGAACGAGATCGAACTGGTGGTCACGGTGCGACCCGAACTGGTCGATGCCCTGGATCCACTCGAGGTCCCCGCCTGCCTGCCGGGTGAGCAGACCACCAGTCCGAACGATGTGGAGCTCTACTTCCGCGGTTACCTCGAAGTGCCCAGTTGCTGCACGGACGGCAGTTGTGGCAACTGCCAGATGGGGACCATGCCGAATGGAACCGTGATTGAGGTTCCTGGTGGTGAAGCGGTGCCGACGCCGGCCGAAACCGAAACGCTTCCGCCGGCCGGCGAAGCCGCGGGCATCGTGCCGCAGACTCGATGGTCGACACCCTACGGTGGAAAAGTCGTGACGCCTCCGTCGGAATCCGCGACGCCCACGACGACGAGTCGAGCGGTGATGCCGATCACGAGCCCCATGAGTCGACAGAATCGCCAGAATGCTTACGACTCCCACCGCACCTATCCGTCAGAAGACCCAGGTTTGTTTGGCGGTGTGGGATACGACGACCTAAATTAAAGATGAAGTGATTCTTCAGGTCCCTTGGATGTGCGCATCCAAGGGACCAATTTCGTATCGCTCTGTCTCCTCGACGCGGGTCGTATGCACCATGGGAAATGTCTTGCGCTTGGCGATCGTCGATCCTACGGATAGGAGTCGTGACGCACTCAAAAACATGCTGCTCCGGATGGATACCGTCTGGCTGGAAGCCGAATGTTCGCGTTACGAGTTCTTCTGTGACGTTGTCGCTCAAAGTCATCCAGACGTTGTGATTGTCAGTCTGGACGAGAATCCTGGCCGCGCTGTTTCTCTCGTGGAACAGTTGCGCGATTCGGCGGACTGCAGCATCGTGGTCGCCAGCAGTTCCAACGACGGGGAACTCATTCTGCGTGCCATGCGCGCCGGAGCAAAAGAGTTTCTGACGCAGCCGTTGACCATGGATGAGCTGGTCTCCGCCTTTGAACGCATTCTGCACCAACGCAGCGGATCGAATGTGGTCAAGGGGCGCGGTTGTGCCTGCATTGCGGTTTCTGGAGCAAGTGGCGGTGTGGGCTCCACCAGCCTGGCCGTCAACCTGGGATGTGCGCTGGCGTCGGATGAAGCGAATTCTGTTGCCCTCGTCGATTTGGATCTCTCGCTGGGTGACGCCGACGTTTTCCTTGATACGATTCCGGATTATACGCTGGCGGATGTCGCACAGAACGTTTCGCGGATGGACTTCGCTTTGCTCAAGAAGTCCATGACGAAACACTCGTCCGGCCTTTACCTCTTGCCGCGGCCGGTCCAGTTGCAGGACGCCCCTTTGGTCTCGCCCGAGGATCTTCGACGCGTCCTGGGATTGCTCAAGGCCAGCTTTACCCACGTGATTCTCGACCTGTCGAAGGCCTACAGCCCGGTGGATATGGCCGCCCTCGAGGAATCAAACCACGTGCTACTGGTCACACAGCTGGACCTGCCCTGCCTGCGGAATGTTGTTCGGCTGATGATGTCGTTCGACGAAGTCGATGGTCTGAAAGAGAAGTCGAAGATCGTCGTGAATCGTGTCGGCCTGGATGCCGGACAGATCGGACTGAAGAAGGCACAAGAAACGATCGGTCGGGAGATCTTCTGGCAGATTCCCAACGACTATCGGACCATGGTCGAAGTCCGCAACAATGGTGTGCCTCTGTTGGAGCAATTCCCCAAGGCCAGCATCACCCAGGCCGTCGTCGCCTTAGCCATGACGCTTACGGGGGATCCGTCTGAAGTGGAAACGGCCGAAAAGGCCGGCAACGCGGGCTGGTTGAGCTTCTGGTCGTCCCGAAAGTCTGCCCCGCGCAAGGACGGCTAAGCGAGGCGAACCGCTGCCGCCAGGCGACGTGCGTTGCGCGGAACGCGAATCCACGCGGAGAGGAAACTCTCGATCCGGCCGATCAGGCCAATCTCCACCGACAGATCGGTGATCGTCTGTTTCTTCCGTTGCATCGATGGTTCGCTCTTCGATCTCGGGCATTCTGCCTGCAGCATTTCTCACGGATCAGCCGACCGGTACCGGAAGAAAAAGGGGCCGCGGAGGCACGCGGAAAGACGCCGAGCGGCAGGGCCGCCACTCAAGGGGGACGGTGCCGCGGAATTCATGCCCCCGTTGTAAGGAACGCCGGTTGACACACGCGATGAAATCTCGCGTGCGATCGAGGAAGGGGAGAGAACCACGGATTATACGGAGAAAACGGATGGGGACCGATCCATCCGTGCGCCTCCGTCTTTTCCGTAAAATCCGTGGTCCCTCTTCGATCTACGGCTTCGTGCCGCTTGTGCGGAACCACGAGGCCTACCTCTTCGGCGAAGCGGCACGTCCACGCAGCACGCGTGAATCTGATCGCTCAGAGCCGGGAGCCATCCCTTCACGGTTGACATGGAACAACGTGAGCTATGCTTCGAAAAGAAGCTCTGACCCGGCGGAGGGACGAGATCGTATTCTCGCGAGCTTGGACCCCTACTAGACCTTGAGCACCGATCATAGTTGACCGGTAAGGAAATCCCAGGACCACTATGAAGTCGACCAGTTCTACGCCAAGGATTCCCGACTCATCAAAGAACGAAGAGTTCGAGAATCTGAAACGACGAATTCACGGAAAGCTCGTCGATAAGCTTGACCTGAACAAAGTGGGTGAACTGCAGGGTGATACTCTGCGCCGCGAGATCCGGCTCGTCGTCGAGCATCTGTGCGACACCGAAGACACGCTGCTGAACCGCAGCGAGCGGGAACGGTTGATCGACGAAGTGCTCGACGAGACGTTCGGTCTGGGGCCGCTCGAGTTGTTGCTGAAGGATCATAAGATCTCAGACATCATGATCAATGGTCCAAAGCACATCTATGTCGAGCGACATGGCAAAATGGAAAAGACGAACGTCGAGTTCCGGGACAACGCCCACCTGATGCAGATCATCGATCGGATCGTCTCCAAGGTCGGCAGACGCGTCGACGAGACCTGTCCGATGGTCGACGCACGGCTGCAGGATGGTTCGCGTGTCAACGCAATCATTCCGCCCCTCGCGCTCGATGGTGCCGCCGTATCCATCCGTCGTTTTGGCTCGAATCCACTCAAGCTGGAAGACCTGCTGAACTACAAGGCGTTCACGCCGGAAATGGTGATGTTGCTCGAGGGCGCGATCAAGGCGCGCCTGAACGTCGTCATCTCCGGCGGGACCGGCTCCGGTAAAACGACGCTGCTCAATACACTGTCCAGCTTCATCCCCAATACGGACCGCATAATCACGATCGAAGATGCCGCAGAAATTCAACTCCAGCAGGAACATGTGGTCCGTCTGGAAACCCGGCCCCCCAACATTGAAGGCAAGGGGTCGATCACGGCAACCGACTTGGTGAAGAACGCCCTCCGCATGCGGCCTGAGCGAATCATCATCGGCGAGTGCCGCGGCCCGGAAACACTGGACATGCTGCAGGCGATGAACACGGGCCACGAAGGCTCCATGACGACCCTGCACGCCAACTCGCCTCGTGACGCCATCGCGCGGATGGAAACGATGATCATGATGGCGGGATTCGAGTTGCCCATCAAGGCGATGCGACAGCAGATTGCCAGTGCCGTCGACCTGATCATTCAGGTGAGCCGTCTGCAGGGCGGTAAGCGACGAGTGACGCACATTGCGGAAGTCGTCGGTATGGAACAGGACACGGTTGTCATGCAAGACGTCTACCGTTACCTCCGCGATGGGATTGACGAAGCCGGTGCTGCGCGGGGCCGCTTTGTCGCAACCGGAATTCGACCGAACTTCATGCCTCGCCTCGAGGCGGTCGGCATTCGACTGCCCGGCAGTGCATTTCGCGAACGTGTGATGTTAAACGACTAGGAACCCAGCTCAAGACCGCGGCAATGCCCGGCGCGAAGGTGATTATTCATGTCACTGACATTGATCGTTTCCATTTCTGCCTTTATCGGTGTCGCCGCCCTTGTCGGTGGAGTCGCCATGCTGGTTCGCGGAGCGACCGACAATGTAGCGGAAGATCGTTTGGGCATGCTGACCGGCAAGTCGTCGAAGAAACGTCGGTCGGAGAAGGAAGCAACCGTCATCGCGAAACCGCTGAATGACGTGCCGAACGCGTTGGAAGAGATCGCCTCGCGTGTTCTTAACCTGTCCCTGTTCCTGGAACAGGCCGATATCCAGATCTCTCCGACCAACTTCCTCATGATCATGGGTGGACTGGGAGTCCTGGGAGCGTTGCTCGTCGTCATCGGCGGGTTCTCGATCCTGTTTGCCCCGCTCGGTGCCCTCCTCTTCGCTCCGCTGCCCTTGCTGTGGGCCGCCTTTCGACGTTCACGCCGCAAGAAAGCGTTTGCCAAGCAGTTGCCCGAAGCCCTCGAGTTGATCGCGCGCGCTCTGCGTGCCGGACATAGTCTCGGCTCCGGGTTTCATCTCGTCGCTAACGAGATGCAGGATCCAATCGCGACCGAATTCAATCGCTGCTACGAAGAACAAAACCTCGGCATCCCGATGGACGAGGCCTTGGATGGACTGGCCAGTCGGATTCCCAACTTGGATCTGCGCTTTTTTGCCACCGCCGTGATTCTTCAGCGACAGACGGGCGGCGATTTGGCGGAAATCCTCGACAAGATCGGCTACGTAATTCGCGAACGCTTTAAGATCTGGGGTCAGGTCCAAGCGCTTACCGGCGAAGGACGTCTGTCCGGAATCGTCCTGCTGGCCCTGCCTCCGGCGCTGTTCGCCGTCATGCTGAAACTGAACTATGACTACGCGATGATGCTGTTTGAAGACCCGATGGGGAAAAAGATGCTGGCCTTTGCCATTGTCCTGCAACTCGTCGGTGCATTGGTCATCAAGAAGATCGTAAATATCAAAGTCTGATCCTACTCCTTGACCGGATCTTGTACGTTCTACCGCAATTGAAATAGAGCAGGTTGATCATGATCCTGGCGTTGCTCGAAGCGTCTTACATTATCTACGCGTCTGTCTTCCTCGCATTCGCCGCCGGTGCCTGGTGGATCCTGGACATGTTGTCCTCACGCCGCACCCGCGCCGTGGAACGCCTGACCGAACTAAAGGATCCGCGGAAGCGATTGGTGGAACGAACCGTCTCGAAGAGAAGCGACACGGTTGCCAACGTACTCAAGAAAGCTTCGCCTGCACTCGCCAAGCCGTTGCAGCCGAAGAACGAAAACGAGCAAGGGAAACTCAAACAGCGTCTCGATCACGCCGGCTTCCGTACCGAAGCCGCTCCGGGATTGTTCCTCGCCATGAAGTTCATCGGACTGCTGGTCGGTTTTGCGCTGGCGGGCGGAGCGATGATCTTCACCGGATTCACGCAAGGCGCCCTGATGCGCGTCGTCCTGGTCGCCGGTGGTTTGTTCTATGTGCCCGATCTGATCGTCTGGTTCCTCGCACGCCGTCGAAAGCAAGCCGTCTTCCTCAGCCTGCCCGACGCGCTGGACTTGATGGTCGTCTGTGTCGAAGCAGGTCTCGGACTCGATCAAGCCATGCGTCGCGTCGCCGAGGAACTGAAGAAATCACACCGCGTGATCGCCGAAGAATTTTCGATCGCCAACTTCCAGCTGCAGATGGGAAAGACGCGTCGTGAAGTCCTTCAAGACCTGGGCAATCGTTCGGGGGTCGACGACCTTCGTACTCTCGCCTCAGTCCTTATCCAAGCTGAGAAATTCGGTGCGAGCGTCGGTCAGGCACTCCGCGTGCAAAGCGACTCCATGCGGACCCGGCGGCGACAATTGGCCGAGGAAAAAGCCGCGAAGACCGCCGTCCAGCTGATCTTCCCCCTCGTACTCTTCATCTTTCCCGGCATCTTCGTCGTGCTCGTCGGTCCTGCCGCGATTACGATGGTTCGCGAGATGTTCCCCGTCATGCGGGGAGGGTAAGAGGCGGGAGGCTGGAGGCTGGAGGCTGGAGGCTGGAGGCTGGAGGCTGGAGGCTGGAGG
>CAZFWV010000153.1:0-14957 GCA_964522605.1 uncultured Pirellulaceae bacterium
CCTGCCGAGCCGAAGACGCGACAAATCCTGGCTCGGCAGGAGCCTCGCCCTCCCCAATGACGGTTTTGAAACCGCTTCGAGCAGACCGGGCCTTAGTGAATCCGTGCCAAATGAAGTCGACCGCGTTCCGGTATCTCCGACCCGAGATCCCTTGTACGACAACGACGTTCCCCTACTGAATTGGATAACACGACCGTGCTGTCAATTTATGACTTACCGCTTGGGCAACTCATCACCGTCACGGCTGTGATTTTTGTCGGTTTCTTTTGGATCGGGTGTATCTTCGTCCGCCCCTTCCTGCGACTATTTGTGCGGAGTCGCGGTGGCTCCAATGACGTCGTGGGACATGTGCTCTCCTGTTTCGGTGTCTTCTATGGATTGTTGCTCGGCTTGATCGCTGTGGCATCCTACCAGAATATGTCCGACGTCGAGAACAATGTCGCGCGGGAAGTTGCTGCGCTGGATGCGCTGAATCAGGATGTGAGTACCTATCCACCGCCGCATGGTCAGAACTTGCGTTGGTTGTTGCGCGATTACTGCCGTTACGTCTATAAGTATGCATGGAAGGAATACGCCACGGGGGAGATTCCTTCGGGCGAGCAAACACGGATTTCCGCGTTCCATGAACGTTTGCTCGCCTTCGAGCCGCAAACGGAAACTCAGAAAATCGTGCACGCCGAGACAATCCGCCAATTCAATGTTTTTCTGGAAAGCCATCGCGTCCGGGAAAACTCGATCACGACTGGAATTCCTGCCGTGATGTGGTATGTCGTCCTTGTCGGCGCCGTGCTTAACATCGCTTTGGTCTGGCTCTTCGACATGAAGCTTGTGACGCAGTTGTTCCTGGGCGGGATTCTGGCCTTCTTCCTGGGCACGATGATCATGCTCATTGGAGTGATGGATCGCCCGTTCCAGGGCGACGTGAGTGTTTCCCCGAAGCCGTTTGAAATCCTCTATTGGGCGAAGATGCGAGACTAAGAGATGGCTCAGAAACAACTTCCTCGTTTAACCGCGCGGGCGTCGCCCCGCGGGTAGGAGGGAACCTTCCGCGGCCCGCTGGGCACGCGGTTAAACGAGGGGACCGAGATGCCGAAGTTATGTCTGAGTCATTCCAAAGGCAGTTGCGCGATCAAGAATCGAGGACGACCAACGAGAATCCGGAGTCGTGTCGGACGCCGTGATCTTCCTGGGAATCGATGGCGGTGCAACGGTGGATATGAGGATTCCATGTCTTCGAACGTCATAAGCAAACATCGCTCGCAGCCTGAATCCCCACTTTCCCGCCGAGGCTTTTTGGGTCGGGTAAGTGCCTCTCTGGTCGGTGCCACTTGCGCGGGGCCGATCGCCACGTTGGGTTGTCGCCCTGTCGCGCGGGAAGAGCCGATTCGCGTTGGCATACTGCATTCCCAAACCGGAACAATGGCGATCAGTGAAACCTCTCTTCGCGATATCGAACTGTTTGCCATCGAAGAAATCAACGCTTCAGGCGGTGTCCTGGGACGCATGGTCGAGGCAGTTGTGGAGGATCCCCGGTCGCGGTTCGACGATCTCTTTCCCAAACGTGCGCGGAAATTGCTGGTGGACGAAGAAGTGGTCGTCGTGTTCGGATGCTGGACATCGGCAAGTCGAAAGGCGGTGTTGCCGGTATTCGAGGAGCTCGGCGGTCTGCTTTTTTATCCGTTACAGTACGAGGGAAACGAGTGTTCGCCGAACGTCGTCTATACCGGGTCGGTTCCGAACCAACAGGTGCTTCCGGCACTTGACTGGCTCCGCAGCCTCTCCGGTGGCTCAAAACGCAAGTTCTTCCTCCTGGGTTCGGACTACGTTTTCCCTTGGACGTTGAGTCATGTGATCGCCGCACATTTTGAAGCGACTTATCCGGACACGGAGATCGTCGGAAGGATCTATACACCCTTTGGCCATCGCGACTACGAAGCGATCGTGCGTGAAATTGCTGCCAGCGGTGCGGATGTGGTCGTCAATATGATCAACGGCGATAGCAATCTCTACTTCTATAACGAACTGCAACGACAGGGAATTTCGGCGGCGGACCTCCCCGTGATCGCGACAAGCATTGGCGAAGATGAACTCCGCGGACTCCTGCCCGAAGCGGTGGAAGGCCACCTGGCCGCGTGGAACTATTTCCAGTCGATGAATTCAGCGGCGAATCGGCAGTTTGTCGAGCGTTTTCAGCAGGAGCACGGGGAAGATCGAGTACTGAGTGATCCCATGGAGGCAGCTTACGTTGCGGTCCATCTTTGGAGAATCGCCGTCGAGCTGGCCGGTTCCACCGACCCGAGCGCTGTACGTGCCGCGATATCTAACGGGATCGAATTCGATGCGCCAGGCGGAAGGGTCTATCTCGATCCCCGAAACCAGCATCTGGCGAAACGGTGCCGCGTGGGCCAGATTCGCGCCGACCGACAGTTCGATATCGTCTACGAAGCGCCGCGTATCATCGCACCCGAGCCGTTTCCCCAGGATGCCTTCCCCGGTTGGCGCTGCGACTGGACGCTCGACGGATTGGTCAAGGGCGAACCGGTAGCGATCAAACCGTGAGCGGTCAACGGCAATACGGAAGACAGAGGATCACGCTGGTTCGTCCCTCGAAACGGCCAGCCACGCATGCGGTTCTTGGTCGTATCGGGAGACATCGGTCCACTCGTTTTGGAGCCAAAATTTATGTCTATTCAAAGTTCCGTGTGTTCGCAAGCACAATGACGTGGCGGTTCCGAAGGTTCCTTCGATATTCGCCTGGATCTCGTCATGCAATTACGAACCGCCCGTCAACATCGAACAAGGTACCAGTAGATGAATCAAGGGTCTTCGCTCAAACGCATCGCATACGGGACGCTGATCGGGTTTTCGGTTGCCCTTTCCTCGGCGATTGCAGGGCAACCGGCCGGATCCGAATTACCGTTTCCGCCAACAGCTTCGGGCAGCGGGGCGGCTCGCACCATGCAGGACTCGACCTATGCACCACAACCCGAGCCTCGTCGCCTACCGACCGACGCCCCGAATATCTTGATTATCCTGATTGACGACTCGGGGCCTGGGTTGCCCGACACGTATGGCGGCGAAGTCCATACGCCCACCTTGACGCGCATTGCAGAAACCGGGATCTCCTTCAATCGCTTTCACACGACGGCGATGTGCTCGCCGACGCGAGCCGCACTGCTTACTGGTCGTAACCACCACCGCGTGGGCGCAGGTGTGATCACGCGTTTGGGGAATGACTGGGATGGTTACACCGGCATGTGGCCCGCGACCAGTGCGTCGCTGGCACGCGTTTTGGGATGCTACGGCTATGCTACGTCTGCCTTCGGCAAATGGCACAACACGCCCGACGACCAGATCTCGCAGGTTGGTCCGTTCGACCGCTGGCCCACGGGACGCCTCGTCGGCTTTGACTATTTCTACGGCTTCTTGGGAGGCGAGACGTCGCAGTACGAGCCGGCGCTGGTCGAAAACTTCAGTCGCCTTCCCCCGCCCCATCGAGAAGGCTACCACTTGACCGAAGACATGGCCGACAAGGCCATCCAGTGGATGCGCAAACAGCGGGCCCTCGCACCGGATCAACCGTTCCTGATGTATTGGGCACCCGGCGCGGTTCATGGTCCCCATCACGTCACCAGACAATGGGCGGACAAGTACCAAGGCAAATTTGACGATGGGTGGGATGCTTATCGGGAACGTGTTTTCCAGCGCCAGAAGGAATTGGGCTACCTCCCGCCGGACGCAAAACTGACGCCTCGGCCGGAGACCCTGGCGTCGTGGGAAGAGATTCCCGAATCGGAGCGTCCCTTTCAGCGGCGGTTGATGGAAGTGTTCGCGGGATTCTGTGAACACACGGATGTTCAGGTTGGACGTTTGATCGACGAGCTGGAAAACCTGGGGATTCGCCAGAATACTCTGGTGCTGTATATCTGGGGAGACAACGGATCCAGCGCGGAAGGTCAGAACGGGACGATCAGCGAGTTCCTGGCCCAGAGCGGCACACCCTCGAAGATTGAAGAGCACATCAAAGTTGTCGAGGAATTCGGCGGACTCGACGCCTTGGGTGGGCCGCTTTTCGACAGTCTGTATCACGCAGGCTGGGCCTGGGCCGGTGGCACGCCCTATAAGTCAACCAAACTGATCGCTGCGCATTTCGGGGGGACGCGAAATCCGCTGGCCGTCAGTTGGCCCAAGTCGATCAAGCCGGACGGAAAGATCCGCTCTCAGTTCCACCATGTCAACGACGTGGTCCCCACGATCTACGAGATCCTGGGAATCCGCGCCCCGGAGACCGTGGACGGAGTTACGCAAGACCCTATGGACGGTGTCAGCATGAAGTACGCCTTTGATTCGGCCGACGCGCCGGGGCGCAAACGGACGCAGTACTTCGAAATCATGGGGAGTCGCGCGATCTATCAGGACGGTTGGATGGCTTCGGCGTTTGGCCCCCGCATTCCCTGGGTTTCGGGGATTGATCCGGCGATCTTCCAATGGCGCCCGGATCAGGAGCCGTGGGAACTGTACGACCTGCAATCCGACTTTACGCAAGCGGTCGACCTCGCCAGTCAACAGCCCGATAAGCTGCAGTCGATGATCGGTGTCTTCTTAAAGGAAGCCGAAGAGAACAAGGTGTTTCCCATCGGGGGAGGTTTGTGGACCGCGTTGCATCCGGAGTTTGTCAAGCAGAATCCAGCCCGGGAGTTCCATTACACGTCCGACGTGATTGAGGTTCCCGAAGCGACGGCCCCCAAACTTGGATTGAAAAGCAGCCTGGTGACGATTGACGCGGAAATCGATCAAAAGACCGAAGGCGTGCTGTATGCGCTCGGTTGCTTCTCCGGCGGAATTGCTGCCTGGATCGACGAGGGCAAGATCTATTACGAGTACAACCTCTATCATCTCGACCGAAACCGCGTAATCACCAAGGACCCGTTGCCTAAGGGACGCGTTAAGATCGAAGTCGAGTCACGATTCGAACCCGGTGTGCGAAACGGACCCGCCGAGGTTGCGATTCGTGTCAATGGCCGCCAGCTTGCCCAGGGACGCATTCCCCGGACAACGGGTTACGGACTGAGTGGCAACGACACGTTTGATGTCGGACGCGATAGTTTTTCACCTGTTTCGCCCCTTTACTCCGAACGAGCCCCGTTTCAGTTCACAGGCAAAATCGACAAACTGGATGTGAGATATCTCGATGCGAACGACGAGAAAAGATGATCCGAAAAAATGTCGCCTAGCGGTATTCACGGCTCTGTTGTGCGTCATCATCCCATCTGCCGCGGTGCAAGCACAGGATGACGGTAGCGTCTTACCGTTTCCGGCGGCGCCTTCAGCCAGCCAAGCAGGGGAAACGATCCTCGACTCGACAATGAAGTGGCGCGAGCAACCGCGACGGCTACGTCCCGACGCGCCAAACATTCTGATCATTCTGATCGACGACGTTGGCTTCGCCCAAACCGACACGTTCGGTGGCGAAATCCATACGCCAACGCTCTCACGTCTCGCAAAAGAAGGGATTGGTTACAACTGTTTCCATACAACCTCGATCTGTTCGCCAACGCGAGCGGCACTGCTGACGGGCCGAAACCATCATCGCGTCGGAAGCGGGACGATCGCCGAACGGGCTTCCGATTTCGACGGGTACACCGGAGTAATTCCCAAGAGTTCGGCAACGATTGCTGAGGTACTGCACCACTATGGCTATCGGTCCGCAGCCTTCGGCAAGTGGCACAACACGCCGGCGAACCAAACGACGTCGATGGGGCCCTTTGATCGCTGGCCAACCGGGCACGGATTCGACTACTTCTACGGATTCCTGGCGGGTGAAACATCACAGTATGAGCCACGGCTCTACGAAAACCGCAATCCGATCGAGCCACCGCATGACGCGTCGTATCACTTGACCGAGGATCTAGCCGACAAGGCAATTGGCTGGCTGAAACAGCATCGGGCGTTTGCGCCCGACACGCCCTTCTTGATGTACTGGGCTCCCGGAGCGGCACATGGGCCCCATCATGTGTTTCGCGAGTGGGCAGACAAGTACAAGGGGAAATTTGATGACGGGTGGGATGCCTATCGCGAGCGTGTGTCTCGGCGACAGAAGGAGCTGGGTTGGATTCCGGTGGATACCAAGCTGACCCCGCGACCGGATTCGCTGGCGTCATGGGACAGCATTCCGGCATCAGAGCGTGCGTTCCAAACGCGACTCATGGAAGTCTTTGCCGGGTTCGTTGAGCACACGGATGCCCAGGTCGGCAAACTCGTGGACGGTCTCGAGAAGCTGGGTGTCCGCGACAACACGATTATCTTTTATGTCTGGGGTGACAACGGAGCCAGTGCCGAAGGCCAACACGGGAGCATCAGCGAACTGCTTGCCCAGAACAACATTCCCAATACCGTCGAGCAACAGCTACGAGTTCTCGAAGATCTCGGCGGCTTGCGGGCTCTGGGGACAGCTCGAACCGACAACATGTATCATGCCGGTTGGGCGTGGGCCGGCGACACGCCGTTAAAATCCACGAAACTCGTCGCTGCCCACTTCGGTGGAACGCGAAACCCGCTGGTGATCTCGTGGCCCAAGGGGATCCAACCCGACACCGTACCACGCCCCCAGTTCCATCACGTCAATGACATCGCACCGACACTGTACGAGATCCTTGGGATCAAGCCGCCTGAGCGCGTGAATGGTTTCGATCAAGACCCGATTGACGGCGTGAGCATGGTCTATTCGTTTGCGGATTCGAGCGCGGAGGGCCGGAAGAAGACGCAGTATTTCGAGAATAATGCGAGCCGAGGAATCTACCACGACGGCTGGTTTGCTTGCACGTTTGGCCCTTTCCTGCCGTGGGATACTCCCAGTACGGGTGAGCGGCTCAAGGCTTGGGACCCTGACAAGGAGGTTTGGGAGCTCTATGACCTGACGAAGGATTTTTCGCAGGCGAATGACCTGGCGAATCGGGAACCCGAACTCTTGGCGGCCATGAAAAAACGGTTTCTCGCAGAGGCCAGATCCAACAAGGTCCTGCCGATTGGCGGCGGATTGTGGACGCGCTTTCATCCGGAAGATGTGATCACCACTTCGTATCAAGAGTGGCGTTTTGACACGACGACCCGGCGGATGCCCGAATTCACGGCGCCGGGACTGGGGAAACGCAGTAACGTCGTGACCGTGGAGTTCGAGATGGATGAAGGCGCATCGGGAGTGCTCTATGCCTTGGGCGGAAATTCTGGTGGGCTGACACTCTTCATGGACGACGGCAAGCTGGTGTACGAATACAACATGCTGCTGATCGAGCGTTATCGAGCCGAGGTCGATCAGACGCTCTCCGCGGGCAAGCACACGATTGAAGTCGACACGACGCTTGCTCAACCTGGTGCTGCCGCAACCGTAATCATCAGAATCGATGGTGATGAAGCGGCACGCACCACCGTGAAGCGGACCGTTCCGGCCGCGTTCACTGCCAGCGAAACATTCGACGTAGGCTTGGATCTCGGTTCCCCGGTCTCACTCGATTACGAAAAACGACGGCCTTTCGAATTCGACGGGGTCATCGAGCGAGTCACTGTCACTCTCAAGTGACGGGAACGCAGTGGGGAAGCCCGAGTCACGGCGGCCGTGATCGACGCGTATCACGCGCGTTGCTCTCACAGTTTTCTCGACACAAGATGCCGAATGGCCTGACCTTCGCGCGCCCTCTTGGCTGAGGGCAAACATGGATTTCGCCGCTTTCAAAGTGGCTTGCCCATGTAGATGCAGCCGTCCGTCGACGTGCCGGTTCGGACGAGTTCGCGAAAGCCGAGTCTCTGATAGAAGCGGAACGCACGTGGATTGCGCACACTGAGGCCAAGATGGACTCCCGGAGAGCCCTTCTGCCGCAGCATTGTCATCCCTTGTTCCATCATTCGCCGTCCCATTCCGTGGCCCCGGGCGCGCTCGAGGAGGTCAATGTGCATGTGCGACGGATACTCTTCATAGGGTTCGGGACAAAAATAGTCCGGTCGATGATACCAGGAATGAACCGTTTGCACGCGATTCCACTGTGCCGGATTCCCCTGCGGCATGGGAAACTCAGCACACAATTTGGGGCGCCATTCGGTTTCGTATCGTGCAAAGAAGGCTCGCGAATCGAGTGCGCCGAACGAATACCCACAGACCCCCAGCGGATCCTCGAGAATCAGCCCGAGTTCCCGTTGGAAGACAAGATACGGTCCCACGAAGATTCGGCCTAACGCATCGGGATCGTCTTGGTAAAAAGGTGTGCCGTCCGCTCCATGATCTCCGGTCTTGAGGCAGATCGAATAGGCATCTTTCTGATCGTCGGCGTGGGCCGGGCGAATGCGAAAATGCGTGTCGAGCTTCATCGGTTCGTCGAAGTATACCATTGACGGAACAGGCGATCGGTCTGACGGACTTGTTTCCGCATCTCGGGCAGGATTGTTCTCCAGTGCGGAGCGAGAAACCGTGGATGCTTCAGGCTATCCGAAGCATAACTCCGCGTGGACAGGGACAAGTCCAAATCCGCAACGATCACTCGCTCGCGGTGATTGTCCGCCAATTGCAGGAAGGATCCATCCGGCGAGACGATTTTCGAATCCCCCGCTGACCATTTGTCACCTCCCTGAGGCCCAACCGAATTGGCGAAAACGTAATAAATGCCGTTTTCAAAAGCCCGCACTGGAATCCCATCTCGGCCTCGCCGTTTTGCCTGCGAGATATGCAAGGGATCCATCCCGGCGTTGGGGTGGAACACGACCTGGGCGCCCGCCATCACCGGCAATCGCACAAGCTCGGGGTAGCGACGTTCGTGACAGATGATCGCCGTGGCACGAACGCCGTCCAAAGAGAATAGTGACAGACTGTTACCGGCAGTAAACCACCGGCGATCGGAATCGGTCAGTTGGCACTTGGCGTACGTGTGAGTCAATCGGCCACGCCGGTCAAACACCACTAGGCCGTTGTACCACCGTCCTGCTGCAAAGACCGGTGTGCCAACGAGCAGATTGACCTGCTGTTGAGTCGCAACCGCAGCAACGGCCTGCAGCGATTCACGCAGCAGGGCCGGGTTCAGCGAAGCAAAATCGTAGGCGTAGCCAGTGGTCGCACACTCAGGAAAGAGCACCGCATCGGCGCCGGCTTCCGTAGCCCGATGCGTGGCACGCTCGATCTTTTTCAAGTTTCCGGAAATCGAGTCGGCAAAGATCATCTGGACTGCCGCCACGCGAAGTCGCCGGGGAGCTGCCTTTACGGATTTTCGAGTTTTCTTCATTGCTGGCCAATGCTCATTCGAGACAGTCTCCCCACCAATGTATCAGGTTCGACTTTGCAGGGGGAAAATCAGTCCGCAAAACAGGATCTCCATTCTTGAATGGCGTGGCACCGGAGTTCATAATTCGCGGCGACCATGACGACCGACGATCGCGACGCAATTGAGCTCAATCAGTTCGGCTACCGGCAGCAGCTCCGGCGAAGCCTGGGACATTTTTCCAGCTTTGCCGTCGCGTTTTCGCTGATCTCGGTCTTCACCGGGACCTTCGCCAATTTCGGTCACGGCTTGCGTCAAGTGGGAGGTGGACTCGCTTGGTCTTGGCTGGTTGTGCTTGTCGGACAGACGCTCGTCGCACTCGTGCTGGCGGAGCTATCGACGCGAATGCCCCTTTCCGGCTACGGCTATCAGTGGTCCAGTCGGTTGGTCAATCCGCATTTCGGCTTCTTCGTTGGCTGGCTGCTGATGCTGCAATTCCTGACCGGTTTTCCCGGCGTTTGTGCGACCCTTGCCGCCCAGCTGGGCAGTTGGCTGGGGGGACGCTGGACGGACCCATCGGGCTTGGCGGCGCTCACGCTGGGTGTGATCGCCGTCACGGCCGTGTTGCATCTCTATGGAATTCGGCTGGCGGCAGGGGTAAACAATGTCGGAGTCTGGACCGAGCTGCTTGGTGTCTCGGTGCTCAGCCTGATCCTGATCGGGATCGCTTTAGTGCGAAAATCACCGGTGGCTGTGCTCGGCGATCCGATCAATGCGGCGAGCCAACAGCCGGCCGGATTGGGCGCATGGGCACTCTCGTTGCTGGTGGGCGCCTGGTGCCTGACTGGTTTTGAGGCGGCTGCCGACCTGGCCGAAGAGACGCATCAACCGCGGCGTGTTGTACCGCGGGCCATCCTAACGTCGCTATTCGCCTCAGGCTTCGCGGGGTTCCTTTTGTTGCTGGGTGTCCTGTTGGCGATTCCCGACCTGCCTGTTGTGCAGGCTGCCGACAACCCTTTGCAGTACACGTTGCAGGTCACCTTGGGATCGCAAGCGTTGGCTGTGGTGTTGGCCGTCGTCGGCATTTCGGTTTTTGCCTGTGGCCTGGCCAGTATGGCGGCGACAAGTCGGTTGTTGTTCGCCATGGCGCGCGATCGGATGTTGCCTTTTTCGCAATGGCTGGCCTACGTACCCGAGAGTCATCGCACGCCCCGCAACGCCATCCTCTTTGTCTGGGTGACCGCATCGGCCGTAGTGATCGGCTTACCGAATCTCGACATGATAACGCAGATTTCCGCCGTGGCCGGTTACCTTGGTTACGCGGGCATCGTCATCGCTGCGTTGCGTGCGCCGGCCGCAACGCGCGCAGAGGGCTTTCGGCTGGGTGCGGCTCAGGTGTGGATCGGTCGTGCGGCGTTGCTATGGGTCCTGGGAGTTGTCGCTGCGCTGACGATCCCGCCCACACCGCTGGCCGGCATCGACACGGAGCATTTGCCCGCTATTTCTACCGCGATCGCGATTGCGGTAGGTATCGGGATCTACTTTGGGTTGATTCGTGGCCGGTTGCAGCGTGGTGAAGCCGGCCCTCCTCGAACCGCTGGCGCAGAGAGTCCAAACCAATGATCGAAGGTCAAACGAACGTTCGCTCATCACGCTTCGGTCCCGGTGCGATTGACGGCATCGGTCGGGAGCTTGGCCGTTACCTCGTCACGAGTATGGACGTTCCGTGGCAGCTGGCTCGGTCGCGCCTTGGCACTCTGCCGGCCACCGTGCTGATGGTCGAGAACATGGAGGCGGAAACACTCGATCGTCAGGTGGCGACCGCACCCGAATGCGACACTGTGCTGGCCATCGGCGGGGGGCAGGCGATCGACCTGGGAAAATACCTCGCCTGGAAACGCGGTCTGCGTCTTGTTACGGCACCGACAATTCTCAGTGTTGACGCGTTCGTGACTCCGGCGGCTGGGATCCGGCGCGGGCATCGCGTCGAGTACGTCGGCCAGACGAGCCCTGACCCGCTCGTGATCGATTACGACTTGATCCGCACGGCACCGCCGGAGCTGAATATTGCCGGCGTCGGCGATCTGCTGTCGATTCACACCGCTTGCTTCGACTGGGAACTTGCCGATCAAGCAGGCCGCAGCGAATATCCGTTTCACACGGAAGACGTCGTCAAGGCGCGGGAAATCCTGGCCGACACGATGGCTCGGGCGGCTGCCATCTGCCAGTGCTCGGACGACGGTTTGCGCGCAATCGTTGAAGGCTACATGCGCGTCAACACTCTTTGTCTGCCCGCAGGACACTACCGTGTTGAAGAAGGCAGTGAACATTACGTGTTCTACGAACTCGAAGAACGGCTCAAGCGCCCCTTCATCCACGGCTGGATCGTTGGACTCGGGGTCTATCTGATGAGTCTCCTGCAAGAGAACCGGCATGAAGAGGTTGTGGCCTTTATGCAGGAGGTTGGCTTGCGCTATCAGCCCGTCGACCTGCAGCTGCATCGACAAGATTTGATCGCTTCTCTGCGCAACCTGCGGCAATATATCGAGGCCCGTGGTGACCTGTGGTACACAATCCTCAACGAACGCGTCCTGACGAACTCGTGGATTGAAACGGCGTTAAGCCACTTGGAATTCTGAGAATTGTGGTAGTTCAGCGATCTTTGCCAACCGCTTCGGCGGGTGAATCGGTCCAGTTCCGGCGAGCCGAACGCATGGGTGAAACAGAAGGTAGGTTGTCCGAAGTGAAGGTCGGGGACCGTGGCGCCGTGCGTGCCGAGGAGCGATGCCTGACGATCGCGCCGGACCGGATCCAACCATTGGTCTTTTGGGAAGAACCATGAAGCATTTACACGCATTGTTGTTGGCGGTGCTGTTCTTGGCGGCGTCGTTTTTTGGTGCGCAGGCTGAGACGATCTCGTCGGCCCAAACCACGATCGTCTATCCGCTGAACGGGGCTCTCAAGGAGCTGCTGGCCGCCAAGGAAGTGCGGCGCTACGTCTACCTGCGCAGCGGCCAGTTGCTGGATGTGGAGCCCGTCGCGTCGCTGCCCGCGTCCGGCGGCCTGATCGTCGTCGCAGCAAACGATAGCCCGCTGCTGGCGTCGTTGCGCGATCCGATCGGTTACGAAGCCAAACAGGGCCAAACGCTCCTCAAGTCGGTCACTGTGGATGGTCGCAACATCCTGGTCGTTTCCGGCGCCGATGCAGACGCCACACTGCTGGCCGCTTATCGCTACGCCGAGAGGATTGGCGTCGGATTCGACCTCGCCGGCGACGCGATCCCCGACACGAAAACCGAGCTCTCCTTATCCGGATTCGACGAGGTAGGGAGGCCACTCTTTGAGACGCGTGGCATTCAGCCCTTTCATGACTTCTTTCAGGGGCCCGACTTCTGGAACACACGGGACTACAAGTCGGTGATCTCACAGCTGCCAAAACTGGGAATGAACTTTATCGGCCTCAAGACCTACCCTCGCTACTCGGCCTACGAAGAACGCGTGAGAGAATTCAGTCCAACGGGGCCGGAACTGACGGTCTGGATCGGCCTGCCCGAAGATGTGAACCCCGACGGCACTGTGAAGTGGTCTTACCCTGCCTATTTTTCCCACACGAAGCGCCCCAATCGAATCTGGGGCTACGCCACACTCGACACCGACAAGTTCCAATCACCGGCAAGCCAGATCTTCGATCGAAACGACTACGGCCCCGACGTGATGGGCGCGCAAATCTACACGGACTTGGAGGGGTACAACGAGGCGTTCAATAAGACCGGTGTAATGCTCAAGCATGCCTTTGCCCACGCCAAGCAGCTGGGCGTCAAGACCGCCGTTGGCACCGAGCTGCCGATGGGGGTCGAGAAGAAGGGGGCCGAGGTCAAAGCGGACTGGGTGCGCGGCATCCCGCCCGCGCTGCAGTGGCACCTGAAAGAGAAGGGACTCGACCCAAAGGACCCCAAGGTCGTCAAGGAAATCTACAAAGGGATCTTCACCCGCATCATGCGGACTCATGACCTCGACTATTACTGGCTCTGGACTTGGGAAGTGTGGCAGCACTACGACATGACTCCGACTCAGATCGACGCGATCAAGCAGGATATTGTGCTGGCGCGCGAAGCGCTGGATGAGCTGGGCGACCCGTTCCAGATCGCTATGGCGGGTTGGAAGATCGGAAGCGCAGACAATCCCGCTGAGTTCGACGACCCGACGCTGCTGCCCTACGAGGCGCCGATCATGGGCCTCTGGGACGAGGCCGAGTCATTTGAGAACCTCAGCCGCCAGCGCAAAAAATGGCCCGCTACCTGGCTCGAAGAGGACTGGGGCTTGGCTCAGCCACAGCTGGACATCGGCCGCATCTGGTCCGACACCCACGCCGCGCTGAAGAAGGGCGGCCACGGCCTGATCGCCAAGCACTGGCGCACACGGATCCTCAGCCCCAATGTCGGCGCAATGCGCGATCTGACCTGGGCCTATGGCACGACGTCGGCACCGCCTCAGCGCACCTTGCCCGAGAGGAGGAACAGTTGGTGGAGCGATTACTACAAGCGGTGGGCGATCGCTCAGTTCGGCCCCGAGGTGGGGGCCGAAGCTGGGGCGATCTTGGCTTCCCTCGACAAATGCGGGCTCAACAAACCCGGCGGCTTGCCGATCATCAACGGCTGGGATACGGAAAGTGAAACGGCCGGCGCCTCGCCCGCAGCAATCCTTCCCAATGAGGAGCAGTCTTGGGAGACGGCGAAAAAGGACTACGCGTTTGTGGAAAAGCTTGAGGCCCTTCGACCTAAGATTGCGGGGCGGGGGAACCGGGAGCGTTTCGATTACTTCCTTAAGACGTTCCAGGTCATGCGGCTGATGGGCGAGTTCGCCGTCGCCCGCCACCAGTTCGAACTCTCGATGCGTGAGGATCAGTACGTCCAGGCGCTGGCCGTTCGTACGCGGATGGCGCGGCTCTGGGAGAAGATGATGCGGCTACATCTTGAGAAGGTGACCAACGCCAGCGACCTGGGGGAGATCGTTAGCCTCGAGATTCTCAACTGGCACCAACTGGTCGCGCTCAAGTGGGACCAGCAGTTGGAGCGAGGATTGCGGAAGCCGATCCCCAACGGCGCCCATCCGTCGAACGATTACGACGGGGCGCCGCTGATCCGAGTGCTCGGTACCGAGACGCATATCGACAAAGATCAGTCGCTGGAGCTGAGCGTGATCGCATTGAGCACCGGCGACAGGCCGCCGGTGTTGAAGGTCCGGCCGCTCGGCCGTGGCTCATGGAAGAGCATTCCCGTGGCCCGCAAGGCACGCCGCGTTTACTCGGCGGTGATTCCGCCGCAGGGAGATGACTTCGAGTACTACCTCGAATCGGGCGAGACCAAGTTCCCCGTTACCGCTGGCTCCCCCTCGCCGATCTATCAGACCGTTGTGGTAGCGGGCGAGGCCAAGTAACGTGCCGAGCCTCCGGCCCCGGAGGGAATATGATTCCCTGGCCCAGGAAGACCAAAGAACGTCTACGCGACCACGAACTCTGGGAGTGGATGCGTAGTGAGGCCAGTCACAAGGGAAACCGTTTGGTATCTGTGGAGCTTTGCCGACTGTATCGACAGATGGAAGCGTCCTGGCACGGTCGCGTTGATTGAATCGACAGGAATGATTCCGGCGCACAAAACACCAGCTACGCTGTTGCGAACCGATCAGGCTCCGCCGTTTCTTGCGAGCACGAAGCGCAAG
>CAZFWV010000154.1:0-13785 GCA_964522605.1 uncultured Pirellulaceae bacterium
TGGCGATCTCCATCATTTTCCTGTGTGAGCTGGATCCCGATCAGTATCGCGAGGAGATTCTCGCACTGACACAAGCCATGCTGGACTGGCAGAAGGGCTTTGGCGGCTGGGGTTATGTGGAAGGTCCCCATTCGAAGACGGGTGACACTTCGATGACACAATATGCCGTGCTGGCAACCTGGACGGTGGATCGCAGCGGCGTGTTGGAAAGTCCGCCCGAGGCGGTCGCCAAGGTCTGTAATTGGCTGTTGCGCACCCAGGACCCGAGCGGGGGATGGGGGTACCAGGGAATCGATCCGGGGTCGTTCGATCGAGTCGGACAGTATCCGGTGCAACAGTCCCTGTCCGCGGCCGGTCTGAGCAGTGTGTACATTGCCGCGGACCTGTTGCAGATGACTCCCGAGCGGCGGCGGGATCCGGGAAGGGGCCTCCCCCCGGCAGTACGGCGCGTCCAACAGGCCGTCGCCTCGGGGCCTCGAGTTCCACGCACCAACGCGGTCGACGATGATATCTTGAAGCGCTCGATGGCCGATGGAGACCGTTGGTTTGCCCAGAACTTTCGGATCGATCCCGACGATTGGCGATACTACTACATGTACGCCTTCGAACGGTATCAGAGCTTTCGCGAGTTGGTGACCGGCGACGAACCGGCAGAACCTGCCTGGTACAACGCAGGGGTTGAGGAGCTGCAACGACAACAGGCGCCGGACGGCAGCTGGGAAGCGGAAGGCGGTGCCGTCGCAGATACCTGCTTTGGCATCTTGTTCCTCACGCGAGGAACGAAAAAATCGATCCTCAAGGCAGAAGCCTACGACGGGCGACTTCGCGGCGGTCGCGGGCTGCCGACGAATACGGCGGACGTCGCAGTGGGCGAAGACGGTCAGATTGTAAAGACCCCGTTCCAAGGTCAAGCCGAAAGTCTGCTCGCGCTCCTGGAGGCGGCGGCTGAAGATGATGATTTGTTGACGCGCGATATTGTCGTCACCTTAAGCGAGGATCCCGAACAACGTGCCCGCGAACTGGAACGACTGCGGCGATTGGTTGCAGCCGAAGAATATCCCGTCCGCATGGCGGCGCTCAAAGCGCTCTACAGCACGCGCGACCTGGACAACGTTCCGACATTCATCTACGCCCTGGGCGATCCCGATCCGAGAATCGTGATGAAGGCGCGCGATGCGCTCCGCCTGCTCAGCCGCAAGGTGAATGGCTTCGGTTTACCGGACGACCCCACGGACGGGGCGAAGCTGGAAGTCATCGAAAGATGGAAACAGTGGTACCTTGCGATCCGGCCCAACGCACAATTCTTGAACTAGAGCCCATCCCCAATCCTGATTTTCACCGCGAGTCCGATCTTCAAAGTGTCTCAAACGCACCCGTCCACCAAAGAACGCCGACCGGTCAGTGGATCGTCCCAGCATGGAGACCTGCTGAAGGTTAGTCGCTACGACCGTGCGGCCAGCATGCTGATCTCCCTGCTGGTCATGGTGGGCTTGCTCGCTCTGGTGCTGGTGATCATCTTCGTCACCAACCGCGTCTTCACCTTGCCGGCACAGCCGGAAATGTATCTCGTGGAAGAAGAAGGGGAAGACTTGAGCGACATGCTCGATCGGCTGGAAGAGCCCGGCGTAGAGGAGTTGCAGGACCTGGTGGAACCCGACGTCAAGGAGACTCTGGCAGCGGTCACAGATGCCGTTTCGACGGTGGCGGCCAGCCTGGACGCGATGGAGACGGTGATGTCCACCCGCGGGCGAGGCGGCGCGGATGGAAGAAAACGGGGCAGCGGTACGATTCCACGTTGGCAACGCTGGGAAATCCGTTTTCAGGCCACGACCCTGGAATCCTACGCGAAGGAGCTGGAGTTCTTTGGGATCGAACTGGCAGCCTTGGGCGGCGGTCGACCCGGAATCGATTATGCATTTTTCGATCAGGGGGTTCTGAAAACCCGTTCGATCGATAACGCGGATGATGATCGCTTGTACTTCATCTGGCAGGGTGGCAAGTTTAAGGAGCAAGACCGAGCTTTGCTCTCGCGCGCGGGCGTCAGCACAACGGGCCGAATTATGTGCCAGTTCTATCCTCCGGCGCTGGAGAATCAGTTGGCTGTGTTGGAGCAGCAGGAACTGGGAAGCCGGCCCCTTAAGGATGTTCGACGCACGGTCTTTGCGGTGCGTCCGGCGGGACGCGGATACGAGTTTTTCGTGGTGGAAATCCAATGGCGGATCGGAAGGTCCTAAATGAATGCGATGATGATCTCTCTCCAGGCCCTCCCCTGGGCACAGCTGGATATTAGCGGGCTGACAAACGTCGTCGGCAAACTGACCTACGGAGTCCTGGTGCTGATCGCGCTTTGGGGCGCATTCTGTGTCGTGATGGTCTGGATGCGCGTTGCTCGACAGCGATTTCGGACGGAAGAAGCCCAGTCCGAATTCCTGAATCAGCTGGAACAGCCGTTGGCTCACGGGGATTTTGCCGCCGCGGCGGAAATGTGCGACGGAGATCCACGCGCCGTTGCGCAACTGGCGCTGATTGCGATCAACAATCGTCAGATCGGATACGCCAAAACAAAACACCTGGTCATGGATCGCTTCCAACGCGACGTGCTATCCGATTTGGAGCAGCGACTCAGTTGGGTGAATACGGTCATCAAGAGTGCGCCAATGGTCGGGTTGTTCGGCACAGTCATGGGAATGATGGGGGCCTTCGGCAAACTTGCCAATCAGGCCAATGTGAGCCCCGACGTCCTGGCCAACGACATCAGTTTCGCATTGATCACAACGGCTTGCGGGCTGGCGATTGCAATTCCGCTGATCCTGCTGACGGCATCGATCAACATTCGAATTCGCAGGATGGAGGATTTGGTGGCTGCCGGGCTGAATCAGGTGCTCGATACGCTTCGCGATGCAACTGCCTCGACCATGTCCACTCCGCCGAACAGTCGTTCCGCTTAGCAGAAAGCATCTGCCATGAATGCGCCCGCCGAGAGCAAAGAATACTTCGTTGAAGCAGGGGAAGAGCATCCGCTCGTCTTTCGGCGTCCGCTCGAGGATGCTGAAATGGATATCACTCCCATGATCGACATCACGTTCTTGTTGTTGATCTTCTTTCTTGTCGCCTCGCGCCTGGACGAAGACGCGCCCGTGGAATTGCCCAAAGCCCGGTACGGTACCGCCGTGGCAGAGAAGAGCTCGATTCCGATCACTCTCGCTCAAGGCAGCGGCGACACGGCAAACATCTTTTTGGCGGACGGACGCGCCGCGGACAAACAGGTCAATTCGTCCGATTTGATCATTCAAGAGCAGGAAATTGTCCGTTACATCGAGGAGAATCTGACGGCCGGCAAAGAACATGTGCTGATCAAAGCCGAGAAAGGGGTCCGGCACCGCGACGTGGCCCGCGTCTCCGACGCCGTCGGGAAGGCCGGCAGCGGAGACCTTTACGTTGCCGTGATGGAAGTCCAATGAGTGATGGTCTGATCCATTTTCGATGTCCGATCTGTCAGGCGCGGATGGCCACGCGCGTGGCGAATGCCGAGCAGCATGTCGAATGTCCCGAATGCAGCTCGACGCTGTCGGTTCCGTATGAGTCCCTGCGACGCGCACCGGATGCGGACCTGTATGCGGACGAGGCGCCGCTGGAGTTTCGGTCGCCTCGCCGTGGCGAGGAAGGCGAATTGGACATGACGCCGATGGTCGATGTGACCTTCCTGCTACTCATCTTTTTTATGGTGACCGCCGCCTTTGCGATGCAAAAATCGTTTCGGCTGCCCGCGCCAAAGGATGATGCGCCGAGCACGCAAGTCAGCGAAAACCTCGAGGACTCCGGGATCATCACCGTACGTGTGGACGAATTCAATACATTCCATGTTGCCGCGTCGCACTGGGATGAAGAACAAGAAGCGCCCAGCGAACAGGAATTGCTCCGCCGGTTGCGTGAGGCGAAGGAAGGCGATGGACGAGGGCAGGCGCCAAACAAGCTGATTATCGAGGCACATGGCGACGCAACCCACGACCGCGTGGTGATGGCGATGGACGCAGGCACGGAAATCGGAATGGAAGAGGTCACCTTGAGAACGGTGGAAGATGAATGACCGCCCAAGACTTTCTTGAGCTGCTCGAAGCACAGAATCTGCTCTCGCGCAAAGTACTCGACAAACTGCGGCGGCAGGTGGAGAGTACTTCACGCCGCGTCTCGCCCGAATCTCTCTCCCGCGCTCTCGTGAAGAAGGGATTGCTGACCAAAGAAAAAGCCGCACAACTGTTGCAGCAATTGCATCAGCGCGAAGCGGCGGCGACCGAAGACGAGGAAGAATTAGGTCTGGCTCCCGACGACGACCTGCCTGCCGTACGGCCAGCGCCGCAACGTCCGCCGAAATCTCCGGCCCCGTCTGCCGATGAACTCGAGCCCGCGCCGTCCGAGTCGGAGTTCGAACCGGAGCCCGAGCCGATCTTTGGGGAACCGGATGATGCAGCACCCGTGGCGGAACTCGACCACGACGAGCCGACGGCGGAGATCGATCATGACGTGTTGGCGGAGCCGGAGGCGGAAAACACCGCAAGCGGTGCGGTCCAGCCCCGACGACGCGGATGGGCGGGATGGTTTGGTGGTGCGCGTGCCGCGAAGCAACCGCGCAAGTATTCACCCAATCGGTGGGACTCTCCCTTAATGCTCGTCGGCGGAGGCGCGCTGCTGCTGTTGACGATGGTCGTGATCGGGCTCTACTTCTATCTCTCCCATGGGACCGGCGACGATGCGTTTAACCTGGCCTACGACGATTACCGATCCGGTTCCTACGGCCAGGCAATCGGAAAATTTGAACAGTTCCTCGATGACTATCCGGATCATCCCAAAGCGGGAATGGCGCGCGTCCGCATCGGACTGGCGGAGATCTGGAACGTTGTGACTCGCAAGCAATGGGAGGAAGCACTCGCCACGGTCCGCGCCGAGTTGCCCAAGATTGAGGGGTTGCCCGAATTCAATGAAGCGCGCCCGGAGCTGGCGAGTCTGCTGCCCGAGATTGCCGATGGGTTTGCCGAACAGGCCCTGAAGGCCCCCGATATCCCCGGAGCAGAGAAATATCGAGCGCTGTCTCAGGAAGCCCTCGAGGAAGTGAACAACAGTACCTACCTGCCAACTTCTGTGCGGCGAGGTCAGCAACCGCGGATCGAACAGATCCTCGCCAAGTTGCAGAGCGTGGAGCGTCGAATCAACCGCGATCGGGAACTGGAAGAGACCATCAAACAGATCGAGGCAGTGGTTGCACAAGGTCAGACGGGCCAAGCCTACGATCTTCAGCGACAGCTGTTGCGCAAGTACCCGGGACTCGAACTTGACGATCGACTGCGAACGGCCGTGTTGACAATTACGCAACGAGAACGCGACGCCATTCAGTTGCTCTCCGAACCGCCGCAGCCAGTCACCGAAGAACCACAGACTTCGGCCCAGTTTCGCATTGCGCTGGCCGATTGCCGCGGTCCGACCGTCGCGGAAGCGGATCCCGAGATGGTGTTTGTTAACGCACGGGGGGCGGCGTACGGCCTGCAGTCGGCCTCCGGTCGGCTCGTTTGGCGGCGATTTCTCGGGTTTGAGTCGAACTTGCCGCCCATCGCTCTCTCGTCCGAGGCGGATGCCGCTGTGTTGCTCGCCGATGCACGCTCGGATGAGTTGATCTGCGTCGACGGGCCAACCGGCAAGTTGGTCTGGCGTCTGAAGGCAGGCGGCGCCTTGCCGCTGCCGGTCCTCGCGGGAGGTCGCATTTTCGCAAGCGCAGGAGATGCGGAACAAGGACGCTTGCTCGTCATCGATCCGGCAACCGGAACAGTCGAGCGGGCTGCGACATTTCCTGAACCGCTGACAACGACGCCACTGGTCGATCTGCCTTCGTCCACCCTCGCGCAACCCGGATGGCAGTCCAGTTTGTATCTGTTGAATCCAGCGGATCTGAGCTGCCGCGACGTGTTCTATCTTGGGCACGCCGCCGGCTCCGTTGTCGTGCCGCCTGTGACCGTCCTCGGACAGATTCTTGTTGCCGAGAATCCGGGTCCTGATTTTTCGTTGCTGCATTTGCTGGGTCCGAATCCCGAACAACCCGACCAACTGCGCCGCGTTGTCGTGGACCCGCTACGGTTGGAGGGGCGCGTTATTGTGCCCATGATCGCCTTTGGGCAGCGCGTTCTGGTCGTTACGGATCGCGGTCGGTTATACGTCTTTGAAATCGATCCCAACAGTGCCGATCAACCCATCCGAATCGCCGCCACTGCCGTTTCGACGGTCGAGAGCGGAACCACCTGTTTTCCGTTCCTCTCGGAGAGTCGTCTCTGGCTGGGCGACCGCCAATTGACCGAGTACGAGCTTCAGGTATCGCGCGGCCAACTCGTACGAAAATGGATTGACTGCAAGGGAGACCAGTTTCTGATGCCCTTGCAGCGAAAAGGAAATCGGCTGTATTCCGTGCGAAGTCGTTCTGGGCGGGCCGGTGTGACCGTAGCCGCCACGACCGTGGGCGGTCGAACCAGTGATCGCGAAGGCGAATTGCTTTGGGAAACCGATCTGGGAGTTCCCCCTGCCGGTCCTCCGACGATCAATCGCGCTGCACAGCAGATTCAGGTGGTCAGCGGCAACGCGGCCCTTTACTCGATTGATACACAAACGATTCGGGTCGGACACACGGATCGCCCCGTGTTTGCCTTGCGCGATCCACGATTACCGCCGCTGCAGCAGGCCCTTCCTGTCTCTTCATCGGAGTACGTCTATCTCGGATCGGCGATGCGCGATCAGGTCGTTGTTTTCGCGCCGGAGCAATCGCAGCAGCCGCTTCGGTTGGTCTCCTTGATTTTAGATGGCGACACACCGGCCGCCCTACCTGCCGCTTTTCAGGGAGGCTTGTTGGTTCCAACGCGCGGTGGACGCGTCGAACTGCTCGATGTAGAGATGGGGCGGCCCGCGGCAGAACCATTCCAGCCTTCGCTGTCCGCTGGTGCGGATGTGAAATGGCAATCGCCTGCGATCACACCGGATGGCGAGCAGGCGGTCCTGATCGACGGCAAGGGAACACTCTACCGGTTGAATTTGAAAACGGAGCCGCAGCCGCACTTGGCCGCAGTGCTGCAAGAGGCCTCTTCGGCAGAGCCGATTGCACCGCCGGTAGTCGTTGGTTCGACGGTTTATCTCGCGACGCGTGGAGTGGGGAGCGATCGGATTCTGAGCATTGGCGTCGACGACTTCCAGCCAACGGGTGAGTGGGGCCTGAGCGGGAGATGTGTTTGGGGTCCCTATGCGGTCGGAGACCTCGTACTGATTGCGACGGATGGGGAGGAGCTGATCGCGCTGCAGTCGCAACAGGCTGAGCCGCGTTGGAAGATCCCCCTGCCCTTTGGTCCGTTGATCGGAGAACCGCTGGTTCTAGGATCCGATCCGGTATTGGCTTCCCTTCGCGGAACCATCTGGCAGTTGAACCGGGAAACGGGCGAAGAGGTGGCGCGGGCGGAAGTCGACGAGCCGATTGGCAGCGGTCCGGTTCAATTTGCCAACAATCGACTGCTCGTCTGCGGCGATGATGGTACTGTCCACGTATTGAATTTCCCAACGCGTTGAATGCATGTCCGACTCGTATCGTCACTACGTGAACGCGATCTCGACTGTCGCACCGACCGTGTCCTTGTCGGACGGCGCCGGTTCTGAAGCGGTGGGGTCTCGGCATGGTTTCAAGACTGTAGGCCGACTTGTCCTAAGTCGGCGAACATGCCGGAATTGCCGACTTGAGACAAGTCGGCCTACGTTGACGGTGACTTTGGAGACAAAGCCTGGGAGTGGCTTTCGTCATGGCGCGTTGCGATGCTTTCTGATGCTGTTTGTCATCGGGAGTCTGGGAATCGCCGGAGTTCCGGCATTCGGGCAAGAGGAGAAGATCTACGAACAGGAGCCGTTCGACATTATCGTCCTGGATCGGGCGAATCAGAACCAGGAGTTGCGGACGCTTCCGTTGAATCTCCCTGGACGCCGGATCCCGGCAAATCCAAGTCCGAATGCCGTGCTTCGCGTCCGATTACTCAATAATCCGGATGAGGAACTTGAAGTCGCGTGGCGTGGAATTGCCCGCATTGAGTTATTCGAACAACGCGTTCTGGCGCGCGCGCAGGAACTCGTGAAAGCAGGTCGATTTGACGAGGCATTCGAACATCTAACCTTTCTGCAAGACAACTATCCGAAAGTCGATGGACTTGATGGCACGCTGAACCAGTTGTTGTATGCCGAGGCCTCGACGCTCTATCGGGACAAACAGCACGAACGAGCGCTGTTGTTGCTGGATGAAATCTACCAGCGGCAGGCGGATCCGGAAAAAGTTGTGGTGGCTCTGACGCGTGTCCTGCAGGATCTGCTGACGAATCGCTTCGACGTAGGTGATTATCGCGACGCACGTCGCATCTATCGTGTGGCACAGGACCGGTATGGTAAATCACTGGCGGACTTCCTGAGCACCTGGCGGCAACGATTCGAACAAGCGGCTCAAGAGAAGATTCGGTCGGCGCGATCTTTGTTGGCGGAGGGTCGTGAGCGAGAAGCGTTTCTGATGGCGCGGCAGGTGACGGAAATCTGGCCGGACGCGGACGAGGCTCTGAAGCTACTGACCGAAACATCGCAGCGGTATCCGCTGCTCCGAGTCGGTGTCACACAGCAGTACGCTCCCGTGCCCGAGCCGACCGCCTATAACTGGGCGGCGCGCCGCGTTGAGCGGTTATTGATGCGTCAGTTGTTTGAACTGGAGGATATCGGACCCGACGGTGGGATCTATCAGACGGTTGTCGGGACGGCAGAAGTGGCACCGGACGGGCGCATGCTGTCGCTGCAGGTTGCGCCGGCGCCTTCGGATATCGATCTCTTCAGCGGACTGGACGTGGCTCGGCGATTACTGGTCCGCGCGGATCCACAGCGATCGACGTTCGATCCACACTGGGCTGCGCTGCTGGACCGGGTTGACGTGGAAGATGTGTTCAACGTCCGAGTGGCCCTTCGGCGTCCCCACTTGCGGATCGCGGCGCTGCTCGATCTACCGCTTGTCAAGGATGAACCTGGTCAGCCGGCAAGCATCTGGAGCCCTTACGATTCGGCGGACAGGAATGAAGGCGCGCAGCAGTCGTTTCTGGCGAATTCCCAGTACCGCCTGGCCGAATCGACTCAGCCACACGAGATCCTGGAGCGGACCTACGATAACCCCCAATCCGCACTTCAGGCGTTGCGCCGAGGCGACATCGACCTGGTGGATCGCGTTTTTCCCGCCGACGTCGACAATGTCCGGCGCGATCCGACGCTACAGCTTCGTGCCTACCGGCTGCCGTCCGTCCATATGTTGATTGCCAATCCGTCGGGCAAGTTCGTGGGCAACCGAGTATTCCGCCGGGCACTCGTGTACGGACTGGATCGCGAGACCATTCTGAAACGAGAGCTCTTGGGTGGGCGGGAACAGGTTGGATGTCGCGTCATCAGTGGTCCGTTTCCCGCGGGTATTGATCGCGATGATCCACTTGGATATGCCTACGATTTCCGCATCGAGCCCCGTGCCTATGATCCGCGGCATGCCCGCACCCTCGTGCAGTTGGCACAAATCGAGATTCAAAAAGAGGCACAGAAGAACCAGGATACGGTTCCACAACTGACCAGTTTGGTGTTGGCCTTCCCTGCCAGTGAATTGGCTCGCGTTGCCTGCGCCTCGATGGTGGAGGATCTGAAGTTACTGGGGATTCAATGCACGTTGCAGCCTCTGCCCCCCGGATCGTGTTGGCCCAGCGATAATGACTGGGATCTACTTTATCTCGATTGTGTCCTGGAAGAACCGCTCGTCGATGCGCCTCATCTGCTCGCAACGGATGGACTCGCGGCCTGTAGCAGTCCGCATCTGAATCTGGCACTCCGGCAATTGCAGCGGGCAACGAGCTGGAACCAGGCAGGGGATCGACTTCGAGCAGTTCACCAGATTTGTTTTGATGATACGTCGGTCATTCCACTGTGGCAGATGGTCGACCACTTGGCGTTCGCCCGGGAATTGACCGGGCTTGTCGATCGTCCAATTACAACCTATCAGGGAGTCGAAAGCTGGACGTTGCAATACGTCGCCCCGCAGTAGCTTCACCCTTCGGCACAGAACTCGGTCACCCATGCTGGACACCCGCCGCACAATTTGTTCACGTCGATTGCATGGCCTGGATCAGTTTCCTCACGTCGGTGGCAAGGATACAGGTCATCTGATGGCCAAGCGGATTCCGGAACGACAACTCGGTTTGAAGATCTTGTCGGTCTGGATCATGGCTGTCATGATCGCCGCGTCGCCCCACGCATCGGCCCAGTCGCTGTGGGAGGTGAGTCCGTATCGAATTACGGTCTGGATGAGTGTCCAACAAGATTCGCGAATTCCTGTCGATTGGAATCAAGGCTTGAAGCGGATCCTCGAAAGCGATGCGGACAGCCAGATCGGGGCGGGATGGGTGCTGACTGCGAAAGAGACCCCGAGACGTTTCTTGCAGGAGCTCCTTGCTGATCGACCACCGACCTGGGAAGCCGTTATTGAGGCTGCGCCCGAATTGCAGCAGGATGACAAATTGCTGGCATTGAATATTGAGCCGGCCGTGGGTGGGTACGAACTGCAGGCTCGGGAATTGGATCTGCGAACCCAGACCTGGACGCCGGCCGTGCGTCAGTCGGCCGGAACCTGGTCCCAAGTCCCAGCGGTGGCATTCGACCTGCTTTGTGAAGCCTTCGTACCGTTGGTTCAGATTGTTCACGTTGATGGGGAATCGGTCACCGCAAATCTTCGTGCCGGGGCCTTGTTGCGCCCTGCCGAATCGTCGCGATCTTGGACATTGCCCACCGAAGTGCAAGAACGAGACGTCTTGCAGCCGGTGATCGTTCGAACGGATCGAAATGGCCAAGTTCCTCCCGATGGTGCCAAGCCGATCGATTGGACTGTCTTGATCGTGAAGAGGCGCAGCGGGAGTAGCCTCGAATGCCAATTCATCTCCGGTTATCGCCAACCATTCAGCGCACGCCGAAGTGCGCGCGTCGATCAGCTTGCTTGGCTGATCAAACCTCGTTTTCCGGCGACAGAATTGGAAATCTGTGATCGACGCGATCCGGATCAGCCCTTGGTTGGTTACGAAGTCTATTCGCGGCCACCCGATGTGGAACGATCCGAGTTCGTCGGGCGAACGGATTGGGCAGGGCGGCTGCCCATCGAGCCAGATCCAGACAACCCGGTGCGCGTGTTGTTCGTTCGGAGCGGAACGCAACTGTTGGCGAAATTGCCACTCGTACCCGGTGCCCACGAGCGACTACGTGCGCCGTTACGAAACGATGACCTCCGGCTGGAAGCCGAAGGGTTTTTGTTGGGGATTCAGGAGAGTCTCGTGGATCTGGTGGCCCGCCGGGAAGTGCTGAGTTCTCGTATTCGGCAGCGGATTGAAGACGGCCAGCTCGAGGAGGCAGAGCAGATGCTGAATGAACTCCGGCGACTCGATACCCAGGAAGACTTCTCGCGCCGAGTTCAACAGCGGAAGCAGAGCCTTTCGAGCGTCAGTCCCGAGGTCCAGCAGAAGATCGACGAGCTGTTCGCCGAGACGCGCACGCTGCTTGGACAGTACCTTGATCCGAAGCGTGTCCAGCAGCTGCAAAGTCAATTGGATGCCGCGCGGCGTCAAGCGGAATCGGCAGGCGACGCCGAGTGACGGGATTGCAAGTTGATCCGGCTGCCGCCCCCGATTAGACTTGGTCCCAGCGGTGTCGCGTCTCAAGGCGGACGGCCGCGTCGTACATCGCACCATTGGGAGGCCGGGACCGGGACGGTTTACGGGAGTTTGAGCTTTTCGGAATGCACGTCGTTCAATTTGGATCTGGGGCGGCGTAAGCGTGAATAAACACCGTTGATGAAGCCGGTCGCCGATTCGTTGCCGAGTTCCTTGCCGGCCGACCTTGCGGATCTCTCTTCTCGACCCGATGGATCGACTCCGAGGGGAACCTGTTGGTCGGCATTCTGCTTGCGCTTGACAAGATGGGATGGCTCAGAACCGCAAGTCGTACTCGTGCCCCGCCCTGTCGCACTCATCGGCTCTCACGCAGGATGTGATCTCGTCCTCGACGATCCGGCAGTTCCCAAACGATGTTATTGTCTTGTGGTTACGAGTCGAGGTCTCTACGGCTCGACGCTGCTGTCGGGGCAGACCAAGTCGCAGCCGTCTTCCTTTCGCCGCGTCTCCGTTCGCCGGACCATTCGGCTGGGACGGTTTCGATTTCGTGCGGAAATCGTGGACGCGGACGGCCAACCACTTTCCCTTGAGGCGCTCCCTTCCCCATTGCGCCAAGAGTGCGGAACGATCCGGTGGTTTCAGTATGGTGCTTCCCACGCAGTCGAACTCCAGGCGGAACGACCGCTGTTGATCGGTCGGCATGCCCCCTGTCATGTACGGCCGGATGATGCAACCTTGTCTTCCGTGCACTGCCTGGTCTACCGGGAGGCGGATCAGTTGTGGGTCGTCGATCTTTGCAGCAGCAATGGCACGTGGGTGCGACGAAGACGTGTCACCCATGCGGCGATCGAATCGGGGCGATCCTGGAAGATCGGCAGAACCCGTTTGCGCTGGTTCCCGACGCAAACGCCGACAGAGGAGTCCGAGGGGGCGGAACTGTCCAGCGAGACCACGCGGGACTCGGCGGAGGAGATCATCAGCGCCCAACAGTCGCAGATTGAAGACCTGCAAAGCGAAATCCAACGCATGCTCTCGGCTGAAATCCAACTGCAACAGAAGGAAGCCGATCTTCAAGAGAGATGGGAATCGCTGCAGCGAGACCAAGCCGCCTGGGGCGCGTGGCGGGAAGCGGAAGTCGATCGCCTGTCTGAATCGGACAGGGATGTGCGACAGGCCAGGTCGGAACTCGCGGAAGACCAGTCCGCGTGGCAGACCGAGCGAGAGAAAGCATCGCTTGCATGGGAGGAGTACACACGTCAGCAAACCGAAGAGTTCGAGATGCGACGTCGTGAGTTGGAGGAGCGAATCGATGCGTGGCTCGCCGATCGGGACGAGCAGATGGCCCGTATCAGGCAGCAGGATGCGGACGTCGCGGCAACGCGACAGTCGCTGCAAGCGCAGCAGCGAGAAATTGAGATGCAACGTGCCCAAGTTGACGAGCAACGAGAGCAGTTGGCCAACAACGAGCAGGAGCTACTCTCCAGACAGGCTGCGCTGCGAGAGGAACAAGATGCATGGAACCAAATGCGGCAACAGTCCCAGCGTGATCAGCAGCTTCAGGCAAGAGTACAGGATCACCTGCGGAATCAGTTGAAGCATGCAAAAACCTTGTTGGCCCAGATGCAGCGCGAGCGCGAACAGAGCCTGGGACAGCGGCTTCGAACGCAATGGAATCTCAAGTCGCGTGAAGAGGCGGTGGGAGCCCGAGAGCACCAGTTGGCGGAGCAGGCTGCCCAACTCGCCGCCTGGGAGGCACAACTGAGGCGGCAGCAGCAGGACTTGATCGATCAACGGCGAAGGGACCTGAGTCTGGCGGATCAACCGGCCCCCAACGATCAGATTGCGCCGGAGGGCGAGTTCGATAGTGAATGGGGGAAAGTCAACTCGGAGGCAAATAGTTATCTGGCTGCTGCCGACTTCACCGATCTACTGAATGAAGTCCTGCAGGAATCGGATACGGACGAAGGAAAAGACAGCCTCGACGGCTCGGTTTGAAGCTTGACAACAACCGCTCGCAAGAATCTCCTCCGCCTCCGATCTCACCCCCGCTCTGCTT
>CAZFWV010000154.1:13885-14949 GCA_964522605.1 uncultured Pirellulaceae bacterium
CTACAGGGCGGACATTGCTGCAACGGGCCGGTAGTCGTATAACGGTGCCATGATGGAAACAGGCGAACAAGATTATCGGCGAGTTGTCGACCAAGCACAGGAAACTCATTTCCTGCCGGGGACCGCGATCGAGATGATTCGGGTGGTCGAAACCGATACTACACCCGAACACGTGCTGTTCGACTTCGATGGAACGCTCAGTCTGATCCGCGAAGGTTGGCCGGATGTGATGGTTCCGATGATGGTGGAATTGTTGTCGCAGACCGGTACGGACGAGACCGCGGATCAACTCCACGAACTCGTCTATAACTTCGTGATGGAGCTGAACGGAAAACAGACCATTTACCAGATGATTCGGCTCAGCGAAGAAGTGGCGAAGCGCGGTGGGAATCCTGAAGATCCACTGCTTTACAAGCACTGGTATCACGAACGCCTGATGCAGCGAATCCAGTCACGACGCGAAGATTTGCGGTGTGGGCGGGTCTCACCCGAGGCGATGCTCGTCCCTGGAAGCATGGCCATGCTGCAAGCCTTGCTGGACCGCGGAGTTCAACTGTATCTGGCCAGCGGAACGGATGAGCAGTACGTGCAAGAAGAGGTTCGCTTATTGCAGCTCGATCGTTTTTTTGGTAACCACGTCTACGGAGCACTGGACGATTACAAATCGTTTTCCAAAGCGATGGTGATTCAGCGGATTCTGGAACAGAACCGTGTTCCAGGTCGACGGCTGGTGGGCTTCGGCGATGGGTATGTGGAGATCCAGAATGTGAAGAGCGTAGGGGGGATTGCCGTGGCGGTCGCCAGTGATGAGGCGAATCGAAGCGGACGCCCTGATGCCTGGAAGCGTGAGCGGCTGATTGGAGTCGGGGCCGATATCGTAATTCCTGATTTTCGAGAGGCTGATCGCTTGATCGCGTATCTGTGGAATGAATGAGGAACGCGCATTTCTAAACCGGGAGGGCGCGGCTGGGCTGTTGAAAATGTTTTCGACGCGGAAACATGGGAAGTACTGGCAGGCAATGAACAAACCGAAATCCTCGCTCCCTTCTCCCCCGGCTTTGCGG
>CAZFWV010000155.1:0-14937 GCA_964522605.1 uncultured Pirellulaceae bacterium
AAAGACCCTCCCCGGCCGCTGCGCGTCCGACCCTCCCGCGAGCGGGAGGGTGAAGCGCGTTTTTTTTGAGCCAGAAAGTTGAAAGCTGCACACGCTCAACGGGGCGAGGGGAGCGGATCGGCTCGGCAAGAGCCTCGCACTCCCGAATGAACGTTCTGAGATGTAATCTAGAGGAGTTGAGACGATGCTCGTTGTTCATGTCCACGTTCACGTGAAACCGGAGATGATCGAGGCCTTTCGGGCGACGACGCTGGCTAACGCAAAGGCCAGTGTCGAGGAGCCTGGAATTGTTCGATTCGATGTCTGCCAGCAAACCGATGATCCAACTCGATTCGTGCTGATCGAAGTCTACCGTACAGCCGAAGACCCAGCTCGGCACAAGGAGACGCCGCATTACCAGACTTGGCGGGACACGGTCGCCGACATGATGGCCCAGCCGCGAACGAGCGTGAAATATAGTAATCTGTTTCCCGACAACGACGGTTGGGAGTATCCCGATGCGATTTGAGTTCGCGACAGCGACACGCATCATCTTTGGGCCCGGCACGCTGCGTGAAGTCCCCTCCGCCATCCGGACATTACTCGGTCCCCTACGTGATCCGCGAATCTTCGTCGTGACGGGCAAGAATCCGGATCGCGCGGAATCGCTGCTGCAGGACCTGCGAGATCACGAGTTTCGCTGCACGGTCTATCCTGTGGTTGGAGAGCCTACGGTCGAAGCCGCACGCCAAGGGACGAAAGCAGCATCCGAGCAAGGTTGTGATCTCGTGCTGGCCATGGGGGGTGGAAGTGCCATCGATGCAGGAAAAGCCATCGCGGCGCTGATGACCAATCGAGAGGATCCGATCGAATACCTCGAAGTGATTGGCGCTGGAAAACCGCTCACGCAGCCTCCCAAGCCGTTTGTCGCCATGCCCACGACATCCGGGACCGGAGCAGAAGTAACGCGCAACGCGGTCCTCGCTTCAGATGAACATCGCGTGAAAGTCAGCCTGCGAAGCGAATCGATGCTCCCTCGTTTGGCGGTGATTGACCCCGAACTGACGCGTGACCTGCCACGTGCAATCACGGCAGCGACCGGCCTGGACGCATTGACACAGCTAATTGAGGCGTTCGTTTGCCGACGAGCGAATCCGATGACGGATGCGTTTTGTCGAGAAGGACTCACGCGCGTCGGCCGCTCGTTGCGGCAGGCGTGTGACCAGCCGGGTGACATGGAGGCAAGAGAAAACATGTCCCTGGCCGCCTTGCTGGGCGGGCTGGCGCTCGCCAACGCAGGGCTGGGGGCCGTGCACGGCTTCGCGGGCCCTCTGGGTGGGATGTTCCCGGCACCGCACGGAGCAATCTGTGCCCTGCTGCTGCCCCACGTCATGGCCGCGAATCTTCATGCGTTGCGGAGTCGCCAGCCTGATAGCCCGGCCTTGAAACGCTATGATGAAACAGCACGCATCCTGCTCAGCAGGGAACGTGCGACCGCCGACGACGCAGTCGAATGGGTGCGACAGCTAGTCGCAGATTTGTCGATCCCGCCGCTCGACAGTTACGGGATCACGGTACGCGATCTGAAGCCGATTATTCAGAAGGCGACTGTTGCCAGCAGCATGAAACCGAATCCGATCGAATTAGACGAAAGCGAACTGGAGTCGATTCTCGCAAACGCGCTTTCGTGATTCCATGCCACGTTTTGCAGAACAATGGAGCACTGATCATGAAGTTAGTCCTTCTGACGTTGAACCTCGTCATTTGTCTTGCCACGATCGCGGCTGCAGACGATCCGGGCGTCGCCTATCAGAAACACCAATTGAGCGACAAGTTCTATTGCGAAGGTGCCTATCATGCCGACTTCAACCAGGATGGGAACATCGACGTTGTCGCCGGACCTTACTGGTACGAAGGACCGAAGTTTGAACAACGACATGAAGTCCGCAAGCCGGAGGAATTCGACCCCAAGGGCTATTCGGATAACTTCTTGACGTTCACGGACGACTTCAATAACGACGGCTGGGCAGACATTCTGTACGTGCCTTGGCCCGGCAAGGATGCGTTCTGGTACCAGAATCCCAAGGGGGAGGAACGGCACTGGGAGTCCCACTTCGCACTCAAGAACGTGGGCAATGAGTCGCCGGTGTGGGGCGACGTCAACGGCGACGGGCGCCCCGACCTGGTTTACAACATCGACGGATACCTGGGATTCGCGACCTGGGACCCGTCGAAGCCCGACGAACCCTGGACCTTCCACCCCGTCAGCACGAAGGGACCATACCAGCAGTACACGCATGGCGTGGGCATCGGCGACATCAATGGCGACGGTCGCGTTGACATTCTGGAAGCCGTCTGCTGGTGGGAACAGCCGGCCGAACCCAAGCTGGGAGAACCCTGGACACGTCATCCCTACAAGTTTGCCGATGCCGCTGCGCAAATGCTGGTCTATGACGTCGACGGCGACGGCTTAAACGACGTGATCACCGCCTGGCACTGCCATCTTTACGGTCTGGTGTGGTATCGCCAACAACGAGACTCCGCCGGAGAAATCACATTTGAACGGCAGATCATTCTGACTCCCGAGCCCGATCGAAACTCGACCGATTTGCGCATCAGTCAGCTTCACGCTTTTGAGTTGGTGGATATCAACCGCGACGGTTTGATGGATATTCTGACCGGAAAGCGATTCTGGGCTCACGGTCCCGAGGGCGATGAAGAGCCGAATGCACCGGCAGTCGTCTACTGGTTCGAACTGCAAAGAAACGAGTCGGGTGAGGTCCAGTGGATCCCACACCAGATCGATGATGACTCGGGCGTCGGTACCCAGGTTGCCTCGGCCCAACTCAATGATGATCCGACACCCGATGTGATCGTCGGCAACAAGAAGGGGACATTCGTTTTTCTTAGTCAGTCGGCGAAATAGACCACATGTCAAATTGACATCGCCACGATGGCGTTAGTTTTTGACATTTGCGGTCGGGAAATCGGACCGAGACGAACATGCTCGGCCACCGAACGGCGGCTCGTACTCGTACTCAGTCCGCAGGACGGTACTCGTACTCGTACTCGAAGACACCCCTAGATCACCGAGGAAGCCATCGAGTACGAGTACCGCGTTGCTGAGTACGAGTACGAGTACGAAATATCGCCGTGTCCTGCGCACAGGGCTGCGGCGGAGTGGCGTGATGCTGGGCTCGCAGAGTTCAGCCTTGCATGTCCACCCGCAATCCACCCGCCGCAGATCCCGCACACCTTGAGGAGTCCGGATTCCAATGCGACTGAGAGTTCTGCACAACAGCCACAGTATGCTTGTTGGGTTGCTCGTTGTCCTTATCTCGGGACCGTTGTCATGCTCCGAACCGACTGCGCAGCTTCCCGCCGCATGGCACAAGGCATGGGACGATCCACCTCCACTCTATCGACCGCTCCAGATTGTCCATGGGGTGAACCTGCCGAGGGTACCTTCGCCGGAGTCCCCCGATGAAGATACTGGCTTAGACGACCGATTGGCTGCGGCGCGCGACCGCATGCGCCAATACGCGGACCTTCACTTAGGCGGCATTGTGTGCAACGTTGCGTTTCAAGAGTACATGAGTTCCGAGCCGTATTGGCAAGATCTTGCCGCCGCAGTTCAGGCCTGTCAGGAACATGGATTGATTGTATGGCTCTACGACGAGCAAGGTTATCCCAGCGGCGCAGCGGGGGGACTGGTTCTAAAGCAGGACGCGAAATTTGAGGCAATGGAACTTGTGTACGACGCAGCCCGCGACGAGCCCTTCCAGCTGCGTCCAGCGTACGAGCACACGCATGCCAGTAACAACTACTATGCGGCCCGACGATACATCAACCTGCTGGACGATCGCGCTGTCGATAGTTTCATCTCGTTAACCCACGAGCAGTATTGGCAGCGCCTCGCACCGTTCTTTGGAACGACGATCCAAGCCTTCTTTACGGATGAGCCTTCCTTGATCGCGGTGAACATCGGGCAGATTCCCGAAGATGCTCGCAAGCGAGTGCCTGTGGTCGATCCAACCGATCCTGACCGGGAGATGCTGCCGCGTGTTCCCTGGACGGATGATCTGATCGAGCAATACCAGCAGCGTTATGGACAGGACCTGAGGGAATTTCGCAAGAGCCTCTTTGTCGGCGAATCGCCCGTCGATCGCACCGTGCGGCGGCAATTCTGGTCGCTCATCGCAGATCTGGTGGCCGAACGCTACTTTGGTGCCATCGAACAATGGTGCGGACAGCATCAGATTGCATCATCAGGACACACACTCTGGGAGGAAGCGGTTCTGCATCATGTTCCCCTGGAGGGCAACGGACTGAAGGTGCTCAGCCGAATGCAAATCCCGGGATTGGACCTGCTGAATTCCGATCCCGAAGCGGTGCTGCACGGCGGCTGGCTGACAGCAGCTCTTCCGGCCAGTGCCGCGCGTCTGAATGGCCGTCGGCGAGTCATGACCGAAGTCAGCGATTTCAGTCAGAAGATGGGCGGTGCCGGTCCAGTCGACCTCGAATGGATGTGCGCAACCGCCGCGTGGCAAGCCTGCTGGGGCGTCACCGATTTCACGTTGTATTACGGAGTCGGTGATCGTTCCCCGGAAGATTACCGTTCATATTGCGATTTTGTCGGTCGATGCAATGCCATTCTGCATTCCGCCACACCCCGTTCGGATGTTCTGCTTTACTACCCAATCTTTGACCTCTGGAGCGAATACACTCCGGTCGCGGGACCATTGCAGGTCAGTTCGCAATCGCCACGCGTCCAGCAACTGATCGGCTCCTTCCAACGAATTGGTCAAACCCTGCAACGCAGCCAGATCCCCTTTACACTCATCGATCACGAGCATCTAGAAGGTGCAGCCGTGACTTCATCCGGCCAACTGGGAATTGGTCGGCAGACCTACAGGACTCTGATCCTGCCCGAGGCCGCTGAGTTACCCGGTCCGGCCGCGGCTGTTGTCGAGCAATTCCGCGCGGCTGGCGGTTCCGTGTTGCAGTCGGACCCCGATCATCCACGCAGCGATCTTGTCAACTTGGTCAATCCAGACCTCCGACTGCATCCATCCACGTCGCAGATCGCCGTGGGGAGTTTTCATCGCGACGACCGAGCGGTCCTGATTCTCGTCAACGTCGGTGGCCGCGAATACCAAGGGCATCTGGTTCAGGCCGCCGGCGCGAGCTGGCTGCAACTGGATCCCGCAACCGGAACGATTTCGCGCGCAACGCGTAACGATCAAGGGAACGTCTCTCTGGCCTTTGCGCCGCGACAGACATGGATTCTCGTTAGCGACCTTCAATTCCCTTCGGCGGGCAGCAACGATTCAAACCGATAGTCGCCGGATCCCACTGATACCACCGTCACGCCCCGTTCTTGACGCAGGAAATGAACGTCGTGATTCCCGGCGAGTTCCTTGCCCGATTCCCGCACTGCATCGCGATCTCGGCTAGGAATAAAAACCGTCGCGGTGGTATTTCCCGGTACGGTTACATCCATCTGCAAACGAGCGCCATCCCGAAACCACGACGATGAGATCCGACCGACCAATGAATCGTGGTGTGCGCGAACCCACTGCAGATCGCCCACAACTTGCGGTCGAATGATGATCTTCTGGAAAGCAACCGTCGAGTCGTCCGGCTGAATCCCGGCCAGATGGCCGTAGAACCACTGCATTATATGACCCAACATGCAGTGGTTCATGGAAGCGGACGTGTTCGCATCCCAGGCCTCAGGAAGCGATGTCCAACCGTGATCCACAATGAAGCCGTAGCTACCAAGTTCATGTCGTTTGACAATACGCAACAGCGCATCGTTGTGGCCCGTCGTGGCAAGCGCCTCGATCAAATACGGGAACCCAATATCGCCCGATGTCTGCTGATAACCTCGCGTTTCGAGATCGCGGAGAATCCGTCGGGCGATCCCATGCCTCCGATCCGGCGGTGCGAGCCGTGTGACGAGTGACATCGCATTGGCGGTTTGCGGGCTACCGAAATTCTGATATTCGTCTGCTGCATCAAAATAGCGAGCATTGAATCGCTCCCGAATCTGCTCAGCCAGCAATCGGTATTTCGCCTGATCGGGATTCCGTCCGAGCACGGCGGCCGCCCGGCCGACAATCTGGACACAGCGATAAAACGTAGCGGTCGCAGTCAGCTCCGGCGCGGTAAACTGTGCCGGTCCGGATCCCTTTCCGTGGCCATAGTCGTACCAGTCTCCCAGCCCGGGACGTGCGATGAGATCCTCAGAAGTCTGACGCAGATACTCAACAAACCGCGTCATCATGTCGTAATTGGTCTCCAAGATGCGTCGATCGCCGAATCGCAGATAGTATTGCCACGGCAGCAGGACGCCCGCCGCTCCCCACTCCGCCGTCTCGCGAAATCCGCCTTCGAATTTCGGGTAATCGGGCGCGACCGTGTAGATCGCTCCACTTTTATCCTGCGAATCACGAATGTCGTCGATGATCTTTCGATAGAAACCGGAAACATCGTAACGATACGCAATCGACGGCTCCATTAAATAGCTCACCTCCAGCCAGCCGAGTTTTTCTCGGTGGGGACAGTCGGTAAGAACATGACTGAAGTTGCTACGGATCGCCCAATCCACCGATCGATGAATGTCATTCAGCAGCGGATCCGAACATTGAAAGGAACCGACGGTTCGCGCCGCGTTGCGGACATGAAGAGACGCCAGTGATTCGAGGATCGGCAGATTGTCGGGATTTTCGTGGCCTGCGGGAATCGCTCCGGTAACCTCTAGATACTGATAGCCGCTGTAGGTGAACTGGGGTGACCAAGTTTCACTTGCCGCGCCACGTAGCGTGTACTCCCAATAGTTGGGCTGCCCGACGCCGGCCTGGTTCACCCGTCCTCGTCCATTGTTCGTGCGCTCGTCCTGTCCGAACCGCTGCTCGGCTGGCGTCAGACGAATGGTCTGTCCGGCCGCTCCCCGCACATTAACTTTTGGAATTGCCGATGCGTTCTGACCAAAGTCGTAGACAAATACGCCGGGTGACGGCTGGTCAATCCGCAATGGCCCGAAGATGTCGAAAACTTGGAGAGGAGGGCAGGGCGGTTTTCGCAGACCGCCGCTGGGTCCATCCGTCACTTCCGCCGGATGCCATGATGAGTCGTCGGACTGCGTCGAGTCCCAGTCGGCCGGCATTCGGCGCGCATCAAAATCACTCCCACCCAGGATGGCAGAATGAGTAATTGGGCCCGCCAACACTCGCCATTCGCCATCGGTCACAATCACCTCCTGCGAACCATCGGTGAACTCGACGTGGGCCTGCAGGATCAACTTGAGCGGCCGCGCAACGTTCACTCCGTGAACACGTCTGTCACCGGCCGTGTTATAGAATCCTTTTCCGAGCATCACTCCAATCACATTCGCCCCATCCCGCACGAATGTCGTGACATCGTCCGTCGTGTAATAACAGGTCTTCTCGTACAGCGACCATGGCGGGTCGAGAAACCGATCGGCCACGCGAGACCCGTTGATGTACAGTTCGTGATGTCCTAATCCACAAGTGTGAACGAGGACGCGTTTCACTTTCTTCGACACAGCGAACTGTCGGCGAAACACCGGGAGCCCCGATGGCTCCTGTCTTGCCGGAAACCGAATCCAGCGAGCTTTCCAATCGGTCGGTTCAAGCAGGGCCATCGTCCACGTCGCTGATTCACTCCACGCCGACGCAACGCCCTCTTGATCCCAGACACGCACTTTCCAATACACGGTCTCATTCGATTTGAGTGGTACGCCCGTGTATTCGATGCTGATCGTCTGATCCGAATTGACTCGACCGCTGTCCCATCGGTCGGCTTGATCATCACGCAGCTTGTCGCGCGACGTCGCAACCTGGACCTGATATGCCGATTGCGTCTGGCCTCGCTGATCCGACATGATTACCCAGCTCAACGAAGGTCGCGCCACATCGACCGCACACGGGTCCGTGCAAAACTCACAGCACAGGCTGACCGGCTGAACCGCAGCGGCAGCACAATCGTGCAACTCGACCGCAAGGATCAGCACAGCGACGACAGCGAAAGCCGTAGGATAACGAAGCATCGCGTGCGGCAGCCGTCTGTGCTTTCTCATCTTCTGGCTCCTCGAACTAGACCACATTACAAAACCTCCGGAGGGGAGATGAGTCTTGAAATGCGCTTGACAACAATCTGCTGCAATACCGCCGCTAGGACGCAATTCCAGCGAGAGACGTTATCGCCTGAAGTCAGCTCAGAGCGATTTCCGCGCACTCATTGCCTCATTCGCCACTTTGGGCATCAAGTCTTTTTTTCATCTCGCGATCGAGCAGGAGGACTTCTTGAAGCACGAGTCCATAATGACTGCCAGGTGGGTTTTCACGCATCTGCATGCCATTCCAATCACGGGCAAAGTTACCCGAGTAGCATAGCCAGGCTTTCCGACCATCGGACTGAATGAACTTGGAGGGGAAATTGAGGAAGTAGCCTTGCTGCCCGAATTCCTTCATGTACGTCACGATCCGCCATGGACCCGTGATCCGGTCCGATTCAAGGACGTAAGAATTCATCGTCCCGCAGGTGGGCCAACCGTCGGTCACGCACATCAAATATTTCTTCAATCCCGGATTGAACGTCACGGTGACACAACCGCAGTTGTTGTTCCAATCGATCAATGGCTGAATCTGCTGAAAATCCTTGGTCCATCGAGGCTCGCCGGCCGCATCATGGCCCGCAAAGAACTCGTACGCAGAAGCATCATTAATTGTCTCGAGGGTCGGTCGCACGCGGACCAGATAAATCTGATCGCCCGAGATCCAACTGAGATTGGCAAATCGCGGTTGCTTGTCGTTGATTTCGGCACCCATCCCGATCAAGTACGCTAGACCATCGGGGGAATACTCCATGTTCTTACCGAAGTCGACGAAGTGAGGCGCACCAACCTTCACCGGATGTCCCCACATTCCGGTTTCACCAAATAACGGTTTTGCGGGGCTATGCGGTGTCTCCTGCCAGGTGCGGCCATAATCGGTCGAAACTCGAAACCCGACCAAAGGACCCAGCCAGGGCCAGTTATATTGAAATCCCCCGTAATCCGTGAGCCCGTCCGGCGAAAGACAATAGGTTCCGTAGTACCAGACGCCGTTGTGCACGAGGCTTCCACAGGGATAACGTCCGCGATAGGGCAGGGCGCTGGCCTGCGTCGTGCCGAGACTATAAATCTTCAGATTCAATGGATCGTCGCCTTCCAAAACCGCCTGACCAGTCGTCGCATACTGACCGAGGCCGGAATTGGATTGGTCGCGACCGCCATCCAGTCGCGGCGTGGAACCGTCCGTGAAGGGCGAATACAGTCGATCGTCGGATGCCCACGAGGGATACCAAGTATCCGCTACGTAGTAATCGCTATGGCGACCGGTGAATGCGATCCCCACAATCGTCGACGACGGCTCAAAAGGACAATTCGCGGGAGGCTCCGACGGCCACACTGTCGCTTTCTGTGCGGTCTCCGCCGCTGAACAATCCGACTGTCGCATGGGCGCGAGGAGAGCCAATGCGAGTACGAGTGCGGCAGATACGGCGAGCCGCCGAACGAGGACAGCCGTGCGGAGTCGGAATGACCCATGAGTGTGTCGCCATCCCTTTGTCAAAGTCGGGTTGTTATGGCACGGAGTGCCCTCAGACTCGAAGAGCTCGAAAGCGTCCCAAATCAACAGCCGGTCACCTGTCATCGCCCCACCTTAATTTCCAAAGTCCCGACCACATCTCCGCGCCAAATTGGCACAACCGAAGGTCCCATTGTCCGATAGGTTCAGCGTGAAGGAAAGTATGGTTCGAGGGGTCAGAATCGCCGCCGAAACGGACCCGATTCCAGTGGAAGGACGTCGACAAGCGGGGTGTGGTCGCGTTAGGATGAGTCCCAGCGTCAAGAGTTTTTCTCACTGCGGCGGCACCGGAAATCGTTCGTCAGCGACGTACATTGGCTTCCGCCCAGACGCCCGCAAGTCGGTCTAGAGGCGGTTTCAAAATTGGGAGGGCGAGACTCCTGCCGAGCCGTAAGATGCGACAAACGACGGCTCGGCAGAAGCCTCGACTTCCCGAATTTCGGTTTTGAAATCGCTTCTAGATCACGGGTTTTGCCGCGGTGAGCAGAATGGCAGGGAGACACAACACAATGAATCCTGAAATGGGTACGCTGACACGCCGGGGTTTTCTGAACACCATCGCTGCTCTCGGGGCCGCGTCAGTTACGACACAGATGCGTGGATTGGGTGCCGAGACGTCCTCGACGACAAGGCTGGGCTTCGACAATTTCTCCATTCGCGCGTTCAACTGGAAGGCACCGCGACTGATTGAATACGCTGCCTCCCTGAACGTCGACACACTCTTGCTGTCCGACCTCGATGTCTACGAGAGTCTGGAAGCCGACTATCTGCAGACGATCCGTGATCAGGCTGCGCAGGCGGGCGTGGAACTTCAGGCTGGCACCAGCAGTATTTGTCCCACGTCTCGCTCATTTGACGCGAAAAAATGGGGCACTGCAGAGAATCATGCCCGCACCTTGATTCGGACCGCGAAGCATCTCGGCAGCAGTGTTGCCCGATGCTACCTCGGAAGCCGCGGCGATCGAGAAGGCGACGGCGGTATTCAGCGACATATTGACGCGATGGTGAAGGTCTTAAAGACGGTGCAGAGTGAGGCGGAAGATTCCGAGGTGAAAATCGCCGTGGAAAACCACGCCGGCGACATGCAAGCCTGGGAGTTGGTCGGTCTGATTGAAGCGGCTGGTCCGAGCTTTGTCGGCGCTACGATGGATCCGGGCAACGCGACCTGGACCATGGAGGATCCGATGGTGAATCTCGAGGTCCTCGGTCCGTTCGCCCTAACCACTGGAATTCGCGACACCGCTGTTTGGGAGACCGAGTCGGGCGCGGCCGCAATGTGGGCAAACATGGGCGAAGGAGTCGTCGATTGGTCCGCGTATCTGGCGCGGTTTCAGGAGCTGTGTCCGCAGACTCCCTTCGTGCTCGAAGTCATTTCCTACAAATGGGCCAATGAAACGCCCTACTTAAAGCCCGAATTCTGGTCGCGATTCCCGCAGGCTCGCGCTCATGAGTTTGCACAGTTCGTGGCCCTTGCGAAGCGTGGTGAGAAATACGAATTGCCCGCCGGGCGCCCCAGCGATGGAGACGGAGTCGCATTGGAACAAGCGCAGCAGCAATTTGATCTGGAAGAGAGTCTAAAATACTGTCGAAATGTGTTGAAGCTCGGAAGAAAGGATTGAAAACATGTCACGCGACACGCTGCATCGTCGATCGTTCCTTCGTCGCAGCGCCCAAGCATCCGGAGCGTTCCTCGCGGCCCCTTATTTCGTTCCGGCTTCCGTTCTGGGCGGTGAAGGAACTGTCGCTCCCAGCGAACAGATTACGGTTGGCTTCATCGGTACCGGAAGCCATGGGATTCACTGGAATCTGCGAGCTTACCTGCAGCAGCCTGATGCGCGCGTCGTCGCCGTCTGCGATGTGGATTCCAATCACATGGCGGAAGCCAAGACGATGGTCGATCAGGCGTACGGCAATTCCGATTGCGCCACAACGAAAGACTTTCGCGAAATCCTCGATCGTCCCGATATCGATGCGGTGATGATCTCCACCCCCGACCATTGGCATGTGCTGATGAGCGTTATGGCAGCCAAGGCAGGAAAAGACGTTCAGTGTGAAAAGCCGACACTCACGATCGACCAGGGAAAAACCCTCGTCAAGACGATTCGTGAAACCGGACGCGTGTTCCAGACCAGCACGGAGGATCGCTCACTCGACATGTATCACCGAATGGCGGAACTCGTACGAAACGGGCGAATTGGAAAACTGGAACGAATCGAGGTGATTCTGCCAAAACAGCCGGTACGGCCCGGCGATCCAACTCCTCAGGAAGTTCCCCCCGAGCTCGACTGGGATATGTGGCTCGGACCGGCCCCAGAAGCACCATACACTCCGGATGGCGTGCACTTTAATTTTCGTTGGATCTGGAATTACTCCGGTGGAATCATCTGCGATTGGGGTACTCACCTATTCGACACCGCGCAATGGGCGAACGACACCGAACGGACGGGCCCGGTGCAGATTGAGGGAACGGGCACGTTTTGGGAGGGTGGTCTGTACAACACCGTCAAGGATTACGATGTAACGTACCGGTACGCGAACGGAGTCGTGATGACCTGTCGGCCCGGTGATCCGAGCATTAAGTTCGTTGGGCCCGACGGCTGGGTTGGTAACCGTGGCTGGCGTGGTCGCCTGGAAGCAAGCTCCGACGAGATCCTGAATTCGGAAATCGGCGACGACGAAATCCGACTCTACACAAATCCAGCCGGAGAACATCGGGATTTTCTCGATTGCGTAAAGAGTCGCAAGGACCCGTATTTTCCTGTCGATATTGGGCACCGCGTTTCCACCGTCTGTCATCTGGGGAACATCGCGATTCAACTTGGGCGAACGGTCCAGTGGGATCCCGACCGGGAACAATTCCCCGACGACGATCAGGCGAACGCCATGTTATCACGCCCCATGCGCAGTCCTTGGACACTTTCGTAGCGACGGTGGCAGAAGACGAGCCTGTTTGAATGCTACGCGATCCGATTGCGTCTGCCTTTAGTCTACGGGAAAACCTCGCTTCCGCAGCAGGGCGCGCGTATCGACATCGCGCCCACGAAACGCTCGAAATCCATCCGCGGGATCAATCGTGTCTCCCACCGAAAGAACGCAATCGTGCAACCGTTCTGCAATCGACTTGTCGAACGCGTTGCCGGCCTCATCGAACACCTCAACCGCATCAGCGGTCAACGCATCCGACCAAAGGTAGCTATAGTAGCCGGCGGAGTATCCGTCGCTGGAAAAAAGGTGGGAAAAATGCGGCGTTCGGTGCCGCATCACGATTTCCTTCGGCATCCCGAGTTCTTCAAGTGTTTTTCGCTCGAACGCGTCGGGATCAATGTTGCCGTCTTTCGAAAGATGGAGTTTCATATCAACCAGCGCACTTGCCAGATACTCCACCGTTGCAAAACCTTCGTTGAACGTTTCCGCCTTCTTGATCTTCGCCAGCAGCGGCTCTGGTAGCGCCTCGCCCGTTTGATAGTGGACACAAAAGCGATTCAGCACCTCCGGCCTGGACAACCAATACTCGTTGATTTGCGAGGGAAACTCGACGTAGTCACGAGGCACCGAGGTCCCCGCCTGTGATGGATAAGAAACCTGGGAAAGCAACCCATGCAATGCGTGTCCGAATTCGTGAAACAGCGTTTCCGCATCGTCCCAGGAAATGAGCACCGGTTCACCCTCGGCAGCCTTAATGAAGTTTGAATTGTTCGAGACGATCGGTGTCACCGGTTTGTCGATGTTTTCCTGGACTCGATACGCGGTCATCCATGCTCCACTTCGTTTGCCCTCCCGCGCATACGGATCGAGATACCACAGACCCACGTGCTCTCCAGAAGCGTTGGTCACCTCCCAGACGCGCACATCGGGATGAAAGACCGAAACATCATTCACTGGACGATAATGCAACCCGTACAGCTCGGTGGAACACCACATCATCGCTTCAATTAGCTTTTCAAGCTGCATGTACGGCTTTACTTCGTTGAAATCGAGATCGTACTTCGCCTTCCGCACTTTTTCGGCGTAATAGCGGTAATCCCAAGGCTCAATCGTGATGGCGGCGCCTTCCTCATCGGCAATCTTCTGCATATCGGCCACTTCCTCACGCACACGGGCAACCGCTTTGGGCCAGATCTTCATCATCAGTTCCATGGCGTTGTCAGGGTGCTTCGCCATCGCCCTTTCCAATCGCCAATGGGCATGGGTCTCGTAACCGAGCAAGGTTGCACGTTCTGCACGAAGCTGCAGAATCTCAGCAATGACCGCGTTATTATCGAATTGATCGCCGTTGTCACCGCGGTTGTAGTAAGTGCGCCACACTTGTTCGCGCAGTGGACGACTGTCGGCGTAGGTCAAGAACGGCTCCATCGCGGAGCGCGTATTGGCCACCGCCCATTTCCCGTCATGTCCTCGGTCTTTGGCGGTATTCGCCATCGCTGCAACCACGCTATCGGGCAAGCCAGCGAGATCCGCCTGATCTTCTATCCAGGTTACGTAATTCTGCTCGTCACTTAGCACATTTTGTGAAAAGTCTGCGAACAACCGGGCAAGCCGCTGATTGATCTGTGAAAGTCGGGCCTTTTCCTCGGAACTCAGCTTCGCACCCTGGCGAACAAAAGACTTATAGCGATCCTCAAGAAGTCGACGTTGTGCGGTCGACAATCGCTCTGATGTGTCCCCTTCGTAAACTGCAGCGACCCGAGCGAAGAGACGTTCGTTTTGCGTCACGGAATCCCGGAATGCCGCCATTTTTGGAAGCACAATTTTCTGGATGTCCGGCATCGGACCAACATTCAGATTACTTGCGTGGACACCAAAAAGTGATCCCAAACGGTCGAGCGGACGGCCGACAGCTTCTAATGCCACAATCGTGTTCTCAAAAGTCGGGGATTCTGGATTGGTCGCAATCTCTTCGATTTCTTCTTGCGCCAGGGCAATGGCCTGATCAAACGTGTCGACGAATTCGTCAGGCCGGACGAGATCCCACGGCGGAACTCCTCCATGAGGTCCATCCCACGGCTGCAACATGACAGAATCTCTTTGATCTGCTGATAGATTCTCTTCTGCCAAGACTGTGCCTCCACTAACGATCGACAGGATCAAGACGAACAGAAACACTCGATAGTATGAATCATGCGGCGTCATGGCGGGCATTTTTCCTCACTCCCGTGTACACAATCAATAGAAATTGCAGCTGCAGCATGCGGCGTTTGTGCGCCAACACACGATCCGTCTTCTCTGCGACCCTCGGCGCCTCTGCATCCTCTGCACTGCTAACGGTGGAAATGCTGTTCTCTCGGCGAGAAATCGAGCGACCAAC
>CAZFWV010000156.1:0-14850 GCA_964522605.1 uncultured Pirellulaceae bacterium
CTCCGCCGTTTCGCGTGGCGGAATTCGATATGATGCATAACAGTGGCATCAGTTTTGAAGGCGATGTTCTGGATTTGGCCGCGGATAAGCGGATCGTGGTCCGTAGCGGAGCGTGGTTCCGTTATGGGGATACGCAACTGGGACAAGGCAAGGAAAAGGCCCGCCAGTTCCTGCTGGAGAATCCCGAGATCACCAAGCAGATCACAGAGCAGTTGTTGCAGTTGCAGGGAGTTAAAGCATCGCCCCCTGCGGAGGTCGCCGAAGCAGCGACAGATTAGCGCAACTCGCCTGCAGCTTCAAAGTGCCGGGGGCCCGGGTCGTGGCGAACCACTGTTGGCAGCGAGGAAAATGCCGAGGCGGAACATGCCAGGTGACGGGCTGCCGGCGGCACATCGCAGCATCCGCTGGACGGTGGCTCGGAACGGGGGAGGGGAGGCGTCCTGCGGTCCGTCCGCAGCGGCCTGGAAGTGCGCGGTTGCCAGTCACCCCTCGACGAAAACCGGTTTTGCAGGTTGCTCTCGTGATTGCCGGTTGCGTCGCGACCTTTGCCGGCGAATTGCTTGGTCAGCCGGCCCCGGCCCCGGTGCCGATTGGGACGGCACTGGATCAGCTCCAGGCAGCCGTCGTGGCTGCGATCGACCAGGCGGAACCGTCCGTCGTTGCCATCGGTCGCGGTCCTCTTTCCTCCGACGCGACGCGAAATGCAAATGTCGAAACCGTCGTCTATGAATACACGACCGGGGTGGTGATCGATGCGCGCGGATTGATTCTGACCAATTACCACGCGCTCGGCGATGTTTCGGGATCGCGGTACACTGTCTGGTTGATGGGGGCGCGCCAATTCTCCGCCAAGGTTCGTGCCGCGGATCCCTGGACCGATCTTGCCGTTCTGGAAATTGCCGCGGACAACCTGCAGCCGATTCGCTTTGGTAACGCCGACATGTTGCGGAAGGGGGATTTTGTCATCGCACTGGGGAACCCCTATGCCATGGTGCGAGACGGTAGCCCCAGCGCCTCGTGGGGGTTGGTCTCCAACCTTCGGTCCGGGCCGACACGATCCGGAGAACCGGCGACAGCACGCACGGAAACTCTTCACCAGTACGGCGGACTCATCGAAACCGACGCCCATCTCGAATTGGGGACCAGCGGCGGGCCCCTCGTGAATCTGGAAGGCGTTCTTGTGGGGTTGTCGACCAGTGCGGCGGCGATTTTTGGCTACGACGTCGCGGCGAGCTACGCCATTCCGGTTGATGCGGGCTTTCGTCGCGTCGTGGACCAGCTGAAATCGGGGGAAGAGGCAGAATTTGGTTTCCTGGGGATTCAGGTTGATCCCGTGGCCACGGCTGACCGCGAGATGTCATCCGGCATCCGAGTCGGACAGATTGTCCGTGGTTCGCCGGCTGCGGCCTCAGGACTTCGCTTCTATGACGTCATCACCGCGGTCAACGCGGAACCTGTGCTCGATGCCGACGATTTCTTGAGACGCGTTGGAATCCGCGCGCCAGGGGAGAATCTGCAGCTGACGGTTCAACGCGATGACCCATTCATCGGGCGTCCTCGATCGCTGGACTTGAATGTACAACTGGCCAAAAAGTATGTTGCGGAGGATCGTCCCGTCATTGTCTCGGTCCAACGGCCTCAGTGGCGCGGCGCGTGCATCGATTATGCTTCCGCCGTCCCCGATCTGCTAACGCATCTGGACGATCTCGATCCGGACGGCTGCGTCGCGGTCGTCGATGTTGCGACGGATTCCTCCGCCTGGCAGGCCGGATTGCGACCCCAGATGTTCATTTCTCACGTGGAGCAGGAACGCGTTGCAACGCCCGATGCCTTTTTTGCCGCCGTAAACGGTCGCTCCGGCCCCGTCAATCTGCAATCGACGGCGGAGGCTGGGTCGCGCGTCCTGTCGGTCCCCGATCCGTCCACGGCGTCCGACGTCGAATAGCGCCGAGTGCTTTGTCACCGCTAAGAATTGGGGGACCACGGACTTCCCGTCTGTCGGCATGAATTGGCACCGACGGACGGGAAGGAAGGGCTGACGCAGCCAGCATGCCCCGATTCGAAAGACCGCCGCCCGAATCGGCAGAAGCGGACATGCACCCGCTGGGTTGGCTGCGTTGGAGCGAACCTAGTCCCGCCGCGAGCAAACGGCTATCATGTTCGGTTCGTACCTGGCGCAAATGAACCCTTGGTGACGTGATGAAGACCGACGAACTGCGAGAAAAATACTTGAGTTTCTTTGAGACGAAGGGCCACGTTCGTCGCGAGAGTGACGTGCTGGTTCCCACCTGGGATCCTTCCGTCTTGTTTACTCCCGCGGGGATGAACCAGTTCAAGCCGCATTTTCTGGGCAAAGTGAAGCTGGATTTCACGCGTGCCACGACCTGCCAGAAGTGCTTGCGAACGGGCGATATCGACAATGTTGGACGGACCGCATACCACCACACGTTTTTCGAAATGTTGGGGAACTTCAGCTTTGGCGATTACTTCAAGAAGGAGGCAATCAGTTGGGCCTGGGAGTTCTTAACGAGTCGGCAATGGCTCGGCCTCGACCCCGAAAAACTGACCGTGTCGGTGTATCTGGATGACGACGAGGCGTTTCAGATCTGGTCCCAGGACATTGGTCTGCCCAACGAGAAGATCGAGCGAATGGGAGAGGACGAGAACTTCTGGCCGGCGGGCGCACCGACTCAGGGCCCGGATGGTGTTTGCGGTCCCTGCAGTGAGATCTTCTATCACGATGGTCGTGGCCAATCCGTCGAGATCTGGAATCTGGTTTTCACTCAGTTCAACCGAGTCGGTGATCCACCGGGAAACCTGCGGCCGCTGCCGAGCAAGAACATTGACACGGGGATGGGATTGGAGCGCACGGCGTCCGTGCTACAGGGAGTCTCCACGAATTTCGACATCGACATTCTTCGGCCGATTGTCCAGGCGGCAGCGGAAGTGTGTGGAGTCCGATACGAGTTCGACAGTGATCATGGCCGCCGGTTGCGGCGAATCACCGATCATGTCCGGGCCTGTACCTTCGCCATTCATGAAAACGTTTACCCGGGGCCTAACAAGGAAAAATATGTCATCCGGCGTCTGTTGCGACGTGCCGTGCTGGACGGACATCAAATCGGCTGCCGCGGTCCATTTCTTCACCAGTTAGTGCCCGTTGTGGCGGAAGTCATGAAGGGGCCCTATCCGGAGTTGAGTGGCACGATACAGCGAGTTGCGAATGTGATCCAGCAGGAAGAGAAGGCCTTCTTCGAGACAATCGACGACGGTCTGCAGCGAATCGAACGGATTTTCGAGACGATGCAGCAGCGGGATCGAGTGATTATCGATGGGGCGGAGGCCGCCGACCTCTACCAGACCTATGGAGTGCCGGCCGAACTCCTGGAATCGCTCGCTGCCGAACGCGGGTTTACGTTTGATTGGGCTGGGTTTCGTCACGCGATGGAGATGCACGGAGAAGCCTCCGGTAAAGTCGCTCACACCGTGATGGGAGACCATGGTCCGATCGATGCGATCAAGAAGGTCGTGAAAGAAACTCGCTTTTTGGGATACGAAACAACCGATGCGGAAGCGGAGGTGAAGGGGATCGTTCGGGGAGCCAACCTGTTGGAGGAAATCGAAGATTTGCCGGCGGAGGAGCAAATCTGGGTGATCCTCAATCAGACGCCTTTCTATGGTGAGTCCGGGGGCCAGGTTGGCGACACGGGGGAGCTGGTGGGGACGGACTGCCGCCTGCAAGTGGTCGACACGCAGCGCGACGGAGACTTGATTCTGCACGCCTGTCGGTCCTTGGAAGGAACCCTCGCGGTCGGAATGTCGGTACGCGCCGTGGTCGATCGCGGTCGGCGAGACGCGATTCGACGCGCCCACTCCGCAACCCATTTGCTGCACTATGCACTCCAGAAAAATCTGGGAACCCACGCGCAGCAGCAGGGCTCCAAAGTCAGCGACGATTGGCTGCGATTCGACTTCTCGAATCTGTCTCCCGTCACTGTGACGGAACTGGATCAGATTACGCATGATGTACGCGAGCAGGTGCACGCGGCCCAGCCCATTCGGTGGGCGACGGTTCCGCTGAACGAGGCGCGCGCGGCTGGCGCAATGATGTTGTTTGGTGAAAAGTACCCTGACCCCGTCCGCATGGTTTCCATGGGACAATTCAGTCGGGAATTGTGCGGCGGGACCCATCTGAACAATACCCGCGATGTCATTGCCTTCGAAATTATCAGCGAAGAAGGCGTTGCGGCCGGTACCCGCCGCATCTCAGCTCTGACGGGACAAAAGGCGGAAGAATACCTGACGCAATCCCAGTCGACGCTCCGTCAGGCTGCTGCCCAGCTCAAGGTTTCGCCGCGAGACGTGCCGGCGGCGGCCAAGGCGCTCACGCTCCGTGTGCGTGAATTGAAGAAAGCACTGGCGGGTGCCGGCAAGACGTCGGAACCGGGGCCCCTGCGGCAGTCAACAGATACGTCGGAGCTGACGGCCGTGGAAGTGAAATCATTGCTGCGCGATGCCGCGCGGATCTTGAATGTACCGCTGTTTGAGATTCCCGATCGGGTAGCTGCCCTTCAGGCCGAGTGTGACCACTCGTCGGAGCAGCTCAATCGTCGACGAAATCAGGGACGAGCCTCCGTCGACGATCTGTTGGCAGACGCCCTCGATTGTGCGGGTGTTAAGCTCGTCGTTGCCGAGGTCGCGCTCGCCAATGCAAATCTGCTGCGGCAACTGATCGACCAGGTCCGCAAGGCGGCCGCGCCCTGCGTCGTTGTCCTGGCAACCAGCGAAGACGAGGCGAAAGTGACTATCGTGGCGGGAGTAAGCCGGGATGTGATCGGTCGCGTCCAGGCAGGTCAGATCGTTCGCGAAATTGCGCCGATTGTTGGGGGAGGAGGCGGCGGGAAGCCCGATCTAGCGCAGGCGGGCGGCAAAGATCCCACCCAATTGCCCACCGCGCTGCAACGGGCACGCGAGTATCTCCAAGAGAAACTCGCCGAATAACAAACCGCCTCCGAGCCGCTCCCAACAGGTCGCTCGGAGGAAATGCTCGGTTAGGCCGACGGAGCAGCTTGGTTCGTCGACGCCTTCCGAACCCGTCTTGTTCTTCCCTTTCTCTGCCGACGCTTTGTCTCAAAACTGTAGACCGAATTGTCGCAATTCGGCAATTCCGGGATGCTCGCCGACTCGAGACAAGTGGGCCTACGTTGACCCCGGCTTTTGAGACAAAGTCTAGCCCACCAGCTTCTTCAGGGCCGCCAGGGCCGCGGCATAGTCGGGTTCCTCCGTCACTTCCTTCACCACCTGGGCGTAGGCCACTCGACCCTCCGCATCGAGCACAAAAACTCCGCGGGCCAAGATCTTCAGTTCATCAATCAACATGCCCCAGTTCGTGCCGAATGATCGATCCTGATAGTCACTCGCGCTCCGCAAATTCGTGATGTTCTCCGCACCACAAAAGCGGTTCTGTGCGAAGGGTAGGTCCAGGCTTACGGTCAAGGCGGAGATCTTGTCGCCGAAAGCTGTCAGCTGTTCGTTGAATTCTTTCGTCTGCTTCTGACAGACGCCCGTATCGAGGGACGGAACGACGCTGAGGATTGCCGGCTTTCCTAGAAGATCGGACCGAGTGATCGTCTTCATCTGCCCATCCTCGAAGGCGTGCAGCTGGAAATCCGGAGCGTCTCGGCCCGTGTGAACTTCTTGGCCTACAAGCGTCATCGGGTGGCCCTTGAACGTGACTGCGCCTTGCCTGGACATCGTACTTCGACCTCATCTCAAAAGTGGGTGGGAACAGGAAAAACAGGGACCGGTCGACCGGAGACCGGAATTGGTCTGTCGCGCATAGAAAAGGGCCGCATCCCGGGATTGGGTCCGCGGCCCGATCGTGCACGGAACCCGTAACGCGACAGTATTGGGCCCCAGTCCCTCGACGACAAGGGGTGGGGGACCGCCGCGGAGCAACGGGTTTCAACGAGGCATTTGATCCGGCTTGGAAAGCGGCTATTGCCAGACCACTTCCAGCTGGTTGTCGATCTGTTCGATGCCGTTGAGTTTTCGCAAGGCTTCCGTGGCCATTTGCTTCTGGAAGTAGGACCCCACTTCGCCACGGATGACGACGTGTCCTTCGCGTGCTTCACAACGGAGCGGGTTGCGCGTGAGGTAGGGGTTATGTCGCAGCGTCCATTGCACTTGGTCTTCCAGAAGGACAGAGCAGTCTTCGCGAATGGTCATGGATGGGCCGCCCTTTTTGGGGTGATCAGGAGTGGTTGGGGAGTGTTGGAATCCCGTTGTTTGCACTGACATATCGTCAAACAAGGGTGGTTGGGTCGAGTCTTGCTGGGGTTGGAAAATAGCGAAGTCTGTCAGACCGGCCCGATCGTTCGGCAGGTATCAATCTTACGGACAACCGCCGATCGGATGACTGACAGTCGGCAGAGGCTTAGGCCCCGAAGGCCCAGACGCCGAGCAGCAAGAGGGCCAAGACCGCCAGCATTCGATTGGCGCATCGCACGTGCCGCTGAAACTCTAGCTCGTGGTTAGGATGCTGGAGCAGGTAGTGCAGGACAGCCAATCGCGAGGCGACCGAAGGGTGCAGCCAATCCGCTGCATGGCCACCGACCGCTGTGGCCTGGAGGGCTTGCCCGTATTGATCGACCGTCTCCGGCTGCAATTGACTCTGAGAGGCCAACAGGTGACACGCATCAACGTCCGCTTGATGCTCCAGCAGTCTTGCCAGCCGACTGTGCACGCCCATCCAGAACACAAAAAGGAACAGGGACCCATAGATCCCGACGGCAGATCCCACCCCGGCTTGGTCGAGCACATTGTGCAGGATTAGCAGAGAGAACAGCGGAATGGACAGCGACAGCAGCAGAATCGCCGGGTGACGATGTCGCAGATGGCCCGCCTCGTGGGCGACAATTGCCGTCAGTTGAGGTGCTTCGAGTCGCTCTAGCAGGCCGTCCGACAGGAGTAGGTAGCGGCAGCTCGGCAGGACACCGGTCGTGGCGGCGTTCACGATGCGGTGGTTGGTCTGCCAGACCAGGATCTCCGAGATCGTTAGGCCAGCTCTTCGGAGCACGATTTCGAGCTGTCGCCGAAGATGATTCGCGGGCAGCGGATTCGTCGGCCAGATCAGACGCAACAGTTTCGGCAGAAAAACGGCAATTCCAAGCAAGCAAGCCAGCAGCAGCGGGCCTTCCAACTGATCGGCGCGGTCGGGCAGGATCAGGTGAAGGGCATCTCGAACGGTGATCAGCATCAGAATGGGGGCCAGCGGCAGCAATAAATCGTGGCGAGCGCGCGATAAGGCGTCCATGGCACGTGTCCGAATCGGGCATCGCCGCTCCGCGGGACGCTGCCCTGCCGCCTCCGAAAGGACCATCCAGGATCCAAACAAGGGAAGGATGGCCGGAGCCAGTTGAAGCAGCTCATCGACCAGTACTACATGCCGCCCCGAGGTCCACGACTTGATCAAGCCGGGATAATCCAGCCATGTATAAGCTGCCACGACATACGTGACGTAAATACCCAGGTGAAGTCCGTGAGTTCGGGGGCGACACGAAGTTGGCAATTCGCCATCTCCGAGGCCAATCCGAATCCGATCCCACCGTTGCAGCACCCAGGCCCCGACGACGACGCCCACGCCACCAGCAAGAGTCGCAAAGAGCCGCCACCCTGACAAAGTTCCGCCGGCATCGGAGGAAGCCTGAAGCGACAGAGTTGTTGCCACGACGATGGTCAGGATCAAGACAAGCTGCATGTGCGTTCCAGCGTCGGATACGCTCCACACGCACCAACAAGTGGAAGGTTGTCGGACCGGTGCAAGATCTTGCAACGCGGCGAGAGGGGCAAGGAACATTGCCGACGCCTCAAGGCTGCAGCCGACAGCCCACAGCCTATTACGTACCGCTTGCGGGCCTGCCGCACTGCGACCTCTCGCTCCGGTCAGGGCCAGTGGGATTCGGCCCTATCCTCCACGCTAATTACCCGCCCGAGTTTGCTCAAGCGCTCGGCTTACAGCCACGCGGGCAAGACTCCCGCCGCCGGAAGCTTCACGACAACCGCGCGCTGAACCTCGGGATGCGCCAAAACACCCTCGATCGCCGAGGCGGACGGAGCAGAATCGAGGTTTAGGACGCCGACGGCGTGCTTGCCGGGACCCGATCGGCCGACCGCCATCTGTGCGATGTTGACCTGGTTCTCGCCGAACACGGTACCGACTTTGCCGATAATTCCGGGGACGTCTTTGTGTGTGAACACGAACAGTGTTCCGTCGAGATACGCCTCCAGTCGGTAGTCATCCAGAAGAATCAAACGCGGCATGTTTTCACCGAAGAGCGTTCCCGCGACTTGATAGGTTCCGGATGTGGTGATGAGTTGGACCAGCATCGAGGCACTGAAATCGCCGCGATCCGGACGGCTCTCGGCAACGACCTCGATTCCCCGCTCCTGCAACAGCACGCGCGCGTTGACGATATTGACGGATTCGTCCAGAACGCTTTCCATCAGACCGGCGCAGAACGAGGATGTCAGCAGGTTTGTGTCCTTTCCGGCGACCTCCCCTCGGAATTTCAGGTGGCAGGCGGTGACCTGTCCCTGATGCCACTGGGCAAGGAATCGTCCGAGTCGGTAGCTCACATCCAAGAACCCGCGCAACGCATCCAGAGTCTTCGGATCGACCGCCGCCATATTGACCGCGTGACGAATCTCACCGGTTGTCAAGAAGTTGACAAGCAACTCCACGGCTTCGACCGAGACTTGAGTCTGCGCTTCCTCCGTGCTGGCTCCGAGATGCGGAGTGCAAAGCGCGCCGGGCAGACCAAAAACCGGGTTCTGCTGACACGGCTCTTCTTCGAATACGTCGAGTGCCGCGCCCGCGATTCGTCCGGTCCGCAGGGCCTCAGCAATCGCTTGTTCGTCAAAAATCCCACCCCGAGCACAATTGATTAGCCGAACACTCGGTTTCATCTTTTCGATCCGGGCGGCATTGATCAGGTTTTTCGTTTCCGGAGTAAGAGGTGTGTGCACGGTCAGATAGTCGATTCGGGAGAGCATCTCGTCGACGTTTGCGACAAGTTCGATTCCCAACTCGATGGCTCGCTCGGCGGAAAGGAAAGGATCGACACCGATGACGCGCATGCCAAACGCAATTGCGCGGGCTGCCACCTCCTGACCGATTCGCCCCAGCCCGATGATTCCCAGCGTCTTGTTTGCCAGTTGGGTTCCCATGTAGGACTTTCGATCCCAACGCCCTTCAATCAGGCTCTGATACGCGGGAGCGATATTGCGTGACAAACCCAGCATCAGCGCAAAAGCATGCTCGGCCGTGCTGACCGTGTTGCCGGTCGGCGTGTTCATCACGATGATCCCCTGTCGGGTCGCCGCTTGTTTATCGATATTGTCCGTGCCGACACCGGCCCGAACGATCGCTTTCAGTCGTCGATTGCCTTCCATCGCATCGCCGGTAATCTTCACGCCGCTGCGACAGATCGCTCCGTCAAATTGCGTAAGAGCCTCGCGCAGGTTTTCACCTTTCAGGCCGGTACGCACCTCATATTCGATGTTCGGTGCGGCCTCCAGCAGTTCCAAACCTTCGGGGGCCAACGTATCAAGGACAATGATCTTCGACATGGCAAGGCTTCTCGTCTCAATGGGAATGTTGATCTCGGAATTCGCACATGAAATCCCGCAGTGCGACCACGCCGTCCCAGGTCATTGCGTTGTAAATCGAAGCGCGAATCCCACCAACGGAACGATGTCCCTTTAGACTGTGTAAACCGCGCTGTTGTGCCAGGGACAGGAATTCTGACTGGAGATTGTCACTAGGCAGACGAAACGTGACATTCATCACGCTGCGGCTCTGCGGCTGGGCATGGCCGAGATAGAAATCTGGACTGTCATCGACGACCTGATAAAGCAACTCGGCTTTCTTCTTGTTCAATTCGTACATTGCCGCCAAGCCACCGATGTCGTGCAACAGCCATTGAGCGACTAAGTCGACCAAGTAGATGCCGAACGTGGGCGGTGTGTTGAAGAGCGAGTTGTCTTTGGCATGGAGCCGATAATTGAGATAGCCCGGCAGGGAATCGCTACCCCTTTCCAGCAGGTCGTCCCGAATCACGACAACCGTCACGCCCGCGGGGCCCGCGTTCTTTTGCGCACAAGCGTACAGCAGGCCGTACTTCTGAATGTCGATCGGTCGGTGCAGGAAATCGGAAGACGCGTCGCAGACGAGCGGGATGTCTCCGGTCGGTGGTTCTTCTGCAAATTGCACGCCTTCAATGGTTTCATTCGATGTGATGTAGGCATAGGCCGCATCGGGAGACCACTCTATTTCAGTGGGTGCGGGAACGTGATCATACCCCGAGGGTTTGCCGTCCCAGACCACGCGCGTCTCTCCCTCTTTTTTCGCCTCGTCCAAGGCCTTCTTGCTCCAGGATCCCGTCAGGACGTAATCCGCCGGTCGGCCCGTGCCCCGCAGCAGGTTCATCGGGATCATCGAGAACTGAAGCCGGGCGCCTCCCTGTAAGAACAGAATCCGATAGTTGTCCGGAACGTCGAGTAGCTGCTTCAGGTTGCGGAGGGCGGATTCGAGAATCGCCGTGAAATGCGAACCGCGGTGGCTGATCTCGAGGACCGAAGCACCCGCACCCGGTAGACAGAGCAGTTCCTGTTGCGCCCGCTGCAGCACGGGTAAGGGAAGAGCTGCCGGACCGGGAGAAAAATTGTATGCGCGGGTCTGCGAGTTTTCATTTGCGGTGGCCATGATCCTGCCTAACGATCAAAAGATTGTCCAATGCACCGGCCCAATCGGGCACAGCCAAACCGGCGATTTTACGGTTTGCCTGGACAATATAGAAGGACCTGCCGCGGACGCCACCGACAATCTACCGCTTCGTCCAGCCGTCCTGATTTCCGATCGCCAAGGCGGCTTGGGGGGGGCTCGCCGCAGCTGATCCGCCGGCCGGCGACGGCAGCGAGGCCATCTGGATCTGCTGCTGCAGGACGGCAATTCGCTCGGCAACCCCCGGCTGGGCTGCATTCATGTATTGCGCCTGCTGATAGTTGCTCAGCGCCTGGGCGTACTGACCCGACTGTTCACGTAAATGGGCCATCGCTGCCCAGGCCCGCGAGTTCGTTGGATCGACGTCAATCGCCTCGGAAAGATAACGCTGTGCCGTGTCGGTTTCCCCAAATTCTTCATGCAATCGCGCCAGCTCAATCCGCGGATCGGCCAGCTGAGGACTGCGATTCGCCCACCGCTCCAAGAGCGTAAATGCACTCTGAGCACGGTTCGTATCCACAAGCAGTACGGCCAGAGCCCGATGGCAGGCGACGTCGTCGGGGTTGAGGTCCAAACAGCGGTGATACAGATTCTCCGCTTGCTGCAGCATCGCCGAGTCCGAATTTTGCTTGCCCAAATAGTGATACGCCGACGCCAAGTTGTAATACGCCTCCGGGTTGTTCGGGTTTTCGACCAGCGCCTGCTGAAATGCGGCCATCGCCGCCTGCGGCTGACCTTGCTGATAGTACCGAACCCCCTCGACGTTCTGACCGGTGCCCGGCGAATGGCAGCCCGCTTGAGCCAACAAGGTGAGGCCCAGGACCCAGAGACTGGATCGCCATCCGGTTTGGTTCGACCTGACGGGCAAATGGCCTCGGGCAGGCATGCCTGAAATCCTTGTAGGGAGCGAAAAATCAGCGGCACGAGCCGTGGGTGAGGCGGAAGACTAGCGAGAAACGAGTTGCGAAACAAGACGGATCCCCAAGACCGTCCAGCGAGGGGCGCATGTCAACTTCTGCCGACTTGCGCTCCGGTCGGGCACGTCAACGGGAGAATTGTGGCGGTTGAAGTCCCTGTTGGATGTCTAGTGGCGGAAGAGTCGGAGATTGACGAACAGGGAGTCTTGATTGCTGATGGCTGAGGGCAAGGGCGAAAGGAGCCGAAGGCGGGGCAACTCGAATAGAAAAAAAGGCCGGTCGGTGGAAATCAGCCTTCCACCAACCGGCCTCTGAATTTCCGGGAGGCTAGAACAACCCATCAAGCCTTCAGCAACTCGGCCTCCTCCATGGGTGTTTCCGCGGATTCGTTCGTCTGCTTGGAATAACCGAGCGAACGAACGACTTCCAGGATCTCACTGCAGGTGGGAAACATGCGGCCGCTGGCCCGCTTGTACGCATCCAATGCATGCATGAATTCAATCTCTTCGTGCGTGTAGTCCCGCTCGCACGTGGTCGGGTCAATCTGCCGACGTCGCTGTACCTTTCGTCGCTCGGGCTGACGTGGCTTCACTTCCGTCGGTCCCGCCTTGGTCGTTTGGTCCTGCCGACGGTCGCCGCGACGCCGACAGACTTTGACTTCTGTGTCCGGGGTTTGCTTCTTTGTGCGAGTAGTTGTTCGTTTCGTCGTTTTACTCTTGGCCACCGCTGGGGTCCCTCTTTTTTCTTGTCAGCATCGGAGAACACAGGCCGCGTGTGACAGTGAGGATCGGCTGGTCATATAGTAAAAATACATCATTTGAGTAATCTGTCCGGATGTAGGAAGTTTGGTTGTTTGAGGGGCCATTTCTGAATAGGTAGATTCGGCACGCGCGGATCCTGCGGTGTTGCCCGGCGGGGACATGCGGTCGAGAAGAGTCGGTTTCGCACGCGTTTGTGGACAGGATTCACTCTCCCGCTGAGATTCCGGCAAAAACGCCTCTAAAGGGCTGAACGATCTCCGCCGCGGGAGGGTGTCGAGATCTCTACCGAGCCATCAACTTAGGAACTGGTCCGATTCTGACGGCAGGTGGGCCTGGTCTGCTCCATTCGATTCGGTCCCATGCGTACCGGGCCAAGTGCGGCGCAGGATGCTGAACGTGCTCGTCACCGAATTGGTGAGTGGCCGGAGACTGCCTCCCACCTGACGGACACGAGAGAGCCATTCTGATCCCTGTTGTCGGGGCAGTTCGAGATCCGGGAACAGCCACTCAAGATTCAGCTCGCGCAGTTCGTTCCAGGCGACATCGAGCGTCTCGGGGTTTGGAGTCGCGGGGGCGGAGTCGGTGATTGTCGGATGCACGGAGTGGGGACGGGGATGGGGGAGGACCGCCGGCCGGGAGCGGGCGGAATCAGGAAGTTTGGCTTGCGGTTGCTCCGACCGCCCTGTGGGGGGCAGGTTGCTCAGGAGCAGAGGGACGGCACAGGCGGTGGCGAGCAGTGCGGCGAGCGCGATCGTCCGTGTTCGGGGTCGCTCCCCCGGAGCACGATTCTGCCATGATCGTGTTGGCTGTGAGGGGGCGATTCCGTTTCGTTGACGGTATGCCGAGAGGACTTGCCGATGGGTTTCGAGCAGCCCATGGCACGGGGGGCATGTGTGTGCGTGGGCGCGAAGCTGGGGGTCGAGCGCGGGATCACGGCGCTCGTCCAGAACGGCGTTCAATCGGGATTCAAACTGTTGGCAACGCATCGCTTCACCTCTCCACGACGGCGCGAGCCTGCAGCTGGCGGGCTAATTCCCCCCGGGCTCGGTGGACCCAGGTCTTGACGGTGCCCACGGGACAACCCAATCGACGGGCGATTTGCACGTAACTGAGTTCTTGCTCATGGAACAGTCGGAAGGCCTGTTCCCATTCGGGGCGCATGTGGGTCAGCGCCCGGTCGACTTCCTCCAGAAGTTGGTCCCAGGCTTGGAGTTTGCTCGGAGCGTGCTGGGAGGGTGGATCTTCCCGCAAACGCTCCCAGGTCGGCTGTCGTTGTCGACGCGCGAGAATCGACCGGCACCGATTGGCGGCAATGGTCAGCAGCCAGGGCTCGAACGCGCGACGAGAATCCCAGCGACCCAGGTACCGCGTGGCGCGGAAGAACGTTTCCTGGGCGGCATCCTCGGCGTCCTGTCGCTGTCCGAGCATACGATAGCAGAGGGCAAATACCTTGCCGCCGACCTGTTCCCAGAGTCGGGGGAGGGCGGACGGATCGTTGGACCGGCACCGATCAACGATTTGTTCCAACTCCAGCGACATGGGTCCATTCATCAGCCGCGGTTGAAGAATTTGCGGAGCATCTGGGCCGCCGCTTCCTGAGTATCCTTTGGCGCATCCTTGCCGCGGGACTTGGCCTTGTTGGGCCGTGTGCCGCCAGTGGGCTCTTCTTTGGGACGCTTGCCCTGCGTGGAGCCTTCGGTATCCGCCCCATTCTTTGAGGGTTCCGTCTTCGGCTTCTCAACGTCGGACAATCGGAATTCGCGGGTCTCCTGATCGGACAGTGGTTTCGTGCGTGCTGCCAGATCCGCCTCTTCGAGCCAATCGCTCACCATGTCGGCCATCTGGTCGTCCGAGGAAATGCCGCGAGGCTTGGTTGTGGCGGCGGCTTTTTCCGACGCTTCTGCCTTCGCCGGCTGAACGAAGGTGACGAGGAATTCCAGCGGACCGACGCGCAGCTGATCCCCCATCTGCAGTTCTTGCTCGCCTTCGATACGCTCCCCGTTCACATAGGTACCGTTGCGGCTACCCAGATCGCGGATACGGACATTCGTGTCGTTCACCGAAATCTCACAATGGCGTCGACTAATCGCGTCGCTGTTCACACGAAGGTTGCATTCTTCGGATCTTCCAATATCAAAACGCGGTCCCCGGATGGTCACGACCTTTCCGGCACTGGAGCCGCGGAGGATCTTCAGCTTGACATGCATGTTCGGATTCCCTCGTACAGGTACCTGTCCCTGCCGCGCCGGTTCAATTGCGACGGGTCGGTTGACAGGAGGATTCCTTGTTTGCTGACCGATCGGGCTTCGTCAGGATGAAGGATGAAAGGAATGATGATGCAGAGGGCACGCTGATGCGAGCATGACTTTCAGCTTAGACAGCACCCCAA
>CAZFWV010000157.1:0-3890 GCA_964522605.1 uncultured Pirellulaceae bacterium
CCACACGAACGACCGGTTGCTCGGGTCGATTCAGCGGCCATCCCAGATAGTCTTCACTGAAGATCCACGAAGTGCGATGTTCGAATCGACTATCGTGGGTCGGATCAAACTGCGCGTACTGGCGATTGGTGACTTCAAAGCGTCCCATCCAGAAAGGCTTGTCAATCGAGACCACGGAACACGGCTGCTCATCGGATGCTCCATTCGGGTCCCCCATCACGAAACGACCGGCGGGAATTCGAACCAGGTCCAGTGAGACGCGGTTTCCGAGGTCGATCGTCCATGTGCTGCGACCGTCCGCCTTCTGTCGTTGGATCGCCTCGACCTGGTCAAACGGCCAGCCATCGCAGGTCGGTGCATCACGATTCACCTGCTCCAGTAACGGAGGCATCACGGGCTGTACCGGGGGCGGATTGAGGATCGGGAGCTGTTCTGCATCTTCCACCAAGCCACCGTACAATTGACGGAGCTCGACTCGTCGCGAGCGTTGGTCTCCCGAGATTCGGGTGAATTCACTCCACGTTCCATGGCAGGGAGCGTTCAAGTCGATCCAAGTCAGCAGTCGATCCCATGCTTCTCGGTCGAGCTGCACATTGTGATGACCTTTGCGCAACAGCTGAATTAACTCGGTTGTATCGGCGTGAAACTCTTTCGGTGGCAGCAGATGCAGGTCGCTCTCCAGACCTCCCACACGAACCAGGCGTCGCAGGGCCAGGTAGCTGGGCGGAAAGATCCCCTTGTAATCCTTCATGAGCTGTTCCACGGGCTCGTTCTCGACGAACTTCAACTCCGGGTCCCCATGGCGATAGACGTAGTAGGCGTCTTGGTCACCGCGCAAATTGGGAATCTCCTGACCGTCGTCGCGTTTTGAGCCGTCGTGACAGCCAACACAATATCGATCCAGGACCGGCTGGACTTCCCGCTTGAAACTGAACCCTCGAGGCGTGCCGTACCACGGTTGGATTTCTGCCGGATCCTTGGCGAGAGCTAAGGTGTTGACGGGCAGAACCGCCGAATCCGCTCGCTCGTGACATCCGACGCAGCTAAGTACTTCCCCGGGCATTGCGGTCATCCAACTGCGCATCAACTGCAACGCCTTACCTTCTTCGTCGAGTGGTTGAATCGAGAGCGGTGTTTTGGCGGGCACGCGAAATAGCGCCGATCCGTCCTCTTCCACGGGAACGGTTCCCAATACGCGTTTTACTTCCCAAGGGCCGTCGGAGCCGATCCGGTGATCGATTCCGGCCAGTTTCTGATAGCCGAAATGGTAGGTGAAAACACGAAGTTGCTTCACACTGCCGCGCGGCACGCCGCTCAGACCCGGTCCTGCATAGACATCCTGCAGGTAAACGAGGGCGTCGTCCCGCGTTAGATCGACCTGGTTGGGAATCACGGGTGGCGTTTTGGATTTCCGCAGGGGAATCGGCTCCAACAAAACATGCCGCTCCTGCTCCTTGATCAAGACCATGTTGTCGAACACATCGACCAGATAAATTCCCCAGAGAGAATCCGGCGTCGGTTTGCACGAGACCAGGAAGTGCTTTTCACTTAGGGGATACGGATGCACAAATTTCGGCCAGCTATGCTCGGTCAGCTTATCTTCGATCAACGGTTCGACTTTCTGGCCACGTCCAGGGATCCGCTGTACGACACCGTCCGTTTCAAAACGTCCCTGAGCCGTATCGAACAACAACAGTTCGCCGACCCGACCCACATGGTGTCCGGTAACGATCCCCACGAATTTGGTCGGGTGATCGGGCAGGGGCCTCGCATAGAAGATCGAGTTCGGCCAGTAGGAGTTCGAACCGTAATACTCCATCTGACTGGTTCCGTCCGGATTCATGCTGAACAGGATCCGATTCCAGACGTGAGGCGTATCGGTGTAATCCCACCGCAGATACATGATCCGTCCATCGTTTAGCACCGTTGGACAGTACGAGTGATCCTGTTCGAAACAGACTTGCCGTATGTTACTCCCGTCACCGTCCATCAGATACATCATGCCGACGATCACACCGGCATTGCACGGCACACCTTGAAATGGAGCGGTCGACACAAAGGCGATCTGCCCATTTGGCAAGTAGCACGAATCGTAGAAATGAACGTCCGGCTGATTGGTAGGAGTCAACTGACGCAGTTCGGATCCATCGGGGCGCATCTGGAACACGTGCCATTGATTGTGGCTGCCCGGCATCGAGAAGAGCAGCTGATCGGCATCCCAATGCAGATCGATGTCGGTAATCAATCTCCCGTCGGTTGACTGATAGACCGTCGACAATTGGCCTTGAGGACGAACGGGGGACAGAATGGCGATTTCGTTTTTCCAGGCAAATGGCTGGTCAATATTCGGGTTGCACTTGGAGCTCTGCCGTGGCAAGCCGATGTACTCGCCGACGCCATATCCCGTGCCCTGCGGCCGTCTCGGATCGCCATGGGGCACGCGGCGAATCAAAAGCAACTGATCGAAGTCCAGGAACGGATTCGCCAGTAGCGCCTCGCGCTGCAATTGCTCGAATTGCCCGACAAGCGTTGCCACTCGCTCACACGATTCGACGTCGCGATTCTGGGCAGCGGGTAGCTCGCGAGCTAGAGACTGCTCCAATGAAACAAGTCGCTCCAGATACTCCGCTCCCTGGTCGTAGTCGGCCGGACGCGTCTGCATCAAGTCCTCAATGGCCAGTCGCAGCCCTCGGTAATTCAGCCCGCCGGCGCGCGACACCGCATGATCCAAGGATCGTGCGCGGTGGTAAAGAGTTCGTACTTGCTCCAACGATTGCCGATCCGTGACGGCCGTGGATTTCTGCGATGACAATTCCGCCAATGCCGGAATCGACTTGCACGCAGCCGCATAACGTTTGGCCAGGCTGCGATAATCGCCGGGTTCCCAGTCCGCCTCGAGGATCTGATCTTCCCGCTCCCACTTCATTTCCTGGCGCGGCACCGCTTCGGAAAACTGCTCGGCCAGCGTCTCCCAGAGATCAATCCGCGCCGCCCCGCCGCGACCGGTAACGCGAAACTGGACCGCACCGTGCGATCCAACCCAGTCGTCAATCCCAATCCACGCTTCAAGTCGTACTTGGTTCGGCGGCACCGGTAGTCGGATTTTGCTTCGTGCGTAAACATGAATTCCGTGATCGAATCGGCGACCGGCAATCTGCAGCGGACCACTCACACCCGATTCCAGATTCTGATCAATGTCATGCCGTCCGTCCTGGATTTCGAGTCCTTTCAGATGACAGATTCGCGTCTCGCTTCCATCGTCTGCGATCAGCTTCGCGTCGGCCCAAGTTGCTGCTCCGTAAATGACATCCGGTGCTCCCGTGACGTACAGAAAGAGTTCACTTGCCCCCTCGATCGGCACACTGATCAAAACGGCAGGCTCTCCGCCACGAATGATCTCACTCGTAAAATTCGGCTCTGCAACCTGATTTGTCGCGCGATCATGTCGCAGGATCGTTTCCCGAGCAGCGACAAATGCGCCAAACCAATCCGCCTCGTTCTGCTCCGCACCCCGCGCCGCTGTCGGCAGCGAATCGCAAAAGGAGATCACGATCCAAAACAAGAGAATCCAAACTGCGAAAACTGATCGCCGCCAAGCCGCTGGTGGAGAGAAGAACGTGACGCCGCTTTTCGGGGCAACACCGATTATCGTTCGCATGGCTGGCTCCCATCGTGGTGGGCTGATGAAGGTCGAGCGCAAGAGACGGGGCATCGTCCGTCAGGTCTCGATTGTAAGGCACCGAGGCACCGTCGTCGACGTGCAGATAAGCGCAGAGTGGCAGAGCCGCAACCCAACGGGGTGCTTCCGCACCCGGCGCAATTGATGTGCCACTGGCATTGCCGGTGCCGTTGCTGCATCGAAAAAGACACTGGCAGAGCCAGTGCCACCC
>CAZFWV010000157.1:3990-14826 GCA_964522605.1 uncultured Pirellulaceae bacterium
CGTTGCTGCATCGAAAAAGACACTGGCAGAGCCAGTGCCACCCCATTTGCAGATGAACTTCTTGCCGTACGGCGTCGTCCCTGGCGTGCGCGAGTGTGCCACTGGCTTTGCCAGTGTCTTCTTGAGTCGAGGATAAGCACTGGCAAAGCCCGTGGCACTCAGTACAGCCGCCGAAGGCTGCGCTGTGTTTCAAAATGCCAACAGTCAAACCAGGAAGAAACACAACTCGACTCTGCCGCATGATAGAACTCGATCGCCCCGGCACGAAATTCACCGTTAGCAGTGCAGAGTGGCTTCTGAGGTTTGCGCGGCTCTGGTGACGGACCGAATCGGGAAGTAGCTAAAGCAACTCGCCATTCGGGCTGCCGAGGATCGCATCGAGCGCATCTTCAACCGATCGATCGTCGAGGAACTCAGGGTCGTAATCCTGGAACAGACTTTCACGCTCCGAAATCGCGAGATCCTCGGATGCACGTGCGTTGATCGGCAACGGATCCCGACTTGGATCGGCGCTGAGGTCTCCGCCGGCGGTTTCGGAATCGAGCGTGTCGATGGCGGCAGCGACTGCGGCCAGAGCAACTGCCGCGGGCGCAGTCGATTGCGCCTCGTAGGCACCCCATTGGAAGGCGAACAGGAGATCTCCGGAATCAAATTCGCCGTCGCAGTTCCAGTCGCCATCGGCCCAGGTGGAATTGCCGACCACGCCATCGTTGAATTCGCCGGCCTGTAGGATTCTTACCAGGTCGGACGTATCGAAGGATCCATCCAGATTCACGTCGCCGATGCTCGTTCCCAACACATCCCGCACCAAGTAGAGCACGTCGTCCAAATCGGTGGTCCCGTCACCCGTCAGGTCGAAGGCCGCGTCGCCCTGTTGAATCGCGACGCTCAGGCGGTCGATGTCGAGGACGTCGACGGTGCCATCGCCCGTCAAGTCACCGACGATGCTGTCCACGCTGCCCGGCGTCGGGACCGCAGCGGACCAACTGTCCGGAGTATTCCCGTAGTCGCTGATCGATTGGCGCGTCAGCGATCGACCGCTACCCGCTGCCGCATCCGGCCAGGGCTGACGGTTGCTGTAAAACACTTCATCTTCGAGCAGGCGAATGATCGTGGCTGGATCATCGGGCAGCGGAGTTTCCGGACGCAGCAGCCGCACCGCCTCGCCCTGATTATTCAGCTGTCCGTCGTAGCCGCCGACCAGTTGGACCTGCTCGCCAATTCCGTAATGGGCGCGAAAGGCGGCCAGGCGCGTCGCATTGTCGGGATTCGCCGGATTGAACGAGATGACGACCACCGTTTCTCCGGACTCCAGACTCGTTCCCTCCGCGAAATCGTATTCGATTCCGCCACGCAACTGCCATTCGTCCAGCGCGATCGTCCCCGATGTCGGATTCTGGATCTCGACGAATTCGAGGTCGTCCGACGTCAGCTCGGGATCGATGGCAAGCGCTGCCGACGATGGGGTGCCCGGGTTGTAGTTCACTTCTGTGATTCCAACCGGTCCGACACGGGGCGCACTGTTCTCGAAGGCGAAGGTCGACTCGAGCATCGGGGCGAGCGATCCGCTGCCGTTGGGAAATCGGCCGAACGATTCGCCCAGTGCAGAGGGACCAAAGAGGACAGAATCGACAAAATGCGTCGGAACACCTTCGGCGGCGAGAATCAAGAAGAGCTGTTCCCCGCGTGTGCCGCTCAATCCAAACGCATTCGGTCCAACGTTGAAGTCGCCTTCATCGAATACCACGTAGCCGCCAGCCGGAATCGTCACGGCAGGCAGGGCAAAGCTCAGCAGATCCTCGCTCGGACTTGCGGAGTCACTCAGGTAATAGCCGGCCAGATCGATCGGCATCGTCGTGGGGTTGTACAATTCGATCTGATCACCAGGCTGACCGCTCGGTCGCGAAAGCAGTTCGTTGATGACAATGCCGGACGATGCAGCGCCCGCACTACTTCCCGGTGACCCGTTCACTTCGGTGCTGGGCCGCCAGTTCGTGGGATCGTTGTAATCGCCCATCGCATCGATGATTTGCAGCGAACTGCCTTCGCCGTCGGCGCGCCACGGCCATCCCTGATCGGCCTGATCGCTGTAGGTAAACTCCAGGACCGTCCCGCCGCTGCCATCTTCGAGCCGGAGAGTCTCTCCGCTATCTCGCAAGGCACTGCCGGCGGCAAAACTGCCGGCGATCATCGACGACAGACCTTCACCGTAACGCAACAAGAACGCCGACGGATGGCGTACGACCAAGACTCGCTGTCCGGGCGAAAGTTCGGTGACCGCGCTGGTCGTGAAATCGAAAATCACTCCGTTGGTGAAGCGGACACCGCGCAAGTCGATCGTCTCCGTTTCGGACGTATTGACCAACTCAACATACTCGAAATCATCGGCGACCAGACTATTGTCGACCGCCAGCTCGGCGGCACGCGGTTCCGTCGGGTGATACATCAGTTCGCTGACCCGCAGATGCTTCTGCACGTTGGTCGCTTCGCCTTCGTAGGTCGCAGAATTCACCACTTCACCGTCGGCTGCGATCAACTGTACGGAACCGCCCGTATTTGATAGCCGACCTTCGTAGTTGCCCTGCACAAACAGACTCATATTTCCGGATGGACCTTCACTGCGAGCGCGGAAGGCGCGCGCATCCGGGGTCGTGTAGAACGTCCAACCGGCGGGAATTACGGTACCTGGCTGGAACGTAATCTCCACGTCACCCTCCAGACGCCAGCCCGAGATATCGACCGCTTCCGCCTGGTTGTTGACCAGCGCGATATACTCCTCGTTCTGATTGCCGCTGGCCGGATTGAACTCAATCGTGCCAAAATCAATCTTCGGGTTCCCGACCTGGGCTTTGGGGATTTGCCCGCCACCACCCGTAATCCGACCTTCCACGAGCGAAGGAATCACCAACATGTCATCGCTCGTCGTAGACTGGTTGATCGCTTGAACGGCCAGAACATTCGTTCCCGGCTGTAACAGGTGCTTGTACTTCGAGATCACCACGTTGAAATACTCGACTGCTTGGGAATCTGGCCGACTCAACGCGGTCGAATCAAAGGTCGGTTCGTCCTGTCGCAGGCGATCGCGCGCGACTTCGACTCCGTTCAAGTAGGCGACGAAGCCGTCGTCGACTTTCATCCGCAAGGTCAGATCCTCAATCTGGCTGGGGTCTTCGACCTCGAAGGGGACCCGCAGATAGACGGACGTTCGATCGGTCATCTGGTCCTTGATATCTGTCTTGATGAAATCGTAATAATGATCCTCACTATCGCGACCGAATCCGAGGCCGGTCAGGCCGACATTCCAGCCGGTATCATCAAAGTCGAGTGCCGTCCAGGTTCGACCGAGCGATTCATCCGACGGCACGAAATATCGCGCTTCGGTCTCGCCGGGTTCTCCCGAGATGATCACTTCGATGCCCGTGTCGTCCTGGACGGTCTGGGTGTAGTAGAGCCATTCGCGGCGCGGTTCGGAGTACTCGTTGAGCAGAATCTGGACCGCTTCTTCGAAGGTCTGTTGGCCCGTTTGCCCCCACGTTGCCGGGTTCTTTGCGTTGTCTAAATCCGCCTCAACCTTCAGCAGTTCGTACAACTCGTCGACACGCGTTTCCAAGGGCAACTCTTCGCGAGGAGTCCCGGGTGGCTTGACATAGCCATCGATCAGCGACCGCACGCGGCGCAAGTACATTTCCCGGAACCCAGGCAGATTGTAGAGCCGTTGAATGAGCTGGTTGTTGCCGCCCATGAACAGGGGTCGGTCGGGATACATCGTGTCATCGAAATAGGCGAGTCCGAATCCACCCCACACCCGACCCTGTGTCAGATCGACGTCCCAGATCAGGAAATGCCATTCGTCCGTGACCCCCGTATCGCGGTAGGCATAATAATTTTTGTGGCAGCAGTCCACGTTTGAAGTCAGCACGAACGCGGCGAGGTAATTGACCATTCCCGCCAGATTCACATTGTCGAACAGGAAGTTCTCGCGCTGCTCCGTGTTCGATGTTCGCATCCCACTCATGAACTCACTCAGGTCGCCGAAACCTTCTTCCTGTCGCGTCTTCTTTTCGCCAGTCGCCGATTCAAAGCTGTTGTACATCTTGTAGAGCGAACCCTCGGGATTCAGGTCGATCCGCTCCAGCCAGATTTCGTCCGGATCTTCGACGAAGTCATAGACGGCGAAGAACTCGCCGTTATGCTGCACGCGCACGGGAAAGGCGAGGTGGTATCCGGCTCCGGCAAAGGCACGCTGTTCGTAGGCCAGTGTGTTGCGGAGTTTCGACTTGTCGGCGAAATTCGTCAGCAAGTTGATGTCGTCGACACGCTTCATTCCTTCGGCGATTTGGAAGCGGTGATCGCGCGGGAAATCCACGTTCATACTCTTCTTCTGAGTGGGAAAACCGGAGGATGATTGGCCGTGGATCGAGAAGTGCACGTTGTCGTACAACTCACCGTTGTAGAACAGCGCGCCATAGGCTCCTGCCGCGTTCATCGCCTGGCTCGTGCGCTCTACAAACCAATGGAACACCGGCAGGTTACTCTCCAGAGTGGGATCGTTGATGATTGTCCCCAGGTATTGCTGCGTATTGTTGGGATCTTCGAACGAAGGAAATCGCGTCGTGCGTCCCTCGACATCCCGCGCGGTCACGTACCAGCGAACCATCTGCCCGGGCTCCGCGATTCCCGCCGGCAGCGTTGCGGTGAAAATACCATCGCCGGCCTCGGCGTCATCTCCCGTGCCATCGTCCGCCATGGCTACCGTAATTTCATCACCGAACATCACGCGGTAGGTCAGGCTGACGCTGCTGACATTCAGGAACGTCCGAGATACCTCGGCGGCAATCACAATCGGCTCCGCCTGGTTCGGCAGATTCGGAGTGTGCTGAACGTCCACGACGAGTGGCCCAACTTGACTCACGCCCAAACCGTTCGGCGTACCCGGTGTTGGCTGCAGAAAATAGCGAAATTGATTGTTCTGCACGACCGCTGTACCAATGGTGATCTGCGGCAGAATCAACAGATCCTCGTCATCCGCGGATGTGTTCAGCGCGTGGATCTGCAGCACGTTTTCACCCGCCATGAAGGCGTCGCGATGAGACGTGATGTTGAATGCTTCGTAGAGCGTGGCTTCTTCTACGGGTCGTTCCGCCAAAGCGACGGAATCAAATCGCGGCACTTCCGGTGCATTCGCGCTGGCAACCTCGATCCCGTTGACATACGCAACGAAGCCATCATCGTAGCGCATCTGCAGGGTGATCTCGTCTAAGGCACTCAGATCCCGCACTTCGAACGGAATTCGGATGTAGGCGCTGCTGCTTGCGCCGCGCATCTCTGATCCAATATCCGTCTGGACACTCGGATCGAGTTCCGCTCGCCGCGAAATCGCCATCTTGACGATTGACCGATCGCCACTCGCATTGGGCTGGAGTGGATCCCCGTCGACGCCAGTCGGATCCAGCGCGATGTCGATCGAATCGCCCGCCTTGACCCCAAAAACCTCAACCGTCCGGATAACTCCGGTGCGATCATCGGCCGCAATTTGTGCGGAGTCGACTTCAACTCCATTGTGGAAGACGCGTCCCGTCACACCGTCGCCGGTCAAGGACGTCGATTTGGAGAGTTCCCACTGGACCGTCACATCTCCGGCGTACGTCGAAACCCAGCGGCGAATCGGCCAATGAACCCCGTTGTCGTCCGCATGCGGAACGAGACTCGTACTTTGAACCTGCGTGTCATAGACGTTGCCTGGAATCTCCCAACGACTGCGGTTCCAGGACAACGCATCGAACTCCTGAAAATCGCCGGGTTGATAGCTGCCGTTCGCATCGTCGCGCTGCGAGTAATACCCGTAGTGCCACCCATTGACCCCCTGGATTCCGTCGCGCGACCAGTCGTCATTGGAGTCCGCCAGGTCGACGATCGGCACAACCCGAATTGGGATCCCTTGGATCACGGCCGTGAATTCGGCCCCGTCTCCCGTCTCGTCCTCCGCGTCGCCGCTGCTGAGCAAAAAGTCTACTTGATCGTCGACTGAGACATCAAAGGTTACGGAGTACTCTTCGCTGCCTCCATTCACGACGTTTCGATAGACTTCTTCCCCGTTCACCAGGATGCGGCCGAGCACACCATCGCCGGTCGGATCCGGATTGGACAAGCGTCCTGTGATCGTCAGCTCGCCCTCGGTTTCACTCACCCAGCGCCGCACGGCCGTCGTCGTGAGCAGACTTACGGCGGCCGAAGCGGGATGCCCCCCCACATCCGAAATCTTCAGGCTCTTGATCGCCCCCATGTACCAGACGTTGTTCACCGCATCAAACGACGTATCCGGACTGAGCGGAGCAAAGTCGGACGGAGTATAGATGCCGTCGCCGTCGAATGATTCCGTCCAGGCACCGTAGTACCAGTTGTCCTGCCCCTGGACTCCAGAGAATTCGGCGACCGAATCGGCGATCACAATCGGTTCGTCGAGCGGAACGTAACCAATGCCCGTCGAACCAGGCAGCCATTGGTCATCTTCGAGTTGCAGGGCAGGATCCAGCCAAGTACCTTCCACAACATCCGGCTCCGTCGGATCCAGACTGCCGTCGGTCGGAATCATCACGCGCGCAAGCGCGCCCGCCGATAGCAGCGTGGAATACTCGGTACCCGTTGGAATTCCGTAGGAAACATCCACGACTTGCGGTGGTACGTCGGGCTCCAGGTCGAAGGCGATCGTTTGACCGTCTGGCTCGACGATCGCCAGGTATTCCCCGGCGGCATCCAGACGGAAATTCGTATGGAGTTCGTTCGCCGGATCGTTGCGGTCTTTCCCGGAGGCGAAGACGATCAAATATGACCCTGCATCGAGTTGCACATCCGGGAACCGCCACTTCCGCAGGTTCTCGGCATCGTCCGTCAAATACCAGCGATCAAGTGACATATTGCTGTCACCAGCATTATGCAGCTCAATCCAATCCGAATCGTCTCCATCCTGGTCGTACAAGACACGATCGTTCACCGCGAGAAATTCGGTGATGATCGGATTGCCGGACAGAACAACCCGCGATTCCAGCGTCTCGACCTGCAAGTTCGCCCGCACGCGCCGCTTCGAAGTGCGATGCGATCGAATTCGACGCCGCCGTGATCCGAGAATTGGAACGCGATCCGCCTCCGGGAGCAAGAAACTCGTGCGCATGGATGCCTTCACCTCTACGAGTTGGATGCCGTGAAAAGACCTGTCCAGAAATGCTGCCTTGCCGATCCGCCCCACCCCCACACCGGACGGCGGCGGAATCACCCCGGTCCGGCCCTGGAACGGATCCTGCGGGCGCTGTCACTTTACACGAGGCGTGGCGATTTTGCGAATAAAAAGCCCCCCGCCGGGATGGCTTGCCCCCACCTGCTCCTTTGCGCAGCCCGATGACTAGAATCAAACGCTACGAAATTCATCCAAGTCCACCCAGTCAGGAGATCTGATGGACGTCATCAACCTTGAACACGTCCCCGCCTTCCGAACCAAAGATGGTTCGGAAATCCGAGAATTGCTGGCTCACCGCAACTCCACCATCCGCAACCAGAGCCTGGCGGAGGCTCGACTGCCGGCAGGCGCGGCCACGATCGCCCATCGGCACCGACGGACCGAGGAAATCTATTACATCCTGGAGGGGCAGGCACGCATGACGATCGATCGCCAGCAACGCGATGTGTCCGTCGGCGACGCCATCGCAATCCCGCCCGGTGCCATGCACTCGATTCGCAACACGGGCAGCCAAACTCTGCGATTCCTCTGCTGCTGCGCCCCGGGCTATGAACACGATGACACCGAACTGGAGCCCCCTACCGGCACCGGCTAGTGCTGTGTCACAGCTTGATGTTGGGATGGACGCAAAGCCGGGGGAGAAGGGGGCGAGGATTTGGGTTTATTCGTTGCCTGCCGGAACTTCCCATGTTTCCGGGTCGAAGACACTTTCAACAGGCCAGCTTCGCCCTCCCAAGGCAATCCCCATTTCTCATTATGACAAAGCACTAGCAATCACCTTCGTCGCCGGACATCGCCGTCGGGGGCAAAAGCTTTCCACACACCGCAGATCCCCTCGACACCTCAATTTCCCGGATCGTGATTACGCCTACCGCAAGATCCTCCTGCCAAAGCGGACGTCGAACCGGGAGAGAATCGCGCGGTGGAGGTCTATTCCGGGCGGACCGCCGTCCGATGGATACTTGCAACGACTGCGCCGTGGTACCCAATCGGTGGACCTTCATGGAAGCGTATCCCCGCAAGACAATCTGGCCCTATGCCCTGCTGATCCTGCTCTTGTTTTCCTTGACGGCCGCCATACCTCGGATGTGGCGTGCCAGCGAGGTGGCTCGAGGGGAGCAGTTTCGTGCCACGGTGCGCAGGCAACAGGAAACCCGTCCCGAGCCGCCCGGCGCCGAGGATCGGCCGTTGGCCTTGATATCGCGGGGCTCGGATGTCCCGCCACAAGATTCGTCGCCCCGCTCGGCAGGGTCGCGGACCGCGCAGCGGGTGATCGTTGAACCCTCCGATCTGGAAGCTTCCGCCGAGCAACCTTCTCCTTCCGCGGCGAGCCCCGAGCCGGTCTCGTCACGGCAACCGATGACGCCGTCCCTGACGCGACCAACCAATCACGTTCGCTCGCGTCTCGCCATACAGCCCGTGAGGGGGGGCGAGTCGAGCGCGGCTCCCGCCGTTGTGGATCGAGAGCAGGACGAGCCTTTGGATTGGCTCGAGTTGGAGGTGGATGAACTCGCGGCCGCACTGCCCGAGGAACCTTCGGATGGAGCTGAGCAAGATGCTGCTTCTGCCGCAGCCGCCCGCTGCTGGCCACGACCGAGTAGTCTGCTGGCGATCTTGGATGCCGTTCCCCGCACGGACCAGACCGCGCTGAACGCTTGGATCCGATCGACGCGGGAGTCACTCGACCGCTTGACGCAGGTGGAGAGCGTGGATCACCCGCAGGCCGCGGTCGAACTGAGTCGCCTGCAGGAACTGGCAGCGCGGATTCCGGCGCTGGAGACGGGGCTCGACCGTGACGCGCAGATTCTCTTGCGGCGGATTGGGTACGGCCTGGAACGCCGCTTGGCGATTTGGCAGTCGGTGCATCAATTCGCTTCCGCCACGATGCCGGTTTCCATCACCGATTCGACCGACCCTCTGACCGTCTTAGCAGCGGCGCGACGTCACTTGGATCGGAGCGCTCAGACGTCGTCAAGTTGGGAAGACTACCTGCTGCTGGATCGATTGAACGAACTGGCCAGTGCCAGCTGGCTGACGGACTCGGAAGTGCGTCGCACGACGGCTCGTGATGTCTTAGATCGAATGACGAGTGCGGATCTGACGGCCGAGCAGCGGCGGTATCTCGAAGCGCCGCCGATGGCGGAACTGGCTTCAACGCTAAAGCGATGGGCCTATGAGCCGTTTGATCCGTCTGCCCTGATCAACGTATTGGAGCAGTTCGAGACGTCGCGATCGGGCAAGTTGGCCGCAGACGTCGTTGCGACCCGTGAGGGGTTGCGTTGGCATCCATCGCCGGAGGCGCAGAAGGTACTCCAGAATCTGGACACTCACTACCGCAACGCGAACATCCGGCTGGCGATTTCCGGCGAGTTGATCAACGACCTGCTTCCCGTGCTGCAGCCGATTCAAGAGCAGGTGCGCGACAACATCCTGGGCGCGGAAGTGCTCGGCCAGAATAAGACGTGGACCAATCTGCGCGTGAGTTTGATTGACGATGATCGCTGCATTCGCTTGCGTTTCGAGGCCGACGGTCAGACGCGATCACAGACGGTCTCGATCGTGGGGCCTGTTCGGCTCTACAACCGAAGCCAGGGACAGTTCCAGGCGGGCAAAGATCTGATGATCACCCGGGATGGGATTTTTGTGCAGCGTGCGACGGCGGCCGCGGAAGGTCAGGCGAAGCTGCTGAACGTCGAGACCGACTACGACCACATCCCACTACTTGGATGGATCTTGCGACAGGTTGCGTTGGATGAAGTCGAAGAGCAACGGCCGGTCGTGCGACGCGAAGTCCGGCAACGGATCTCGCAGTCGGCCAGTCGCCGATTGGACGCCTCGGTTCATGAACATCTTACGGGTGCCGAGCAGACGGTGGATCGAAAGGTATTGGAACCACTGCGCCACCTTCAACTGGATCCTCAAGCCCTCGAAATGCGAACGACGGCCGACCACATTGTCCTGCGCAGCCGGATCGCTTCACCGACGCAGCTGGCCGGCTATACGCCGCGCCCGAGAGCTCAGCAAAACAGTCTGCTGAGTCTTCAGATCCATGAGTCCGCGGCGAATAACCTGCTGCAGCAGCTCAACCTGGAAGGCCGCCGAATTGACATGGAAGAGCTGATGCTTTGTCTGTCCGAGAAGCTGCACATCGACCGGACGGACATTCACGAAGAACTGCCGGAGAATGCTCGAGTTCGATTAGGATACGATCGCCCGATCGAAGTCGAGTTCGACAACGACCTCGTGCTGCTGACGGTGCGGATCGCGGAGCTTTCGACGGGGAAAAGGACCTGGCACAACTTCGTCGTGCGCGGAAAGTACCGTGCCGACGTGACTCGCTTGAGTGTCGATCTGTCACGAGAAGGCGGAATCGAGCTGATCAGTGATGAGATTGGATTCCGCGATCAAATCGCCCTGCGTGGCATCTTTACCAAAGTCATGACGCGGAACCACCGGCTGAATCTCATGCGCGATCGGTTCGTGGAGGATCGCCGGCTGGCGAGCCTGGTCGTCAGCCAGTTTGTCGTGCGAGATGGCTGGATCGGTGTCTCCGTGGGTCTCAGCTCACGCGACAAAGTCGCGGCGGAGCAGCCGCCCCAGACGCG
>CAZFWV010000158.1:0-14680 GCA_964522605.1 uncultured Pirellulaceae bacterium
CGAACTAACTCGACTTCATGAAATTGGGCTCCAGCCTCCAGCCTCCAGCCTCCAGTCTCCAGCCTCCAGCCTCCAGCCTAGACGGTCGCGCTAATTATTCTGTGGATCTTCCGGCAGCTTGCGGATCTGCAGCACGTCCCGCGTAATCTCGGATCCGATTGCGTTGACGGTTTGTTGCCAGAGCGTTTGTTCATCGAGCTGAAAGATGATCTGCCACGAGGCGGGCGTGACGAGCCAACCGCCGATCTTCATTTCGCCTTCGAGCTGACCACCACCCCAGCCGGCGTAGCCGGTGAACATGGCGAAACGGTGTTCGGTTTGACCCGCCAGGGCTTCCAACACATGGCGTTCGGATGAGAACAAGACTCGGGGAACGATCTCCTGCCCTTCCAGTTCCGGATGGGAGTGCAATGCCATCAAAGGACCATGCACCGGACCGCCAATCCGGAGATACTGATCGCTCAGGCAAGGTTGTTCGCTGGCCGTTTCCCAGACCTCCCTGAGCTTGCGTGGACTGACGCGATTGAGAATCAGGCCCAAGGCCCCATCTTCCTGATGCTCCACGATTAACACGACCGACCGGAAGAAATTCGGATCCGGCAGATGGGGGGATGCCACCAGTAAGTTTCCGCGTAGGCAATGCATGGTGATTTTCGCGCTTTCGACCGCTCGACTTCTCAGGTCAAACCCGTCGGAAATTTCGACAGGCATTCGATTCCAGTGGCGGTCACCAGGTAATCATTCTCGATCCGCAGTCCCGCGGCCAGTTCCGGCGCGTACAACCCGGGTTCGGCCGTAAACACATCGCCCACTTCGAACGTGTCGTCCCAGGCGGGGTTCAGGTGCGGTGCCTCGTGGGGAAACAGCCCGATTCCGTGTCCTAAATGGTGGTTGAAGACGCCGACAGGACATTCCGCGAGAATCGACTGGGCTTCGTGGAATAGTTCTCGCGCACTCTTTCCCGGCCGCGCCGTTGCCTCGACGTGATCCAGCACCCGAAGAATGAACTCACGCGCCTGATTCTGTTGCGCCGTTGGCTCGCTGACCGCGAACGTCCGCGCGTTGTCGGCGAAATAGCCTCGGTAAGCCGGGCCCAGATCCAGGATGATCAGCTCTCCCGCACGCAACTCGCGGTCACGAGGAGGACCGCCGCGTGATCCACTCTGGTAATCATTTCCTGTCCCAGTCAACGGTTCCCCACACGCCCGAACGGCAACTGCCTGCAGTTCACTGTACAGATCCAGCTCGTTGACGCCCGGCCGAATGATCTCTCGCGCCCGCGCATACATGCGCTCCGTGGCCGCGATCGCTCGCCGAATTCGCGCCAATTCGTCCGCGTCCTTGCATCGACGCAACTGGTACAGAAACGGCTCGATATCCGCCCATCGCGCCGGCTCCGGGAAGTACCGGGGATAGGAGCTGAACTCGACACCAATCTGCCCGCGCAGAAGGGCGGAACCCAACGCATCGCACAGCACTTCCGAGGAAGCCTGTCGCTGGTCATTTCGCAAAGTCGAGTGCCACTTCGCCTCGTAGCCGATCAGGCGATCGGCCGCATGGTGTTCAGGCAACTGACGCTCGGGTGCGACCAACACCGCTTCTCCCTCCGAGGTCAGTGCCGCCACCGGCTGATACGTCCAAGCGAAACGAGGGCCAATCAAGTACTGGACATGTTCCCGTTGGGTCACGATGACGACGTCGAGTTGCTGCCGCAGCATCTCGGTCCGAAGACGCTCCTGGCGTGCGCGGCAGGCTTCTACGTTGACTTCTTGGTCCGCCATCCGGATCTGTATCCCGTTTATCGTTCCTTGGACGGAAATTTCCACCGCGCTGATGGCTCATAGGACTCGTCCATCATCTGCGTCAGTCGCGAAACTCGCTCGGGATGCTGGGATGCGAGGTCCCGCTCCTCACCCAGGTCTTCTTTCAAGTTGTACAGGCGAGGTAACGAATCAATCGGTTGTTGAATCAACTTCCAGTCGCCGGCGCGCAGTGCGCGTCCACCGCCCGCCTCGTAAAAGGCCCAGTACAGCGCGGCGTGGTCCGGCTGCGGAGTCTGGCCCAGCAAAGTCGGGAGGAAGGAGATTCCATCCGTCGCCGAAGGAACCGTTGCTCCCGCGATCTCCGCCAACGTGGGAAGGAGATCCTGAAATGAGCCAACCCACGGGGAGGTCGTGCCTGGCTTTACCCGTTCTGGCCATCGCACAAGGAAGGGAACTCGGATGCCGCCCTCATGCAACGAGCGTTTGATTCCGCGGAGCGGACCGTTGGAATCTGCGAATTCTGGATCATTGCCGCCTTCGCGATGGGGTCCGTTGTCGGAGGAAAAAATGACGGCCGTGTTTTGGTCCAGTTCGAGCTCGCGTAACAAAGCGAACAGCCGTCCGATGTCGCGGTCCATGCGACTGATCATCGCGGCGTGGGCTTTTTGCGGCTCGGGCCAGTCGCGGTCCGCATAGCTGCCGAGGTCGGGAACTTCCATGCCGGCGGCGCCCGCCTCGTTGTTCGCGTGAGGAATCGTCAGTGCCAGGTAGAGGAAAAACGGCTGATCCGCCGCGGTGCGCAGAAAGGCGAGCGCCTCCTCAACGAGCAAATCATGACTGTAGCGTCGTTTTTCCGTGGCGACACCTTGTCCCCAAGTTCCCTCGCCCGGAACGACATTCGGTAACGGAACCCGCTGTTCATTCCGCATCAGAAACGCGGGGTAGTAATTGTGGGCATGGTGCTGGTCGAGGTATCCAAAAAAAACGTCGAATCCCTGCCGCGTTGGAACACCCTCGGAGCCTTCATGTCCGAGGCCCCATTTCCCGATCAGCGCAGTCCGATAGCCGGCGGATTGGAGTACCTCGCCGACGGTTACGTCGTCCGGCCGCAAGTTCTCTTTGGCGTTGCCGCGAATGTAGCAGTGGCCGGTATGCAGGCCCGTCATCAGCACACAACGCGAAGGCGCACAGACCGTCGAACCGGCATAGAACTGCGTGAATCGCATCCCTTCCTGGGCCATTCGATCCAAATTCGGTGTGGCGATTTTCTGCTGCCCGTAACAACCTAAGTCGCCATAACCGAGATCGTCGGCCAGCACGAAAATCAGATTCGGCGGCTGCCGAGCCTCCTGCGCTTCGGCGGATCCACCGCAGACGATAGCCAACCAGAGTAACGTGAACCCAATCGCTCGCCGCGCATGTCGCATTCCAAGAGGACAGAACATGATCAAGCCTCTCCTTTTTTCCGAAGTCATTGCCGGTCCGCCACTGGCCAGTGTATCGGTTGATCACGCCCCAGGGCACGGGTACCCGCCAGAACATGCTGAAAGAAAACTCGCGAATGAAAAATTTCGTGGCGGACCAAGGGCCTCGCTGCGGATTCCCCGTGTGACGGGAGAGGCTGGAGGCTGGAGACTGGAGGCTGCAGCCTCCAGTCTCCAGCCTTACCCAGCGCAGAGCTTCTCAGTCTGAGACACGTGTGTAATTTCTTGCCGCAACATGAGCCGCTCCGGTGTTCGCGATTTGACTCCGGCGATGACCGCGCCTCGGACAAAGTTCTGTTGTCACTGGACTTATGCCAAATCGATCGAAATGGATCTTCGTTTCGGCATAAATGTTGCTGAAGGTGGATGTTCGTCCAGAGCAGGTTGTCAGAATCTGCCGAAGGATCACGTCAAATGTTTCCCATCTCAACTATCTTTTCTATTTGTTCGTGGGGGAGGAGCCGCCATGTTGGTACTTAGCCGCAAGGCAGGGCAAGAGTTGGTCATCGACGGGAAGATTCGGATCACCGTGAATCGCATTCAGGGAAACCGAGTCACGCTCGGGATTTCGGCCCCAAATAGTGTGCGGATTGTGCGTGGTGAGTTGGAGCCGGTGGTCCATGCGTTCGACGCCGAGGAGTTGGAGGAGTCGCTCGAAGAGCCGCCTGCGCCGGGTGTTGTCGGCTGGGATGCGGTCAGTCACATTGAGCTGACGGATTTGGTACGACAAGCGTAGTAATCACCGCGGCGATGTACGTAGACCTACGGATTTCGAGTCGGCTTCTCTGCCGAAGTCGGTCGAGAACGGTACGCTCCCGCGGCGCGGAGGCGGTTTGAAGGTCTCCAATGCGGTAGGACCGAGCGAGCGTGCTGCCAACTTGGAGGGCCGATGAGCCGGCGAGTGACGAACAACAGGGTCTTCAACGCCCATGATTCTCCCGTTGACTTTTCCGACCGTAGCGCAAGTCGGCAGTTTCTGACGTGCACCCGTTTGCGAACTGAGAGCCCGAGTCCGCTCTAGTTCTGAAGTGAGGCGTTTGCTATAGTCCCGCGCCGCGTAGCGAGTTTCCCGATGCCGCAGGTCCGTCTCAATTCAAGTTGGGGGACCCGAGGTGGCCGCGAATTGCCTGGAATTTGCGGAAGGAAACCCGAGTGACCCCGAACCGGACGGAAGGCGTCACTCCCAAGGTTCGATCGGTTTGGATTGCCGTTCGATGGCTTGGGGCGGTAGCCGTGCAGGGGGAAGAAATTTCGGCGCGAATGCGGAGTCGATGAAGGATGAGTGTCCCCTGGAGTGAGCGATTCAGGCATGACTGGCGATTTGGGCAGTGTTGGTCGGTCTTGACTGGCTTGATCATCGGTCTGATGACGACCGGGTGTACCAGTACCGGGTCGGGGTGGGCCTGGAAGAATCCGTTTCCGACCGGCTCGACCGCCGTCACGTCGACGAATACGTTGACGGCGCGGATCCGCGAGGCGCAGGTTGCGGCCGATGAGGCTGCGGATTTGAGCGGTGCGGAGAAGTCCCAGGTTTCTGGACGATTGGTCCAGGCTTATCGCGAGGAGTCCCATCCGGCTGCCCGGAAGGCAATTGTCGAAGCACTCGGGTCTTATCGAACCCCGACGGCGATGGAAGGCCTACGGGCTGCGCTTCAGGATGCGGACCGGGATGTGCGGATTGCGGCGTGCGAATCTTTGGCACGTTGGGCGGCCCCGGAAAGTTATCAGCTCCTGGCGCAGACGGCTCGGAGTGAGACGGACGTGGACGTCCGTTTAGCGGCCACGCGACTGCTCGGGGGCATCGAAGATCCAACAGCCGTTGGAGCGCTCCGCAGTGCCTTGGAGGATTCCGACCCGGCCGTTCAATATGTCGCGATGCAGGCTTTGAAGCAGACGACGGGACAGGATCTCGGCAACGATCTCGGCGAATGGAAGCGGATTGCTCGCGAATTCGCACCGTCGGACGGTCCCAACGGGGGATCACCAGCCGACCGCGCCCTGTGGCGTTGATCGCCACGCGTCGATTGCCGATTGGGCGACGGTGTTGGTTCGCGGTATCTCGAAGGTTGCTTCGATTTCCCCGACTGCTGAGCGGTTTGGAAAAGGGGAATCCTGCGGCGATTTCTTCAGCAATTTCCGTTTGCGCAGCCGTGCCATCTGGGAGGTTTGGTCTGGTGTTCTCGGCCGTCTAGACCACAGAATGATTGAACTCTACCAGAACCCACTGTCGCTGCTGGCAGATTGAATGAGGCGAGATGAACTGGAGTATGTTCCTAGCCGATATCAAACCAACGAGTTCCGGCACGATCTCTCACCGACCCCGATGGGTCCCCTCGCCAAACGCCGCCCCGATTCCCCGATTCGCCTGATTCCCACGACATGATGCTGCTGACCCCGACTCGCGGACGTTGTACTTTAAGTCTTTCCTTGGCTTTCTTGTTGTTGCTGCCGATTGTTCCGGTCGCGGCCGCGGAAAGCGTTGCCGAAACGAGTGAGACGCCTCGCCCCTGCCAGACAATCCATCTGCCGGAGCAGTCATCTCCGGGGACACTTGTCCGCGCGGATTTCCCCCTCCCGCCGACGGCGACCAATTTGGCGACCTTGGGGCGGCAGACCATTTCGCTCAGCTTGAGGCCGCCTGCGCAATCAAGAGCCACGCAAGCTGCCGCCACGGCGGAGACGGTGGAGCAAGTCTTTGGCGAGCGGTCCAACTCGACCACCGTTGATGTGGCCGATGCGCCGACGGAATCCAGCCAGGACGAAATCGCGACTTCGCCCGAATTGGCGGAACCCGAGGGCCCGTCGGTGGTGGCGCCGTTACCGGCCGAGTCCGAACCGATTGCCGTCGCTGCCGCTACGCCTCCAGCGTTGCCGGCGCATGTTCGCGCGATCCGGGTGCCGTTGCAGCAATGTCTCGGTTGGTACGAGCGGCGGCCGTTGAATACGCGGGATGACAGTCCTTGGTCGATCATGCACGCCTTGTTGGGTGGCGGCGCGTCGACCGCAATCGCCGTCGGCGGTCCCCAGGGAAGACGCACGAGCGCGAGTGAATGGTTGCTATCGAATCAGCCTTGCGCGGGCCATTCGCTCTTCCTGCTAGACCAAGGGCAGATCCGTGGGCGAGAGGGACCTGGCTTCCAAGGCCATCCCGCGCAGTGTTTAGCAATTGTCGCGCAGAGTGGAATTCCCCCGAGCGCTTCGCTGGCCATTCAGGGACAGTCGTTCACCGTCGCCGACCTGATCAAGCAGGAGCAGCGGACGTGCGTAGCCGATATGGAGCTGACCTTCAAGCTGATCGGGTTGTCGTTTTATCTCGATAGTGATACGAGCTGGGAGAGTGAGCGAGGGGAGAGTTGGGATTTTCCGAAGTTGATTCGGCTGGAGCTCGCCCAGCCGATCAATGGGGTAACCTGTGGGGGAACCCACCGTCTGATGGGCCTGACCTGCGCGGTCGCCCGACGAAAGGCGGAAGATAAGCCCATGGAAGGGCAATGGTGGCGTGCGGATCAGTTTGTTCGTGACTATCACGAGTACACTTTTTCGTTGCAGAACCGGGACGGTAGCTTCAGTACGGATTGGTTTCGCCGGAGAGCGGATTCCGGCGTGATGGACCGCAAGGTTCAGACGACGGGGCATATTCTGGAATGGCTCGTCTACTCGGTTCCCGACGAGACGCTCCATGACGTCCGCCTGGTCCGTGCCGTAAGCTATTTGACGAATCTGATGAGCGAGCATCGCTACTACGATTGGCAGGTTGGATACCGAGGTCATGCACTCCGCGCCCTGCGGCTGTACCACGAGCGGGTCTTCGGTGAATTGCCGGCCCAGCTACCACCACTTGCCGAGCGATCGACCAATCAATCGTCGGGTCGTTCACTCGTACCGCGGTGGTTTGGTGGAAATCGCTGAGTCGCAACGCGTTCGATCTCCGTCCGCGGAATATCGGAGGTCGTCGAGGGGAGTTTGGCTGCTGGGCGAACCGCGTTGAGGTGCCGTTTCGCGGCATGTGCACCGGATCCGGTTGCGATTCGTCGGCGAACCGTCTACGATTCGAGGCAGGTCCGTCTCGACCACAGGGCGAGATTTCTTCCTGGCCGCCAGAATGGGGAACGGGAGCCGAATCACGCCCGGTGATCACTTGCCCCGCGAATCTTCTCTCCAGCCAGAATCTGTAAGTCTCCATGAGTGCGCAAAAAACCTCCAGCAAGTTCCAGACGCTCTGTGCTTTGGCCCTGCAGTTGTCGAAAGCGATTGACGCCGATGCGCTGTTGCTCGTCGTGGAGAATCCGATGGATTGGGAGCAGGTCAAGAAGTTGACTGGCCGACGAACGCTGCTTGTTGCGGGAGACACGAATGAGCAGCTCGCGGGGGCCCACGAAGCAGAACTGGACACGGTGTTGCTGAACATGCCCGAGGCCCCGGTCTACGACAAATTGACGCAAGCGTTACTCGGCGCGGTGGCCAACGAGCAGCTGGCTCCAGGGGCGGATGTGGTGGCGATCTATAGCGGATTCGAGGCGGGTAAGATCGATTCGCTCAGTTACATTCGACTGGATGAACATCTCGGACGACTGACCGCGCGGGACCTGCGCAAACTGGAAACGAAGGTCCCGCTGGAGACTCTAAAGACGGTTGTTGATCTGGCCGTGGAGATCGGACGAGAAGGCCGGGAAGGGAAGCCGGTCGGCACGATCTTTGTCGTGGGGGACACACGCAATGTGTTGCGCAGCAGCGAACCGCTTGGCTTCGATCCGGTCAAGGGATACAACCGGAAGGAACGCAAGATTCAGGATGCACGCGTACGCGAAGCCTTGAAAGAAGTCGCGCCCCTGGATGGTGCCATTATTGTGGCGTCCGATGGAACGGTGGAGGCGGCTTGCCGATACCTGAACGCGACGGCGGCGAATGTGACGCTCTCAAAAGGCTTGGGGGCACGTCACTGGGCCGCTGCCGCGATCACGAAGAAGACGAAGGCGGTGGCAATCACCGTCAGTGAATCGAATGGAACCGTTCGGCTGTTCCACAAGGGCGAGGTCTTGTTGCGTGTCGAGCCATTCCGCCGGGCGATGAAATGGAAAGACTTCGAATACGAACCACCGACGACGACCAACGAGTAACGGCCTCGCCGAGCATCCCGGTGGAAGTTGTCCGCGCCGATTTGATGGATCCGCAGCATGCAGAACAGTTTCTGCGGCTGTTGGACCTTTACATGCGGCACCCCATGGGGGCGGGCCGACCGTTGGATCCCGCGTTGCACGCGCAGTTGCTTACGGGGCTGCGTTCCCATCCCGGGACCCACGTGCTGCTGGCTCGCACGCAAGGCGACGTGGTGGGTATGGCGGTTTGCTTCCAGGGCTTCTCCACCTTCCTGGCTCGTCCATTGCTGAATATCCACGATCTGATCGTGGCGCCGGCCGCCCGCGGGTCTGGGGTTGGTTGGCAGCTGCTGGCGGCGGTTGAGCGTTTGGCATGTGAGCTGGGTTGCGGCCGACTCACATTGGAGGTGCGTGAGGATAACCTAACCGCCCGCCGTCTTTACGCCCGCTTCGGCTTTCAGACGGGAGACCGCGACGACTCCGCCGTCTACCATTTCTGGACGAAGTCTCTCTAGTGCTGTGTCAAAACGGTAGGCCGACTTGTCTCTAGTCGGCCTACCTTGACCGTGGCTTTTGAGACAAAGCCTCGCTTTCCCGCACGATCCACGTCGGCTCGGAATCATGGGAAGAAAACGCTGGCGTATTTCCACTGGGTGAGGATAAGATCAGGGGCGGAGGCCTGCCTTCCCGGAAGAGAAGGGAAAGGGGCCTCGACCGGTTCTCCACGTCGGCACGGAATGCCGTTCGAGGTGACCGAGGGCGCTGCGAACCAGGCAGCGGGGCGGCGGATAGGTCAAGTGAACGGGCGGCAGGATATGAGTGCAAGACGTTGGGGATGGGGTCGGTCCGATCGCGGAGACAGACGGCGAATGCGAAGACGGGGCGACCGGTGGCCCTCGATGGAATCGTTGGAAGCGCGTCACCTGCTCGCAGGTGAATCCGTCGTGATCAGCGAATTCATGGCCTCCAACACGGCTCACTTGCGCGACGAATTTCGGGAGTACAATGACTGGATCGAAATCTACAACGCCTCAGAACAACCGGTGAACCTCGCCGGTTGGCGTCTGACCGACGATCCTCAGAATCCGGATCTCTGGCGTTTTCCCGAAATCACGTTGCCCGCCGGCGAGTTTCTCGTCGTGTTTGCTTCAGGACACGATCAGTCGGCGGTGGATGCCGAGTTGCACACGAACTTTCGCCTGTCGGCCGCGGGGGATTATCTGGGGTTGGTGCGCAGTGACGGGTCGGTGGCGCATGCGTACGCACCTCAATTCCCAGATCAGTACTCGGACGTTTCCTACGGTTTGTTATTCGACGGAGCTGTGCCGCAATTTGGTCAGCATCGGTATTTCGTCGAACCCACACCAGGGCAGCTCAACGGCCCCTCCACGATCACGGGGCGCGCATCGGAAGTCACGGCCTCGGTTCAACGCGGCTTCTTCGATCAGTCGTTCGACGTGACGCTTGCAACCAAGGATCCCGCGACCACGATTCGCTACACGACCGATGGATCCGCTCCGACACAAGAACAGGGGATCCTGTATACCCAACCGATTCCGATTACGACCACGACAACCCTGCGAGCGACTGCCTTCCGAGACGATGCGCTGCCAAGCGAGTCCGTCACGCAGACGTATATCTTCCTGCGAGATGTCTTGCAGCAAGATGGTGCCGGTTTGCCAGAATTGTGGGGTTACTATGACGATCAGGGACCGCCGCGGCCGAACCGCGCGCCGGCGAACTATGCGGTCGATCCGGACGTCGTCAATCATCCCGCGTACCGCGATACGATTCTCGAGGACCTTCGGTCCGTGCCAACGTTATCGCTGGTGCTCGATCCGGAAGACGTGTGGGACTTCGACAACGGCATTTACAGCAATCCGGAACGCCGCGGCGACGCCTGGGAACGGGCGGTCTCGATGGAATGGATCGAGGAAGACGGAACGACGCTGGTCCATGCAAATGCAGGTCTTGAGGTCCATGGCGGGTGGGCACGCCGCTTCACGTACAACTCGAAACTCTCCTTCCGGATGTCCTTTCAGTCGCAGTACGGCGACTCGACGCTAAGCGTTCCGCTGTTCGGTCCGACGGGTCAGACCGAGTTTCAGCAGTTGGTCCTCCGCAGCGGCTTTAATGATTCGTGGCAGTCGGGCGATCGGCGGAATACCTATATGCAGGACCAATGGACCCGCCAGGCGCAGCGTGAATTGGGAGGCATGGCACCACGCGACCGCTATGTACACCTGTACCTCAACGGATTGTATTGGGGAGTCTACAGCGTCACGGAACGACCGGATGCGCAGTGGGCAGCCAGCAATCAGGGCGGGGAAGCGGAGGAATACGACGTCATCAACACCGGGGGAAATGTCGTCGATGGAGACTCCCGGGCTTGGACCGATCTGTCACGCGCGATTGCGCGCACACCGGTGGACTTCGCCGCGGTGGAGGAACTGTTAGACATCGACGATTTCATCGACTACATGATCGTTAACCAGTACGTCGGAAATTGGGACTGGCCTCACAACAATTGGTTCGCCTCCCGTCGTCGCGTCGAGGGAGCGAAGTGGCATTTTCACAGTTGGGATGCGGAAGCTGCCTTCCAGGATGGTGTGACCGCAAACCGAGTCAATCCGAACAATGTCACGAGCAGTGTGGGTCCGAGTAATATCTATCGGGCTTTAGTCAATGTGCCGGAATTCCAGCAACGCTATGCGGACCGGATCTACCTGCACCTGTTTGGCGACGGAGCGTTGACTCCCCAGGCCAATATCGATCGACTGAACGAGATCGCGGCACAGATCGATCGCGCGATTGTTGGCGAGTCTGCTCGGTGGGGGGATGGTCGAGTCGACCAGGTGAATCCGCCATTGACGCGGGATTCGACCTGGGTGCCGCGCGTCACGTCGATCAACGAACAGTATTTCCCGGCGCGCGGCGAGCGACTCGTCGACCAATTCCGGGACGCGAATCTTTACAGCACGGTCGCCCCTCCCCAATTTGAACCCGATGGAGGCCATATTACGCCGCAGACTGAGCTGCAGATGACCGCGGCGGAAGGCGACATTCTCTTCACCGTCGATGGGACCGATCCTCGTTTGCCCGGAGGAGCGATCCGGGAGAGTGCCAGGAGTTTCAATTCCCAGAGCCTCGTGTCGGGCAGCTCGGCGACGCGCTGGTGGGTGCCGAGTGGACAGGCTGCGGAAGCGGGTTGGCAGGAGTTGTCGTTCGATGATCAGCACTGGAACGAGGGGTGGGCTTCCTTCGGCTTTGAGAGCGGATTGGTCGATGATCCACTGGAGATGCAACGCGGATTTCGCGTGCGGGAACACCAATCGTCACAAGAGCTGCAGAGCCTTGATGATGCCGACCGGGTAATTGCCGGCGAGAACCGCCTGGGCTATCAGCTCTTCACGCGCGTTCCGGTCATCAACTATGTCCAAGGTGGAAGAGGAGGTGTGTTTGGTGACGACCAGCCGTTTCCGAATGGCGGCACGAGCAATTTCGTCCTCGAAGTGTGGGGCACTCTGCTGGTCCACGAGGCGGGAACCTACACGTTTGGAGTCAGCAGCAACGACGGTGCACGATTGGAGCTAGACGATGAAGTCCTCTTTGCCGACACAGAGCGGCATGGAGCTAGCGATCTGCGGTTCGTTTCGGTCGAACTCACCGAAGGCTCACACGATTTGCGACTCGTGATGTTCGAACGTTTGGGAACGGCCGTCCTTGAGTTCTTCTACGCACCCGGCGTCAAGACCGAATTCGATCAAGATTTCCGTCTTGTGAATGACTTGCAACATCGATCCTACGAAGACTTGTTACGCACCGACCTGACCGACCAACTCGCCGGGCAGGGAACGTCCGTTTACGCTCGGATGCCGTTCACCGTCTCCGATCTGGATGCGATCGAGCAGCTTACGTTACGGGCAAAATACGACGATGGCTTCGTCGCCTATCTCAATGGAGTGGAAGTGGTTCGTCGAGCGGCGCCCGCAGATCTATCGTTTGCCTCCCGGGCGACGGCGGCACGACCGGACACGGAAGCCATCCAGGTCGACGTGTTCGAGATTTCGAATTTTCGCGAGTTGTTGCGTGAAGGCGAGAACGTGCTGGCGGTTCAGGTCTTGAATGCCGATGTCGATGATCCGGACCTACTTTTCTCCGCGCGCCTGGTCGGGCATTTTCCTGTTCGTCCCCTGCACCTGACGCAGTCAACGACCGTCAAGGCACGTGTCTTTCTGGATGAGCAATGGTCGCCGCTTGCGGAGGCCGATTATCGGATCTCCATTCCGGCGCGACCCGAGGACGTACGGGTGTCCGAAGTTCATTTTCATCCGCGATCACCGGATGCGCGCGAAGTGGCCGCCGGTTTCACAGATGCGGACGACTTTGAATTCCTGGAAATCGTCAACGTGGGTGACACCCCGATCGACTTATCCGGTGTTCGCTTCGTCACGCAGACTATCGACGGCGAGGAAGAAGGAGTTTCGTTTGACTTTTCCTCGTCGGCCGTTCGGGAACTGGCGCCCGATGAACGTCTTGTCATTGTCGAAGATCTAGAGGCGTTTGCGTTTCGATATGGGAGCGAAGTGCCGGTCGCCGGCCAATGGCAAGGGAAACTGAGTAACTCCGCCGAGACGATCACGTTGTGGGTGGGCGATCAACTCGCGCAACAATTCCGTTATGTGGACGGCTGGTACCCCATTGCCGACGGCGATGGGCCTTCCCTGGAATTCGTTTCCCTGCGCGACGCGGTCCTGGAGGATTGGAACGAACCGGCGAACTGGCGCCCCAGTATCCCGGATGGGACTCCGGGCAGACCCCGGTTGGATCGACCGGGTGACGCCAATCGGGACGGGATCTTCAGCTCGGCCGACCTCGTGCAGGTAATGCAGGCCGGCGAATACGAAGATGGGATCGCCGGGAATTCGACCTGGGAAGAGGGCGATTGGAACGGAGATGGAGAATTCGACACGCGCGATCTCGTGATGGCACTGATCGAGGGTTGGTATCGCTGAGTTGTCGAGGGGGGCGTGCGTTCCGATCCACGCGAGCCGGTATCCTGTCCGGTTGAATCGGCCGACCGTACCGGTGGTTCTTTCGGGCGCGGTGCCGGTGGCGGGTGCCGTTCAGGTAACCTGGAGACCAAACCGCTGCAATAGCTTTCGCGGGACACCAATATCGATGAGGTGCAACTGACCCACAAAGGGTCCGGCCTGGGAGGTCAGCAAACCGGGTTTGGCGGCCACAAACGTACAGGTCCAGTCCGCCCGCAAGGTTGGATCTGCCGGCTGCCCTGAATCGGCATCCAGCCCGCTCGGCAGGTCGACGGCAAGCCGCCGCGCAGGAAGCCGATTCATGGCGCGAATGGCCTGATCGAACGGCGGGCGCGGCGCACCGCGAGTTCCGGTTCCCAGCAGGGCGTCAATGACCCAGTCGACCGATTCATATTGCGCGGCAAACTCCGGCGTCTCAGACCCTGTTCCTATCTGAACGACCACGCTGGTGGACTGCAGCAGTGAATAATTCGCTCGCGCATCCCCTTCCAGTCGCTCCGGATCAACCCAGCAGAGGACCTCCACCTGCCAACCGCGCAAATCGAGATGCCGGGCAATGACGAAGCCGTCTCCCGCGTTGTTGCCGCGTCCACAACAAATCAGCGCGCGGCCGGTGGCCTGCTCGCGCGTGAGGAGTTCTACGATGCCCCGACCTGCATTTTCCATCAGCACCAGGCCGCACATCCCCAGTTCGTCAATCGCGAGGCGGTCGACTTGACGGACTTGTTCACACGTCAGTACGGGCAACGGACTCTTCATCCTGGAACGGGCTTTCAGTATGATGCAGTGTGATCGTTCACATCCTCTATTTTGTGAGATTGTCGGCCATGCTCGTGCGCGCGGTCAACCGGTCTGATGTGCCTCCGCTGGAGATGCCTCGGAAATTTGTCACCGAGGTCGTTTATTTTATCACCCCCGCGGGTTCGCCCGGGGTCCCGCCCCTGGGACCCAACCAGTACTGGGTCCGACGCTCGGATGCGGAACGCTGGCTGGAAGATTTGGTGGTCGAGGTGATCTCTCCGCTTTCCGCCGAGATCAAGGCGGAGGTAGAAATCGACGAAGATCAGCAGCGCTGGTTGGAATGGATGGTCCAGCATCACGTCGAACAGATTCAACTGGATCGTGACTGACGCGATTGCTGTCGACAGCATCGCCTGCACGGGCGATGGCTGCCTCGTTTCAACCGCGACCAAGCCGGTGCACGAACCGTTCGACATGGGATCCGTAGGCCGCCTTGTCTCAAGTCGGCATCTTTGCTGCCACGCGCCGACTTGAGACAAGTC
>CAZFWV010000159.1:0-14560 GCA_964522605.1 uncultured Pirellulaceae bacterium
ATCTTCCGACTGCAGCGCGTACAGCCGCATCTCGGTGGGCAGGTAAAGCGTGCCGTTCGCTGCCACGGGGGTCCCGGTGATCGGTTCGTCGATGTCGATGGTGGCGAGCAGTCTCTTTTGCGGTTCGGCGGCAAAGATCCACAGGTGACCGCGCCGCGTTCCTTGATACACTTTGCCGTCGGCAACCAGAGGCGAGCTCCATAGCTCACCGCCCCCCTCGTGGGTCCAGAGAGGCTGGCCGTTGCTCAGATCGACGCAATGCAGGATTCCGCTGCAATCGCCGACGAAGGCCATTCCGCGATGGATGGCGGGCGTCGCACACACGTGGCGTTTGACCGGATAGGACCAGATCAGCCCCCCTTCGGTAATCTCCCCGGTTTGCGTCGCATCGATACACTGGAGCCAAGCTTCGTTCTTGCCCCACCAGATGTCACCGCCCACAGTGACATATACGCGTCCCTCGTGAAACACGGGCATGCTCTTGATGTTGCTTGGGCTCTCGCGACGGTTCCGATGATAGCGATGCACGTCTTCTTTTGGCGCCGTGGGATCGCAATCGAACCGCCAGATGCGCTGTAACGTCAGCGGAGTTGGATCGACGGGCGGAGCAGTAATCGCCTCAAAGGCATAGACGACTCCGTCACCGCCTCCGAAAAAAACCAACTCCCGCCCATTCACGCGCCCCATGGCAGGTGACGACCACGTGCTGTGAAAGATCCGTGGGCCAATGCGTTCTTCGTCCTTGGCCACGAGACGTCCCGTTCGTTTGTCAAGCACAATCAAGCTGGGTGCATCGGGCTTGCGGATCTTCACATGCGTGTTATCCACACCATTGCACGTGTTGAGGTAGAGGAAATCTCCGTGGATCAGGATCGAGGCGTGCGTGGAATCATGAGGGTACATTCCGGCCTGCGAGGGCATGTCGAACAGCCAGAGGATGTCGGCATCGAGCGGACCGACTTCCATCGGCGGTTCCCCGGGCAGTACAAGGTGCTGACCTTCGTCCTGATAAGGACCGTCATTCCCATTCGCCAAACCATGGAGATCCAGGCAAACCACCTCCGCCCGATTCGTCACCATGTAGACGCGATCGCCCTCGACCGTCGGCGGAGAACACATGCCGGCCTGCGGCCAATCCAGAAAGATATCGCCCTGAAACTTCGGCACGACCAATTGCCAAAGCAGCCGGCCGTCGGCTTCATCCAGACAGACGAGTACGCCGCGATCGCCCTCGTGACGCGGGTCGCGCGGCGGCTCGTTGTTACAGCCAATCAACACGCGTCCGCCCGCAACAACGGGCGTTGCATACGAAGTGCCCATGGGCACCGACCAGCGGACATTTCGACCGGTGGCGGGATCGAATGACTCGGGCACACCCACCTCACTCGACACCATGTTCCGCGAGTATTGCTCGCCCCATTGCGGACGGTCTGCCGCGACGGCCGGAGAGATCGACAACCAACTCGCGGACAACCAGACAACGGAGCCAATGAACGCCAGCTGCAGACAATGTCGGTAGCTCATCAAGATGGTTCGCCTTATTCCTCATCCACCGGGGCTTGGGGCGGTAGATCTTTGCCATTGTGATGATGGCGAATATCTTCCCCTTTCACCTCGTAGACGACTTCCTCGCAGATGTTCGTCGACTGATCCCCAATCCGCTCCAGCGCACGGGCGATCAAGACTTGAACCAAAGGGTCTGCCGCCGATGATTCCTTGCGTGCGGCATCGTCAGCAAGTCGTTCGGTCATCAGTCGCTCGACAACTTGATGATTCAATCGATCGGCCTCGTCGTCGCGTTCGATGGTTGCCCGCGCTTTCTCGCTATCCCCGCGAGTGAATGCGTCGAGGGAATCCGCCATCATTTGCGTGACGACGCCAGCCAATTGATGAATCTCGGGCAGCAGGGTAACTTTGCCACCTGCAGGAAGCAGTTGGGCGGACTTGCATAGATTCACCGCCTGGTCGCCGATCCGTTCCAACTCAACCGTCAAACGAGAGATCGACATGACCATCCGCAGGTCAGCTGCCACCGGACAGTACAGGACCATCAATTGCATTCCCGTACGGTCGATGTCGACCTGCATGCGGTCCAGCACTTCCTCCCGCTGAAAAACCTCCAGCACTAAGTCGTCGTCATGGGGATTCGAGAGGATCTTCACGGCAAGAGAAACCATCTGCTGGGTCAAGGTCCCCATTTCAATCACTTGCTGACGCAGGTTGGCTAAATGGTTCTCGAGCGCCTTCATCTTCTTCTTTCAATCCCTTTGCGTGCTTGCCTGATCTCGTCGACCACCGGGATTCCATCGACGATCCACCAACCCAGGCCTTAACAGTTATTTCACCGGTTCTTCAATGGTATGAGACGCCCACGAACTTGCCACCCCCCATCCTTGGGAAAACGGTCCATCAGGGATCTGCCGAGAAGATCGCGCGGAAGTTGAAGCGGTCATTCGGCGCGACGTCCCCATGAAGAGTGAAGTCTGCCCAGGAATCGATTTGCGGCAGGTGATCGACCCACTTGAAGTCAATCTGGAAGGGCATGCGATCCAGCTTTAAGTCGCTTCGTGGAATCGCCAATTCCAGTTCCTTGCCTGCCGAGCGCCAAGCAACCGGAGTCGCTTGGCCCCAGGCATTTTGACCGTCTTGGTTCCACTGCAGCAGGAGTGATCCGTCGTCGCCTGGCTGATGATTCACGATCAGATCGTATCCCAGCCATCCCGTATCGGCGCGGCTGTCGAGGTCGATCAGCAGGAGAGTCCCATCCAGGCGGTCCGGTGGCTGGCGCGCTTCGCGCGTGCGCAGATAGAAAAAGAGACTCTGGGAACCGAGGCTGACCTTGGCGAGTTCCAGGTCATTCCGCCCACTCGTATTCACGTACCGCAGTTCCTTGCCCCATCCCTTGTGATCGCGGTTTACCGGATCACCGCGCGTGTCTCGATACTCCGGCGAAACGTCCTGCCAGTCTTCGAAGCGACCATCGACCACGATTTCGCGAGACTGGACGGGCGGGATCGGTCGCGCGCCTTTGTACCGGCGAATGTTCGCCACCATTTGGTAGTAGTAGTTGTCCGCATGGCCTCCGCGCATCGGTTCGATGTCCCGGCTGAACTCGGGATTGAATTGATCGACAAAGGTGACCGGACCGGGTTCGTAGAAGGAAGCCGTCTGATCGAAGCGCCCGGCAATCCACTCATTCCATCCGGTAATGAAAATGAATGCAGGATCGATATCCAAGGCTCGTTGCCATTGTTGCGCGAAGTTCCGCCCCGTCGCGTCGGGTTCCCGTTGCGGGCGTCCAACTTCATAGCTGCGTCCGTGGGAGCGGGGATGGCTGAGAACACTCAAATGGCCATCGACTGCATTCTGTGCCACACCAACCGTCACCTGCTCCGCCTGCCCGGTTTCCGAATAGAAAACGTGCTGGGGATAGACCTCGAGCCATCCCCATTGCGATGGCCCCGTTGGACCACGGAAATAATCAGGCTGCGGTTTGCGGAAGGTGAAGAACTGGCGAATCTGCTGCTGCTGATCGTCGCTCAACAGGATCTGCAGCGCGCGATCACCGGTCGCCGGTTCGCCGTTACGATAGGCCGAACCCTGCGGAAACCGATCCGCTTCCGCACTCCACCAACCGATCCGCCCCGCGGGCCGGCAAATCTCCAGGTAATAGCGACCGGCGGGCAGCGGGTCCGCAAGTTCCAGGATCTGCCAGCCATTGTCCACAACCGCTTCACATCGCATCTGCGACAACAAGGGTCCATCCGGTCCGTCGCGATGCAATTCCAGCGTGACCGCAGAATCCGTCGTGGCCCAAGTCGCCAGTGCGGCGCCCACGGCGCGAAAAGGCTGGTCCACAGTAAAGCTCTGGCCGAGTGTCTGCTGTGCTTGAAGCTCCACCGCCCGATCACGCCGATCGATGACGACGCGCGGGCCGAGGAGTGCCGGGTCCGCCAGGATCAGCGGCTTTCCCGCCCAACGAAACCACAACTCCGGATAGAGCCCAGGACCGTAGAGTTGCTCCCAAAGTTCGTTGACGACTTTGTCCGGAGCCCAAAAGGGACAGAGGAAAGCGAATTGAGGAACATGGTTGCCTTGTTGTCGCATCTGATTCCATACGCGGCCCAGCGCCTGCCAGCTGACGGGATAGGTCAACTGGTTCGTGACGTCAAACAGGACCATGTCGACGCCCGCATCCGAGAGCATTTGTGCGTGCTTCCGCAGCACGGCCTCGTCGTCGGACACATAGTAGCCAAAGATCGACTCGCCCCAATGATGCGGAGCATGCAACGGGCCCCACAGCGGACTCTCGGGACGATTCATCGCCAACGGTTCCTGTTGCAGAATCCGGGAGATGTCGAAAGGTCCTTGATCGCCGTGCCGGCCCAGCCAGAGGAAATAGAAGATGCCGACCGTTTTGTCGGCTCGGGGCGATCCAACCTGGTCGTGCGTGGGGACCGCCCGTCCCAAGGCATCGGTTGCCACCCAAGTGTCACTGGCCAGATCCCAGGTGCGAGATCGCATTTCAAGATCGGGAGGGCGAAGCTCCTGCTGAGCCGAGATCTGTCGCGTCTTTGGCTCGGCAAGAGCCTCGCCCTCCCCAAGTACCGTTCCTGAAATTGCTATGGGCAAATCTAGACTCGTCGCCTGCGCGGCCGCATTACTGCTGACGGCCGCCCCGACGAAACTAAGTTGCAGGAACAGACGCAGCGAGGCATTCCAAGTGGTCATGGTTTGGATCCAGGGTTGACTTCGAGTTGTTAGGGATGACTCAGAAATCACTTCGGCATCTCGTTCCTGTCGTTTCACCGCGTGCCCAACGGGCCGCGGAAGGTTCCTCCCGACGCGCGGGGCGATGCCCGCGCGGTTAAACGAGGAAGTTGTTTCTGAGCCGTTTCGTAGGATGTCATGGTAGGTAACCGTGAACGTGAAGGTCCTCACCCAGTTGCTCGAAGGTCAACCGTTGAAGCGGCAGTGCCAGGTCCATCTGGGAGATCCCGAGGCCGCCGATGGGCGAGGGCGCCTGAGAGCCGCCGATCAGTTTGGGAGCGATGAAGGCGTGCACCTCATCGATTTCGCGCAAATCCAGCAGACTGCCGAACAGGCGCGCGCCGCCTTCGACGAGAATTCGCGTCATTTGGCGCCGACCAAGTTCATCGAGCAGCGACTCGAGACGTTCGCGATGATTGACTCCCGCGCAGGAAAACAATTCGCAGCCAGCGACTTCAAGCTGACGACGGCGATCCGCATCGGCGTCGTGTCCCACGGCGATGAGAACGGGAGCCTGATCGAGCGTTCGAATGAGCTGGCTTTGCAGCGAAAGACGGGCCGACGAATCGACGAGGATCCGGACGGCGCGGCGCGGTCCGACGGGACGGGCAGTTAACTGCGGATCGTCGGCGGTCACCGTACCGCTACCGACCAGAATCCCATCGACCGTTCCGCGCAGAGCGTGTACGATCTGGCGCGAGGCGGTCGACGAGATCCATCGACTGTGGCCGGTATGCGTCGCCAGTTTGCCGTCGAGCGTCATCGCCCATTTGGCGATGATCCAAGGCCGCTTTTGCCGCTGCAGTTTCAAGTAGGGCGCATTCAACTGTTGCGCTTCGCGTTCGAGCAGACCGCAGGCAACCTGCAAACCGGCCTGCTGCAACTGCTGCAAGCCGCGGCCGGCGACTTGGGGAAACGGATCCTGTTGCGCGGCGACGACCCGTGCAATCCGTGCGCGAATCACGGCGTCGGTGCAGGGAGGCGTTTTTCCCTGATGGCAACAGGGCTCAAGCGTCACGTACATGGTGGCCCCGCGGACGTCCGCACCGCGGTCGAGGGCCATGATTTCGGCGTGCGGTCCGCCAAACTGCTCGTGCCAACCTTCGGCAAGCACCTGATCGCCGCGCGCGATCACACAGCCGACCAGTGGGTTGGGTTCGACGGATCCCCGCCCCCGTTCCGCCAGCTCCAGGGCTCGGCGCATGTGACGCAGATCGGTTTCGTCGGTAGACATGGTACAGGCGGCGACGGTCAATCCATCCCGGGAAGCCAGAGCTTCGATTCTTCCTTTTTCTCATCCGCCTCGCTGGGAGGAGGAGTCGGGGGTGGGGCATCGGGTGTCCAAACGGCGGGAGCGGTCTGAACTTCGTGTGTCGCCGCTGCTGCCGCGACATCTCGCTTCGTCGGAATCATCAGTCGACCATCGGGAGTGACCAGTCCGTAGCGGGAGAGTACTTCCATCAGCGCTGAGCTGACGCCGGGCTCTTTCATGTAACGCGATTGAATCTCTTTCAACAATTGCAGAAACTGCTCCAACTCGCCGCGCAGCAACCGTAACTCCAATTCATCAATCAGCCATTGTGCCGGAGACTCTCCCTCCGACGTCGCCAACTTCCGTGCCTTTTCGAGGTATTCGAGCGCTTCGTCCGTCGACGGCGCAATGTCGGACAGGATATCGTATGCCTCGACTTTGTCGATCTTTTCATCCAGGCTGGGACGATGAATCACTTCTTGCGCCAGACCGCGTAGCGAAGCGACGTCACGATGTCCGTAAGCCCGTCGGTAGGCCGTGACCAATTGGTCGTCGCTCAATTCGCTCACATTGAGCCGCAAGAAATGGTGCACCGGCAGGCGGTCGACATCCGCCTCCGCCGCCTCAATCGGACCGGGCGCCGGCAGGTTCAGCTCCTCGCGCAGCGGCCCCATGTCCACTTGCGAACTGCCGTCCCGCACCATCAGCTCGAGAATCAGCAGTGTTGCCATCAGGGGAACGCGCGATCGGCCTGCCTGGGCAGCTTCTCGCGGCGTCTTGTCGCCCAGCAGCGGGCTGGGCAGGCTGGGCCAACGCTCCAACACCGCGTGGCGATGCAGGTCACGGATGAGTTCCGCGCGTCGCTGCGGCTCCAATCCAGGCGGCACACGCCACGAACTGAAAAGCTCCGTCATCAGTCGCGAGGCTTTCGTCAGGACTTCTGTCGACACCGGCTCACGAAACGCTTCGCCCAGTAACTCCTGCAAGAGTTGTTGGTGGGGCGGCGGTTCCTGAACTCTCGCCGTAATGAGTTCGATCCGGGCTTCGCGGTCGGTCTGCCGGCCATAGATCGCCATCGTACCGATCGACCGAGGAACGTCCGTGGCTTTCCATTCCGCGTTCGCCTCCGGCCAGGGCCGGTCGAGCAGGTCGAACAATGCCTTGGGCGGCGGTTGGTCGTCCTCCGAATCCGTCGGTTGCACCTCAAGTTGCCGCAGTTGCTTGCGCGACAAGCACTGCTCCATTAGCCGATCGGTCTCCGGCACATGGTAAATCTCCTTGACGATCTCGACTTGGGTCGCGTCCGAGTCAAGATCTAACAACTGGGCCAGCGCCTCCGCGTCGACTCGTTCTTCGAGCGGCATTTCCCGAATCCGCGAGAGTGCCCGGAACGCCACCACAGCTTCCTTGTTTTGAGCCAGCCAGCTACGGAGGACTCCCAGATTCTTCAGGATTGGCGCTGCGTCCAGGATCCGCTTGCTCATGTCCGACAGCTTGTCCGCGGCCAGCAACCAACGCCCTCGATAGGCCTCAGCCATCGCCGTTTGGAACTCGATTTTCCAAGTGACATCATCCGGGCACTCGGCAAAATCGAGAGACTCACGCAGCAACAGCGGAATCGTGCCGGTCTGGTTGAGCTGTAAAAACAACGAGACACATCGTTGATCCTTCGTTCTCGTGACTTCCAGCGCCAGTTGCAGATGGCCCTTCGCAGCCGCGGGAAAACCTTCCCGCATCAAACCGAGGCTCACGAGCAGAAGCGCCTCATACATCCGCGGCGTCACGACGGAATCCGCAACCTCAAAGGACCGCTGCAATTGTTCGACGGCGCGGTGAATACTCTCCCGTTCCAGGCACGTCATGATCGCCGGCAGCGCCTGCACGCTCGGATTCTGCGGGTCAATCTCCAGCAGTCGCTGTACCGTCTGCCCCGCTTTGTCCGCTTGATCCAGCGCGAGTTCGACCTCCGCCTTCAGCATCAACAACGAGGATCGATCCGGGTATTTTCCGAGTAGCGAGTCGATCTTCTCCAGCGCGGCTAACCGCTGCTCGCCTTCCACCATCCGCTGAATCCGCTCCAGCTCGTGTACGATGTCGCGCGAGCAACAGAATTTGACCTTCTTGCCACTGCCACAAGGACACAATTGGTAGGGATCGAGTGTCATGACTGCTCCGAATCGTTGGGCATGAAAGAGCCCCGCCGCAAGTCCTGCCGCCGTGTGGTGATGGGATCCGCGGCGAAAAAACGTCAAGGGTCAAAAAAGGGCACCGCCCCCGCGAGGCCGTTCCGACTTTCGACTCCTGACCCCTTTTCCGCCTGTGTTCCCAAGTCCCAGAGGGACAGGACGCAATTCGTGGAAAGCTGATGATCCTAACAGACGTGGAGCGGCTTGACGAGAACCAAAGATCGCCGTCAAACGGCCGATCGCCGGTCGCGCCGCTGCCTGATCAGCTCCAAAAGTGCATGCAGTGGATCGGTGAATTTCCGGATTCCCTCCTCCATCGAGCTCGTGCCGTTTAAAAGTCCTGGTTTTGCAGGCGTTTATGGGCAGGATTTACTCGTCCTCTACTCCTTAATCCTCGCCTGACGGCTGCGGGTTAAACGAATCGCCACGAATTCCTGTTTGGAGACTCCGGAGACACCACCACTTGAAGGCTACACGACGTCCATCAGCACGGCCTCCAACCCCTCCAGGTCAGCGTCGAGGTCAGAGTCAACTGGCGGCAGACGTCGTGACGACCCCCGTTCCTGCCGACCGGAAATTGGAGGAGGTGGGGATATTTAAGAGCTTTCGAAGCCTGGGAGGACCAGGGGCATCTTGCGGATTCTAAGGAATATTCCTGTTGTAGCGACCTGATTTCGCCGATTACGCAGAGGGATGAAAAAAATGACCAAATGGGCGGAGCTGCTAGCTAACCAGCCAGTCAGGCCGCAGGGTTCTCAACCGAGGGGAAAAACGGTGCGAGTTAGGGCAACATACAATCGGGCTCGGATTCGAGTTTTGATGGTCTTGGCCTGTCTCTTCTGCAGCTCCGCAGCCGCTGTTCAGGGCCAAGTGCGGTTTGCCAGCCCACCAGATAATGCCATGGTGGCGAACGGATCTCCGGTCCGTGTCAATCCGTTTCGCACACCACAGGATGTGCAGCAAGTCCAATTCGAACAGATCCCGCCGCAGGTCCCTTCACCGGCGGACGAGGCCGCGCTGTCGGCGGGCAGCAGTCCATCGATTCTGAGCCCCCCGGATGTCTCGGGCGAATCGGTGCCACCTGGGGCTGCCGCGTACGATCTGCAGCTGGCATCACCCGACGGGACGCTGATGTACACGGACGAGTTCATCGGAGCGCCGCTGGAAGATTCGTTGGCGGCTGAGGCGCCGGCGATGGTCTACAGCACGAACGAATGGTTTCGCCGTGGATACTGGTACAGCCAGCAGGATATCGTGGCGATGCTGCGGACGGATGTGAAGAATGTTTATTTCTCGACCGACCAGTCCGTCAGCCAGATGCAGGATCGACCGATGTTGACGTCCGTGTCGGTCACCCCGACCTATGCGCCGGGTACGCGTCTGACGCTCGGACGTTTCCTGGGGCAGGATGTGGCGAATCGCGACTATACGCTCGAAGTGGCCTTCCTCGGTCTGTTTGACTACACGGAACGTGCCACGTTGTCGGGAATTCTGGCCACTGCGTTGGGGCAGAACAACGAGTATCAGTTTCCCTTCGGAGTGACCGGCCCCGGTGTTCCCGGTTTCAGCTCCATCGTTGAGCAACAGTTCATCGACGACATGCGCCACGATATCTTGTATTCGTCTGACCTGAATAGCCTCGAGTTCAACTTTCGAATTCTGAGCCGACCGCTCCGAGACCGTTTAGCCCTGCAACCCAACGGCAGCTGGATCCGTTATGGGACGCCCAGCCATCTGATTTCGTACTTGATGGGTCTGCGGGGTGTGTCGATCAACGAGACGATGCGTTACGAGAGCGAGTCGCTGACGCAAGACTTTCAGTCGGGACTTTACCAGGTTCGAACAAGGAACGACATGTTCGGCCTCCAGATCGGCACCGAGTTGGTAGAGAACTACACGAACTGGAGTTGGGGCGGACGTTTTAAAGCAGCGGGCCTGTACAACTTCGCGGACCGCCGCAGCGATTTGCGACAGGAGTTCTTCGACGTCGAGTTCACCAATTCAGAGAACGTGAGCAAGGAGAACTTGGCGATTCTATTGGAAGGTGGTTTGATGGCGACGTATCAGCTGCGCGCCAACTTGTCGGTCCGGGTTGCCTATGACGCGATGTACGTCACGGGCTTTGCCATCGCGCCAGAGAATATGCGGATCTCCGACACATTCCCTCGGTTCGAAGTCACCGGCGACACGATCTATCACGGACTGTCAGCTGGCTTTGAGATGCTGTGGTAGCGGACGCGTCTGGGGGTATAAGCGAAAGCGAATCATGCTCCGACGGGACCGAAAGAGAAGGGAAAACCACAGATTTGACGGAGGGTACGGATCGGCACAGACTGATCCGTGGACATCCGTGTCATCTGCTGGATCCGCGGTTTCTCTTTGATCTTCGGTTCCACTCGACTTGTGCGCAACAACCAGGACGACCTTCCCTTTGCAGCGCGGCAAACGGACAGCTCAGCGCCGCGCGATCGTCAAAGATTCTCAATCCGTGCTAATCCGCACTTACGAACAGCATCCCGACAACGATGTTCAAGGAGCAAACCCGCTTGGGCCTGCCGGTGGCAGCCGTAGGCGCACACGGCAATCTTCACTATCCTGACAAGATGGGTCTTTATATGTCGACATCTGCACGTCGGCGAACTGGTGTTGTCTCGGGTTTTCGGCGGGAACGATTTGTGACTCGCGAGCTGGTTTTCGGCGGCGAGTGACAGCAGGACGGGTATGAAGCGACCTTTCTTCGCACGTCACGCTGTGCTGATTCTGATGGCCATCTTTTTTCTGGCTCCCTTTGCCCTGCGCGGAGCTCGGATGGCGCTGCAGAGCATGAAGAATGACGTCAAGGACTGGTTGCCCGATGATTTCAAGGAAACGGCGGAACTGGATTGGTTTCGCGAGCATTTCCTGGGCGAGCAGTTTGTCGTCGTGAGTTGGGAGGGTTGTACGGGGCGCAGCGATGACGAATCGTTCATGACGCTGGTCGACAAACTCTTTCCCGAGGTGCCTCCGTCGATCGTTCAGCGACGGGCGGAGGCCGCGGCCGCCGGCACGACGGAGCTGGTGGATGATACTCATTCGTCACCGTTGGGGAGCGAAGAGCATTGGCCGGTCGAAGTGCGCCGCCGCGATTTCATCGATCCACGTTTGGATCTGTATGTCCGACAACTGAAGCTGACCGATCTTCCGCCGGAGCAGGACTTCATCGGAAATCAACTTGGCTTGTACTATGCGGGTCCAGACCTGGACAACTGGTCGGGAGAGCAAGAGAAGTGGTTGCGCGGATTCGGGGATCAATGGTATTACCTGACGCCGGAAGGAGATCTTTATCAGTGGCGGGGAGGCTCTTCGGTCATTCAACCACTCGTCAATTTTGTGCGACATCTTTTCACGCGCGAGAAGTTGCACGGGGATCATGTCAAATCGCTCGGCGCGCTCGATGGCCCCTGGTATTACGCTAACCCTCGCCGCCTTGCCGCGCGGATGTTCAAGACGGTCACAACCGGCCCGGGAGTGTTGCACGAGCTGACGCGACCAGGAGGATCGCTGGAAAACGACACCCAGACGGCTCTGCATCGTTTGTCCGGTTCGTTGTTCGGCGAAGATGGACAGCAAACCTGCTTAGTGATTACCTTGACCGACGCGGCAAAACGCGACCTGCGACACGCTCTCGGTCGAGGCATCCTCGGAAAACCGAAAGGCGAATTGCTGGTCCTGGCCGAGGAGGCAGGGATTCGCCCGCCACCCGATCCGCTGTTGTTGCCACCCGCCATCAGTTGGATGCTTCCCCCGCGGTCGATGCCCAACCCGCCGGTGATCAAGCTGGGGGGGCCCCCCGTGGATAACGTGGCCATCGATGAGGAAGGACAGATTACGCTCGTCCGTCTCGTGGGACTTTCCGTCCTGGTCGGCGTCGTCTTGTCCTGGCTCAGTTTCCACAGCTTCGCCGTCACGGCGATGGTCTTCTTTGTCGGCGGAGTGAGCGCGTTCGCCAGTCTATCGATCGTCTATTGGAGCGGGCAAAGCGTCGACGCGGTCTTGATGTCGATGCCCTCGCTGGTCTACGTACTGGGACTGTCAGGTGCGGTCCACATTGTCAACTATTATCGTGAATCGTTGCGCGAAACCGGACTGCAGCGCGCATCGGGTGAAGCGTTACGTCTCGGTTGGAAACCGTGCACGCTGGCGGCGATCACCACGGCGCTGGGGCTGTTATCGTTGTACGCCAGCAACATTCTGCCAATTCGAAAATTCGGAACGTTCTCGGCCACCGGTGTCTTGGCCACTTTGATTCTGCTGTTCACCTTCCTGCCCGCCGCGCTGCAACTTTGGCCGCCCCGCCGCTTCCGCTCAGCCGTACAGGGTGCTCCCAAGCTAAGTCGACTGGAACGGGGCATCGATCAGTTCTGGCAACGAACGGGCGGTTGGGTCGTGCGACATTACGCGCTGGTCGGTTCGTTCTGTCTGATCGCCATGGTCAGTATCGGGCTTGGAGTTCAGCGCATTCGCACGGATGTGCAGTTGCTGAAGATGTTCGATGCCGACGCGACGATCATCCAGGATTACCGTTGGCTGGAGATGAATCTGGGCCGACTGGTTCCGATGGAGATTGTGATCCGCGTCCGTCCCGAACTGTTGCGCGATGAATCCGCACGAGCAGACGCTCCGGCCGAAGCGGCCACCCAGGATGCGCTGGCGTTAAATTTCCTGGAACGGATGGAAATTGTCGACTATGTGCAGCAGGTCCTGGAACGGGAGTTCGGTGAGACGGGTGAACGGATCATCGGGCAGGCGATGTCCGCGGTCACTTTCGCTCCGCCCTTACCGGGATCGGGTGGTGGGCTGATGAAGGTCGCCGAACGGGGCGGGATGAGTCGCAGCCTCGAGGATCACCGCGATGAATTCCTGCGAACCGACTACCTGCGGACGGATCGACAAGACGAGTCCGAACTGTGGCGGATCAGCTTACGCTTGGGTGCGCTAAACAACGTCGACTACGGTCGATTCGTCGGTGACCTCAAGCAGGCGGTCGAACCGGTGCTGCAGGCATATCGGTTCCGACAGGAGGTGCTGCAGGCGATCCAGCAGCAACGCGGCGCCGACGGAACACGAAAGGCGAGTGTTTACCTGGTCGGCGCGCCGCTCGGTCGCTCGGCTTCCGCCGGACAACCGAGAAGCGACGCGGGATCGGCGGTGGAGCAAACCGGCGACCCAACACAAACGGAAGTCTTTGCCAAGGTCCTGGGCCGATTGCTGCGCAATGCGGGGCTTGAGTTGCGAGACTGGTATGATCCCCGCTTCCAACCACCAAAAGATTGGCAACCGCTACTGGCGCGACAGGACTGTGTCGTGCTGATCGGCGCCAACTCAGAAATCGATTTCGAGGTTCTGAAGCAACATAGTCCGCTGCTGATCGATGCACGCGATCATCAGTTCCAAATTGGGCAACTGAGTGCCAACGACCGGAAGGAATTGGTTTCGGCCGTCTACACCGGTGTGGTGCCGGTCGTCTATAAGGCTCAGCGGACGCTGCTGAACAGCCTGATCGAGAGCACGTTCTGGGCGTTTGTGATGATTGCCGTCGTGATGGTGCTGGTCGTTCGCAGTCCCTGGGCGGGCATGCTTTCGATGATCCCCAATGTGTTTCCCGTGTTCGTCATTTTCGGATTCATGGGCTGGCGCAATCTGATGGTTGATATTGGCAGTATGATGACGGCCAGCGTGGCGATGGGAGTCGCCGTCGATGACACGATTCATTTTCTGACCTGGTTCCGCCGCGGTCTGGACAAGGGGATGGACCGCATTGGAGCGATTATGCTCGCCTATCGCCGAGTGGGAATGGCGATGACGCAGACGACGGCCATCGGCGGATTGGGCTTGTCGATTTTCGCCTTCAGCACGTTTACTCCGACGCAACGCTTCGGCACCCTGATGTTGACCTTGCTCTGCACGGCACTGGTGGGTGACCTGATCTTCCTGCCGGCGTTACTGGCCAGCCCACTGGGTCGCGTCTTTGAACGGCGAGCCAAAGCGAAGTCGACGACTCCGTCGCGCGAGCCCCGCATCGGTCCACCGCATTCGATTCGTGGTCGACGAAGCGATCGCATCCTGCAGGACGAGTGACCGACCGAATTCTCATGGGGCGTGTAGTTTCAAAGCTCGCGTATCTGTGATCGGCTTTCGCGCAGGCAGGGTTGCAGCGAGTCGACGCAGGACTTTTTCGGCGGTAGCACGATACGTCGTCAGTTTGCCCCCGAAAATGGACAGCACCCGGGGGCGTTTGGCGTCATCGACGAGGAGTTGTGTTTCTCGTGAGCGGCGGGAGGCGGCCCCGCCGGCCGGCAGCACGCGCAATCCG
>CAZFWV010000160.1:0-14421 GCA_964522605.1 uncultured Pirellulaceae bacterium
ACCCCAGCCACCCTCGTTGGAAAACAACGAAGTTATTCTTGAGTCATCCCTAAGGGCATCTGGCCCTCGCGACAACGAATGTGGCTCACGAAAACTCGCGGTGCCAAAGAGTCGCCGCCGCCAAGAGATATAGAACCGTCATACCGCGCCGACCGCCGCCATTCCAGCGATTTTGAGTACGGAAATTACGATTCGGTCGATCCGCCGTCGTCCGCAGGGGCGGCGACTTCGCGAATCAACAATCGTCGCTCAGCACTCGTCAATCAATTCGGTTCGCCGGACCGCCAGAACCGGCTTGGCCCTCGGGAAGTTCCTTACCAACGATTTCGGCGAGCGTGGCCAGAACGTCGGTAAAACAGATCGTCTGCGCGGTGCGGGAACCGGCCGTCACGCTGCCTGGCCAGCGGACGAGGAACGACATCCGGTGCCCGGCCTCCCAAGCGTCGCCTTTCAACCGCGAAGGCCACCGGCGGAATCGTGATGGAATCGCTGGATATCCGTGTCGTACCAGACCGGTCCATTACCGGAGGTGAAGATCAGTTTCTGCTTTCTCCCCTATAATGGGCGCTAGCGGACTCCAACGCAACGAGCTCTATCATCGGACGTCGTGCGCACGAGATGACTCGTCGGACCGACGAGAACGGAAACCATGACGGCGGAATTCAGCATGCGCTATAGGCCCTTGACCAAAACTCTGCTGATGAGCGTACCGTTCTTTCTCGGGGGCCTGCGCGTTCTGGATGCGACGGATCCGTTACCCACTCCTCGTTCCTCGTCCGAGAGACGACCGGACAGTTCCTTTCACGTCGTCCAGGTTGCACCGTTCATCGTGATTGGCAACGAATCCCCCGCGACAGTTCAGCGGCGTGCAGAGGCGACGGTCGAATGGGCGGTTCGGCGCCTGCAGCGGGAGTATTTCCCTCGCGATCCGCAGGACGAGATCGAAATCTGGCTCCTGAAAGACGCAGCCAGCTATCAGCGGTATTCGCGACAGCTGTTTGGCATCGAACCAACGACCCCGTTCGGTTACTACTCACAGCGTCATCGCGCCCTTGTGATGAACATTTCAACGGGTGGTGGTACGCTTGTCCACGAGCTCGTGCATCCCCTGATGGCGGCTAACTTTCCACAGTGTCCGACCTGGTTTGATGAGGGCCTGGCGTCGCTCTACGAGCAGTGCGGTGATCATGAGGGTCGGATTTGGGGAAGAACCAACTGGCGGCTCAGGGGACTCCAACGAGCCATTCGCGACGGCCGACTGCGTGATTTCCAAACACTGTGCGCAACTCGGTCCGATGAGTTCTATCGCCATGGTCCGGCCGCGTTTTATGCCCAAGCACGCTATTTGTGTTACTATCTACAGGAAGTTGGCAAACTGCAGGAGTTCTACTGGAGTTTTCGTTCGTCGGTTGATCAAGATCCCACGGGATACCACACATTGCAGCGCACGCTGCAGATGACCGACATGAAACAGTTCCAGCAAGAGTGGGAGCAGTTCGTGCTCAATCTGGAGTATCCCGAACGGAGTCCCTCGCCGTGATGCGCTCGATCGTGATGACCGTTGTGATCGCAGGGTTGGCATCCGGATCGCCTTGCGTCCGATCAACGCAGGGACAGGTCGTCCAATTGCCGACCTACCACGTGTTTTCAACCGGTTTTTCCGCGCTCGTGCCCGACCGCGGCGCCATGGTGCTGGGCGGTGTCGACCGCGCGGTTTCCATGACGAGATCGCGGACGACCGGACCGGGCCGAAACGTACGGATTTTGGAACACGGAATCCGTGGTCGAACGGCGGAAGCTCGGGTCACGATCCTCGATCATCGCGAATGGGATGCCGCCGTTCTGGCGCAAGCAACAGCGCCAAATCGGGTATTCAACAGTCCGAAGGCAGAACGAATTGCGCGAGGACTAGAACAATTCATCCCCACGGCATCCACGGCGGCACTGGCGGCCGAGGCGCGACGGCAGCAGAATCGGCAACACGCTGCGGCCAATCAAAACGCACGGCAACTAATCGCCCAAGGCGACGTTTGCCGACAAAAAAACCAACCAGCGGCCGCACGCATTTTCTATCGCACGGCGTGGCGCGAGGGAAGCGGCGAGGTGCGCGCAATCGCGCAGGCACGAATGAAACAACTGAAGTAATTCGGCCCGCCGGACCGACAGGGCCGATCAGAGTCGCAGGGCCGTGGGTTGATTACGCTTTAAGCCGTTACTGCTTGGACACTGCGCAGTCGCATGTTCAGGAACTCCACCATTACGGCAAATGCCATCGCGAAATAGATGTACCCCTTGTTGACGTGCGTCCCCAAACCTTCCGCGATCAGCATCACGCCAATCAGGATCAAGAAACTGAGCGCAAGCATCTTCAGGGTTGGGTGTCGGTGAACGAACTCTCCAACGCGACTGGCAAACACAACCATGACGAGGATCGCGAGCACGATGGCGGTGATCATCACCCAGAGTTTGTCGCGCTTCACCATCCCCACGGCCGTGATGACCGAATCCAGTGAGAACACGACATCCAACAAACCGATTTGGAGCAGCACACTGACAAAGCTAACGTTCGCTGGTTGTGGATTCGTGGATTCGTGGTCCTCCAGAATATGATGGATCTCGTGGACACTCTTGGCCACGAGAAACAAGCCACCGCCGAGCAGGATCAAGTCCCGCCAACTGACACCGTTCACCTTCTGCCATACTTCTTGCCAGTGCGCAACTGCCTGCAAGTCTTCCGGGTCGGGCCGATGAAACCACTCGCTGCGAATCCCGAGCGATTCGAGCGTGAATACGGGCTCCTCAAGGCTCAGAATCCAACTCAAAGTCAACAACAGAAGAAGCCGCAGGATAAGGGCCAGGCCGAGTCCCAGACGCCACGCATGAGGCCGCTGGGAATCGGGTAATCGTCCCGTGACAATCGTGATGAACACGATGTTATCGATCCCCAACACAATCTCCATCGCCGTGAGCATGAAGAGGGCGATCAGTGCTTCAGCCATGTTCTGGCTTCTCCTGCTAAGCGATGACTCAAGAATAACTTCGTTGTTTTGCAGCGAGGGTGGCTGGGGTCGAGCGCAGCGAGCCCCCAGATCACGCGGCTGGGGGCTCGACGCTCGTTCCTCGCGTCTCGACCCCAGGCACCCAATTGCCGAAGTTGTTCTTGAGTCATCCCTAAGCGCAAAAAAGTTCTCGTCCGAGCTCCAAACTGCTTGCCGGTAGCTCGCGCCACCCATCGGAATGCTCAGAGTGTTGTCGAACGAGCTCGACCAAAGCAAGTGCCCGCGGCAGGAGAAATCGCGACGTGAGAGGATGAACCGCGAATTGGTACGAGGCACGCCGCTGGCCAATCTGTCGCCCGTCGATCTGGATGGCTCCCCGGCAGGCCAACTCCAGGCTGCGGATTCCAACGGCTTGCCGACTGAAAACGCGTTGTCTAATGACGGCGAAGACACGTCCAAAAAGTGAACGTGATCCTCCCATTTTGCCAAAGATTAAAAGAAAGGTTGGAATCTTCTCGGTTTCGCTTATATTCGGTGTTTGCGGCGGTTGTCTCTTGTCCGGTTCGTGACCGTGCGCGAACGAGTTGGCGAGACTTGTCCGGAGAGAAGGAACAATCGAACATGCCGGAGCACCTGTACTTTGAGGATCTCAAGCGCGGGGACCGGTGGGTAAGTCCAGCCCGGACGGTGTCCGAAGCCGATGTGATGGACTTTGCGCAACTGACGGGCGATTTCAATCCGCTCCATGTGGATGAAGAGTTTGCCCGCCGGTCGCCGTTCGGTCGCCCGATTGCTCACGGCCTGTTGGGCCTCTCCTTCGTTGCGGGACTGGCCAGCAACAGCCCCTTGGTGCACACCGTAGCTTTTCTAAGTGTCCACGATTGGCGTTTTCTCAAGCCGCTCTATTTCGACGATCGCGTCCACGTCGTCACGGAAGTGATCAACACGGAATCTCAAGGCCGCAAGCGGGGCCGCGTGATCTGGCAGCGCTCGCTGGTCAACCAGCGGGGCGAGACCGTTCAGCGAGGCCAGACGGAAACACTTGTCGCACGTCGGACTCCGATCCCGCGCGGGGCCTTGTCGGAGTCGGAATCACAGGACGAAGTGACTCGCGTGCTGGCTGGCGGCGTTTCGTAGAACACCACGTTTTCTTTTTTCCTTTTCCCGCTCCCGATTCGTCCCCGAGTCACCGAGCTCGTGCAGCTTTTTGCGTGGTGGTTTTTCCAGGGTCCCCGAACCGGATTCGTGGCGTTTCGGGGTGCATGTCAGCTACTGTGGATTTGACCTGCGATTCGAAAGGTCCGTAGGAAGACCGGGAAATTGTGCGAATGTTGACGTTTCCGACTCCAGCGCAAGTCGGCAGAAGCGGACATGCACGCCGGCACACCTGGTCGTGCCACGCGCATCGGCGCTACACACGCGAAGTGGGCTGGATCGCACATACATCGCTCCATTCCCAGCCGAATCCTAGCAATTCCGCTTGCCGGCTGACGTTTTTTCTTCGACGGCACGAGCTTTGCAGAATACGGGCGCTCAGTGAACGGGATTTCTTCTGATCGAATTGGCGGACAGCATGCAGATTCGGGTGTTGATTGCAGAGCCAGACGGGCCATTGCTGGAAACTTACGAACGCTTTCTTTCGCGGCAGGGCTTCGATCTCGTGACGGCCAGCAGTGGACCGGAGTGCGTCAACGCGCTGCGTCAGCAGCCTGCCGATGTTCTGCTCTTGGAGCCGGATCTGCCCGATGGATGGGGGCAACGTCTGCTGCGGATGATGCACGATCGCGAGCTACCGGTGATTCCGGTGATTGTGTTATCGCGACGCGATGAACTGTTGGAGAGTCCGTCGGTCTGTGTCACCTTTCACAAACCGACTTCCTTGTCGCTCATCGCGGGGAAGATCCGCGAGCTTGTGGGAGCCAATGGATCGGCGGACCGTACCTGACGGAAAGGAGTGATTCCATGTCCGTAGGACGTCTCTGCATACGCGAGGTGGATTTGGCAGATCCTGACGAGGCGGTGCAGCGGGCCGCTCGTCGAATGCTCGACCGCAACGTCGGATGCCTCGTGGTCCTGGGGTCGGCCGGCGAGCCGTTGGGAATTCTGACCGACCGCGACGTCGCACTGCGGGTGGTTGCCGAGGGACGAGACGGTGGCGCAACGAGGGTGGCCGAGGTCATGACCCCCGCGCCGGATGCGATTCACGAGGACCTGCCCTTGGAAATGGCACTATCGCACATGCGTGCCGGTCCATTTCGGCGATTGCCCGTCGTCGACAACGACGGCAAACTGATCGGCCTGATCAGCCTGGACGATATCCTGGACCTGCTGGCCGAGGAGTTTCGTGAAGTCGGCTGCCTGCTGCGGCAAGAGGGACCGCGCAGTCTCGCGGAGTGAATTGGTCGACCACGGAACTGTCCGCTCCGCGGCGCGAACAAAGATGATGTCGTTATCGCGGCAGCCAACCGGGCGACCAGCGCGAGTTTTGAAGTTGCACGTAGCCGAATTCGTGAGAATTCGGAGGTTTCGAGCTGGAGATCCCTCAAACTAGCGCCTCCGAATTCTCACGAATTCGGCTACGTGCGGACGAAGTGTGCAACTTCAAAAAGCGCCAGCGAGGGAGACTCATCCCGACGGTTTCGATCGACGGTCAGGGCGCGAGTTGACTGTCGATGAGATCGGCATCGGCCATTCCCAGCACGGTCCAGTAAACGACATCCTGTTGCGTATCGCGCGCCACGCGAACCTGGGCGTGGGCAACCGGCTCCTTCTGGTCGGCGCGATACAGCAAGAAGCGCTGTGTAATCTGGCAAGAGTTGTTCACGAAGAACATTCCCAGGCTCTCTTGAAAGCGCGCGCGTCCTTCGGTCCCCAACTCCACGAGATCTTCCGCGATCCCACGACTGAAGTAGGTCTGCATTTCCGTCAGATCTTCCGGACTGTTCTGATAATACTCATCGAGCAACGTTCCTTCTGGCTGGCGCAAGTAGTAATCCAGCGTCGCTTGATGAGCCACCTCTAACTCGCCCTGAAAAACGTACTGAAACCACTGTTCAATGAATTCGCGCGCCTGCCGGTTCAGGATCCAGCGATCACAATAGTAACGACTCGGCGCCCAGGTACCGAACACGAGGGCCAGCGTCAAACCGATCAAGGCAGCTTTGCGTCCCACGAATTCCTCGGGCTGTCGCTGAATGCGTCGCAGCGCCCAGAGGCTGCAAACGATTGCCGGAAGCGGAACGATCCATGCGCCCGGATGCGCCAGCGCGACGACGGACAGGATTCCCAACAGCAGGGCCAGCACAGCCAGTCCGCTGAGGGAGCGATATTCCACCTGATCGTCCGGTACAGAAGCAGAGGTCGGCATCATCCCGGAAGCCTGTTATTGCAGCGGAGGCCGTGCGGGACCTCGTCGTCCAGTGCCTACGCGCAGCGTCGGCATCTTCGAGAATTGTTCACGGCGGGCCCCGTACTTGAGGATGAACTCGCTCTGAGGATCAAACACGTTCGGCGGAGACGTTGCCAGGGCGCCTTGCGAGCGACTCTGCATGAAGCCGAGCCAGAGGCGATCGGGGGAGAGAAAGAAATTGCTGGACGTCGGCGTTTTCTGGAACGCTCCCCCGAAGTGGTTTCGCACGAGTGGTGCGGTGTGCAGGGAGAGCAGGAAGAAGCAGACGACAACCCACCCCGTGACCGCTGCCACACCAATTCGACCAAACTGCTCGACGGGCTTTTTGAACCGAACCCGGGTCTGGGAAAACTGATCGGTGGCGGTGCGGAGTACGGTGACGCTCAGGGCAAACAATCCCCAAAGCGAAAGAAAATCCCAGAAGTACGTGTAGCTGGGGGCCTGCTCATCCAGGAATTTCGCCAGCGGTTCAAAGTAATTTGTGGCGATGATTGCCGCAATGACCGTATTGATCAACGACAGCGTATTGCTCCACAATCCTTCCGACAACATCATCGCGATGCAGGTGATGATGATCGCAAAGATGAAAATATTCAGCATCATCGGTCTTGATTCCTCTGCCGCTATTGTTTCAGAACGCGGCTCAGCTCTTGAACGGACGTAATCCCCTGGGCCACGAGCACGATGCCTTCTTGCTGGAGCGTGCGATTACCGGCCTGACGCGACACCTTCCGCAGAATGTCGAGCTTCGGTTGTTTTTCCAGGACTTCGCGCATCCGGTCGTCGACCAGGGCGAGTTCAAAGATGGCGGTTCGACCGTAGTATCCGATTCCATTGCAGCGGGGACACACCTTGTCCTGCTCGGTGGAATCGGGCGGACGATAGAGATGTTCGATTCGGCCGGCGGGGATTCCGAGTTTCTGCAGCAATTGCGGTGCAGGCTCATAGGCTTGTTTACAGTTATCGCACAGACGGCGAATCAGCCGTTGGTTCAACACGCCAAAAACCGCGGGGGCGAAGACCGACGCGGGAACCTTCAGCAGCAGGACACGCAGCAAGGCCTCCACGGCTTCTTTCGCACGAACGGTCGAAATCACCAGTTTGTCGGTCCCGGCGTGCGTGCACAGCATCTGTGCCGTCTCGGTATTCGGCAACTCGTGCATGACGACCGCATTCGGCTCTTTTCGCAACAGCGACTCGAGAATCTTCTGCGGCACCTCGCCTTTCGCCGTGCTATAGGTCTTCAAGTCGATGTTTTCGGCGAGCGGCTCCGGAGAGGTTTCGTCCTGAAGCGCGACAAAGTCATTCATGTAGCGGTCCGTCAGATTGAGCGCCAGACGGACGGTCGTCGAGAGGCCGCCTTGAGGAGGCGCTGAGAAGAGGAACATGCCCTGAGGGCGCCGCAAAAGCTCGCGCAATTGCTGTTCCATCTTTTCGCGCATGCCCAGTTCCGTGAGCGACTTGAAATCCTCGTGCGGCCGATCCAGCTGCAGAATGACGCGTTCGCCGGTTTCCGTTCCCTGACTGATCAGAATGGCGCTGTAGTTCCGGCCTTCGTAGTCGGCGGTGAAGCGGCCCGTCATCCGCTTCCGCCGTTCTTCGACATTCAAGTTCGCCAGCCGTTTGAAGACCGCCAGCATCGCATCTCCTGTCTCGCGGTCCTGACCCTCCGATTCATGCCAGACCCCATCGATCTGGAATCGCAACGCGACGGCATCGGGCGAGTAATCCAGCATGCACTTATCGGCGCGCTGCTGGACCATTTCCACGATGAGTGCTTTTGCATTTTGAAATCCGGCGGACTGACGGGCTGCGATCAGATTCGCCTGATTCTGCCGCACATCGGATCCCATCGGCCGGAAATGTACGGGGGCACCTTTTTCGTGCGCCGCCTTGCTTTCGGCCGCCACGTTGACCCCCACCCCGCCTGCGGCTCGAGACAACAGGAACCGGATGTGGCTGGGGGTCATCACCCGTTCGTGCAGATCCACCTCGTGATTCCGTTTCCAGACGTAGATGCCCAACGGAACGACGTAGGTCAACCCCAGGACCGACATGCCCGCGGCAAAAACCGGAATCGTCACGACAGCCATCAAACCGACCAGAAAGGGAACGTAAATGGCGATGTTCCAGACGGAATAGGGCAATCCGAGCAATTGGCAGTCACGATTCACCCAGTCGGTCGTTTTCACCCACAGCAGGTAAAGGGCCACGATGCTGAGCAGTTTGATCCAGCTGAAATAGCCTCCCGGACCGCGCGTAAAGGGCGCCGTCCACGGAGGCCAGCTGCTATCCTGCGCGAACACTCCGTCGGCCAGACCGAGCACGATCAGCATCGCACCGACAAGAAACAACAGACTGCGAAACATCAGAGAATCCCTGGCTGGGAAACGTCGATCCCCTTCAACGCCATCTTCAAGGCTTCGACGTTCGGTGCCACACTAAAGGCGGTGGGACGGTCGATCAACTCCTTGTCGACCAGTGTTTTCAAGCTCATCGTAAAGTCTTGCATCCCCTCCTCCGCGCCAATCCGGATCGCATCCGGCAGCTTGAAGTCTTCCTCTTCCAGAATCAGCTTGCGGATGGTCGGCGTGAAAACCATGACTTCGACCGTCGGCACTCGTCCCACATCCTCCCGAATCGACGGCAGCAGCTTCTGCGCAACAATCCCCTTCATATTGAAGGCGATCGCACTGCGCAGGGCACTATGCATCTCCTCGGGAAACAGGTCGAGGATTCGACCGATGGTCGTCGCCGCACTCGAAGCGTGAATCGTTCCGAACACAAGGTGTCCGGTTTCCGCCGCGTGGATCGCCGTCAGGAAGGTCTCCTGGTCCCGCATCTCGCCCACCAGCATCACGTCGGGATCTTCCCGCACCGCATGCTTCATTCCGATCCCGAAGTCCTTCACATCCATGCCGATCTCTCGCTGGTTGATCAGGCATTTGTCTTCCGAGAAGATGAATTCGATCGGATCTTCGAGCGTCAAGATGTGCTTGCGATAGTTGCGATTGATCCAGTTGAGCATCGAGGCGATCGTCGTACTTTTTCCAGAGCCCGTGACGCCGGCCAGCAGCACCATTCCTTGATCGTATTTGCACAGGCTTTCCATCACGGGCGGCAGATTCAGCCCTTCAAAATCGGGGATGAAGTTATTGATCCGCCGCGCAACCAGGCCGATCTTACCCAGTTGCTGCAGCATATTCACGCGATATCGCCAGCTCGTGCCGTCCACTTCGACCGTATAGGCGAAGTCGGCGCCGCCATCTTCCTCAAAGATCCGGCGATTCCGTTCATTGAGCATCGGGAACAGCAGCCGCACCATCTCTTCCGCCTCGATCGGATCCCGATTCAGCGGCCGGAGAGAACCTCGAATCCGCACATACGGCGGCTGTCCCACCTTCAGGTGCAAGTCGCTCCCTTGCAGTTTGACACAAGCCCGAAAGAGCTTGTCGACCTCCAGTTCTTGGTGTTTCCCGGTAAAGCGTTCGAGATCACCTTCGGTTGCCGTGCTCATGCCATTCCCCCTTGTGCCTCATCCCCATTCGCGCTGGAGTCCAGCCGAACCGGAATGCCACGCGCAGCAAGAATCCGCTTCGTCTCTTCAATCGAGTATTCGCCGAAGTGAAAGATGCTGGCCGCAAGGACCGCGTCCGCCCCACCCCGTTCAATCGCGTCGGCCATATGCTCGGGCGACCCGGCACCTCCGCTGGCAACGACCGGAATGTGCACTGCCGCACTGACGGCCGCTGTAATCTCCAGATCGTAACCGTCTTTCGTTCCATCGCAGTCCATACTGGTCAGCACAATCTCCCCGGCCCCCAGCCGTTCCACTTCGACCGCCCAGGACACGGCTTCCAGTCCCGTCGGAATCCGTCCCCCGTTGATGTGGACCTCCCAAATCTCCCGTCCGTCGCGCCAGACACGCTTCGGATCAATGTTGACCACGATACACTGGCTGCCGAATCGGCGGGCCGCCTGCGCCACGAACGAGGGATCCCGGCAGGCCGCCGAGTTGATCGAAACCTTGTCGCTGCCGGCGCTCAGCAGCGCGCGAACGTCGTCCAGATTTCGAATTCCGCCGCCGACGGTGAGCGGCATGAACACCTGTTCCGCCGTTCGTCGCACCACGTCCAGCATAATGTCGCGCCCCTCGTGGCTGGCCGTGATATCCAGGAAAACCAGCTCGTCGGCTCCCTCCTTCTCGTATCGCGCCGCGACTTCGACCGGATCGCCCGCATCGCGCAAGTTGACGAAATTCGTCCCCTTGACCACTCTTCCGCAGTCGACGTCCAAACAGGGAATGATTCGCTTTGCCAGCATCGGCTGGTTCGCCCGTGCAAGATCGGTGAGACTCTGTTCCGCAAAGCCACGCCGGGGAGCACCCGGTCACAGAAATTTTTACTGTAAGCGGCCTGCAAACGCCGGTCAATGGTGCGGCTGATCCCCATCTGCCGGGCGGTTGATCGTTTCCTCGATCAGTGGGCAGTCTGGCAGGGCGGCAAGGAAGGCCCGGCCATAGGGCTTGGTCAACACGCGGGGGTCGAGGATCACGACCAATCCTCGGTCTTCGGTCGTCCGGATCAGGCGGCCAAACCCTTGCCGCAGCTTGATGATCGCCTCCGGCAGCTGGAACTCGGTGAACGGATTGCCTCCCGCCGCCCGAATTGCCTCGAGACGGGCCTGGAGCAGCGGTTGGTCGGGAACGCTGAACGGTAACCGGGTGATGATCACGTTCTGCAGCGTGTCGCCCGGAACATCGACGCCTTGCCAGAAGCTGTCGGTCCCGAGCAGAACCGCACGGGGATTCGCCTTGAATCGCTCCAGCAGCTGATGGCGGGGCATCCCGTCGGCCTGGCTGTAGATCTCGAGTTCACGGCGGCGGGCCCAATCTTCGAGCCGAGCCGCAGTCCGACGCAACAATTCATAGCTGGTGAATAGCGCGAACGTATGGCCTTGCGTGCGGTCGGCATAGCGCTGGATCATGGGAGCCGTCCAGCGTTCAAATTCCGCCGCTTGTCGGGCCGGGTCGGGCATGTCGCGGACCACGATCAGGCGCGCCTGGCGCCGATAATCGAAGGGACTGCCCACCTGCAGCGTCGGGCAATGCGGGGCGCCGACGCGAGATTGGAAAAACCCAAAGTCGCCCGACGGTCCACTCGCCAACGTCGCGCTGGTCAGAATCACACTCGGGACGCGTCGAAAAAGCTCCTGACGGAGGATCTTTCCGACGTTCATCGGACCGGCGGCCAAGGTCATTCGCGGCAAGCCGTGCCGCGTCATCGACCGCTCAACCCAGTAGACCGCCTCCGTCAGCGTTTGGCTGCGCCACTGTTCCAGCAGTTCCGCGAGCGTTTCGACGCGACCGCTGGCCGAAAGAAAATCCTGCCGTCGGGACTCGTCATCGAGCGTTTGTGCATGACGACGAATCACCCGGGCCAGGTGGAGCAGTGGCTCGCTCAATCGATTGGAAATGATCTCGGACTGCCCGACGCGCCCGTTAAACGGTTCGGGTTGCATCAGGTACCAGGCGTCCAATTCGCGGAACACGACCGAGGCCGCATCCTGGCAGTTTTCCACTTGCCGCTGCGCGTCGAGCAGGTTCTTTGAAGCAAGCAGACCTTTCTGAGTCCGATCGTTGTACAGGCGGCGGAGGAGGTACGAAATCTGGCCCGAACTGAGCCGGAGTCCCAAATGATCGCTGGCCACGTTCTCGACCGTGTGGGCTTCGTCCAGCACGGCCGCATCGTAATCCGGAATAATCGATGCACCGACCTGTCGCAGGGCCAGATCGCTAAAGAAGAGCGCATGATTGACGACCAGGATCTGCGCATGTTGCGCCCGTCGGCGGGCCTTGTAGTAAAAACAATCGGCATGTTGTGGGCAGTTTTTTCCAAGGCAATTCCCGCTATCACTGACCACTTCGTCCCACACACCCGGACTCGGCTTGAATGGAAGATCACTCAGGGATCCGTCGGTTGTCTTTCGCGACCAGTCGGCCAATTCGCCCAACTGGTCCACTTCGTCCGGATCAGAAAACAGACTACGAGAGCGCTCGAGGCTGTTTCCCAGCCGTCGAAGGCTCAGATAATTACCGCGTCCTTTGACCAGAATAGCGGTGAATTCCCGAGGAATGACGCTGCGCAGAAGCGGGAGATCCTTGGCGAGCAACTGCTCCTGCAGGCTGATCGTATGCGTCGAGACGACAATTCGTCGGCAGTCCGGCGAACGCTCCCCATCTGCCGTGGTCACCGCCAGAATGGCCGGCACGAGGTAGGCGAAACTCTTTCCTGTTCCCGTTCCCGCCTCGACGATCAAATGCTTTTTTTGCGCCAGCGCCGCGGCCACGGCGCCCGCCATCTCCATTTGTTGCGGCCGAACCTCATATCCGGGCAGGCGGGCAGCCAACCGACCGTCCGCGCCTAAGATCTCTTCCGTGTGCAAAATGATCTGCCTTGCTTGTGTCGTTCGAATTGCGCCACAATAGCAACTCGCCCCAACCGAACGCCAGAGGAATGGATACGATGCCGATCGAATTTCGCTGTCCCCACTGCGATCAACGACTTCAGACGCCCGATGGTACTCAGGGTCGGCCCACGCGTTGCCCGGCCTGCGAAAAGACACTCGAGGTACCCTGGAGGACGACGTCGCCGGATTCGTCCCCACCCGAATCGGGCCCGCCGACTCTCATGAATCCTCCTCCTGTCGTGGATACCGGGAATCCGTTTCAGGCGCCGACGACGGTGAGCGAACTGCCGCCTGATGTTGGCAGTGGGGATTTGCGGGCACAGAAGATCTCCGCGGGGCAGATCCTGAATCTGACGTGGGAGGTTCTGCGGAACCGGCTGACGGATTGCCTCGTGTTTGGCTTGATTCTCGTCGCAGTCTATTTTGCCGGGACGTTGGTCAACTTCATCTTGAGCATGGCATTTGCGGTCGGCGGCAACCAGCAGCCCGCGCAACTCGTCATCCAGAACATCGTGCTGCAGATCTGGGGGCAAGTGTTTGGAGCAATCACCTTTGGGATTGGATTGCGGTATGCGTTGAATCTTCTTCGAGGGGCCACGGAACCGATGCGGGGAGCCTTCGACATCCTGCCGGTGCTGTGGCGGATGATTCTCGTTCAGTTGGTGATCGGCCTTGTGTTTCTTGCCGTCATGATGATCCTGCTCGTCCCGATGATGTTCATCGGATTCCAAGGCGGCGATCCCCCCGCGGCCCTGCTGATCTTCTTCCTCGTCCTGCTGCCGGTGGTCTTTTGCCTGTCCATCTATGTTTGGACCCGATTCAGCCTCGCGATGGCCTTTGTCGTCGACCGTCGCATGGGCGTCTTCGAATCGATATCCGAGTCGCTGCATTACACGCGCGGAAACGTCATCGCGATTTTTGGCGCCTTCATGTCGATCAGTCTCATCGCAATGTTATTCACGTTGTTCACGTGCCTGATCGGCTCCGTTGTGGCCTTCCCGGCGATCATGATTACGATGGCTCTCACGTACCTGCTGGCCACCGGACAGCCGTACACGACGGGCGCAAACCAATCAGACGGCGGCGGGTCAAGCCCCTTCGCGCCCTCCGTGGATCGTTTTGGAGAGTGAGTCTGCGAGCACGTCCACATCTGCCTTGTTCGGCAGCGCGACGGGGCAGTGGAGCTGAAGAGTCCTGGTTTTGCAGCCGTTGATCGACAGAGTTCACTCTCCCGCCGGTGGATGTCGCGTCTTGACGGGACCGAGGGAGGAGAAGAAACCACGGATTGGACAGAGGGTACGGATCGGCACGGACCGATCGGTGGACTTCCGTCTTATCCGTTCGATCCGCGGTTCCTCTTCTCAATCTTCGGCGTCGCTCGACTTGTGCGTCACAGCGAGTTCGATGCGGAAGGGTGTTGTAACTTCGGATGATCCAACAACTTGAAAACGGCACGACCTCTGAAGTCGACCCACAGAAGACTCCGCAAAACCTCCAGTCTCCAGTCTCCAGTCTCCAGTCTCCAGTCTCCAGTCTCCAGTCTCC
>CAZFWV010000161.1:0-14310 GCA_964522605.1 uncultured Pirellulaceae bacterium
AATTCGTGAGAATTCGGGGGCTCTTTGAATGGGTTGCCCCGCCGAATTCTCACGAATTCGGCTACGTGCAACTTCAAAACTTCCGCCACGGGCTTCTGCCAGTGTCCTTTTGAGTCGAGGAACAGCACTGGCAAAGCTAGTGGCACACGAATTGCGCCGAGTCCGGCAGCACCCCCATTGGTTGCGGTTTGGCCGCGCGGCGATCAGGTTACTGGCCAACGTCGCGCAGCCACTGTTCATGTAACTGCTGTAACCGCTGAACGATTTCGGGATGTTCGGCCCGGAGGTTTTTGGTCTCACCTGGATCCTGAGCTACATCAACCAGGAACAGTCGATCCGCTTCCGTAACGGGCTGCTTTCGTGTCGGATCTTGCGGATTGCCAAGCAGCTTCCAATCTCCTTCACGTACGGCCCAAGAAGGGTTTTGGCGACTACCGGTCTGCCAATGAAACACAGGATGTGGCGAGGGATGATCGGCGGAGTGAATCACGTCCAATAGGCTCGCACCATCGATCTTTTGTGCCGGAAGATTGACATCGCACAGTTGCGCGACGGTGGGCAACCAATCACACGAGGTGGCCAACTGCCCTCGGACTTCGCCTTGAGGCAGTTGGCCGGGCCAGGAAATGATCGCCGGCAGCCGAATCCCACCTTCAAACAGGCTGAACTTTGCGCCTCGATACGGCCCCGCGCTCCCGCCACCTCCATGTGCCCGTTCCTCAACACTATGACCGTTATCGGACTGGAAAATCACAATCGTCCGCTCACGCAAACCAAGCTGATCCACCTGACCAAGCAACGCGCCCAGGTTCTCATCCAACGTCGAGATGAAAGCCGCGTAGAGATTTCGGGGATATTCGAGCGAAGCATAATGCCGTAGCCATTTTTCGTATCCCTGATACGGATAGTGCGGCATGTTCAGTGCGAAATAAAGGAAGAACGGCTGGTCGCGATGTTGCTTCATGAACTCCACAGCCTGTTGGACCATCAATTCGGGAAAGAACTCTCCGGATCGATAGACCTCCCGACCGTTCTGCCACAGATCGTGGCGGTTGGGACCCTGCCAGTAGAAGAAGTGTGAGTAGTTGTCGATACACCCGCCCATGTGTCCAAACGAGAAATCGAATCCCTGCCCCAGCGGCATCGTATCGGGCGTGTAACCGAGGTGCCACTTGCCAACGTGCCCCGTGGCGTAACCGGCGGCCTGCAGCATCTCGGCCAAGGTGACCTGCGCGGCAGTCATACCCGGATCTCCGCGCCGCGAACTCACATTCCCCGGGACTCCCGCGCGCTGCGGATATCGACCGGTCAGTACCGCAGCGCGAGAAGGAGAACAGACAGGCGCAGCAGAATAGAACTGAGTAAAGCGGACTCCCCGCTGGGCCAGCGCATCGATCGCCGGTGTCTGCAAGTCGGCAGCGCCGTAGCAACCGGCGTCGACGGATCCCTGATCGTCCGTGTAGATCAAAATGACGTTCGGTCGGTCGGGAGCAGCCTCGGTCGGTCGCCACTCCGCTCCGGTCATCAGGACGGCGAGCAAACAAATGATTTGTCGTCGGTGAGAGAAACGCATCGGGCAACCTTTGTCCGCCATGGAGTCGGAAAGGGCAGAATCTTCACGACAATACGCGGTACCATTTTTCCCTTCTCGGGACGAATCTGCCAGAGGTTTCGTCCCTTTTGTGAGCCTCCTGGTACAATTCGTTCGGAGGAGAAGTCGATGGCACATCGTCAGCGACAGTCCGTTCGCAAACCAGCCACCAAATTCGCTCATCTGCAGAAAAAGATGCAGCAAGCGAAACGATCCGTCACCAAACTCTCGGTGACCCGACAGAAGCAGAAGCAGAAGTAAAGGCCCTCATGCAGCACCCCGGCTGGATCCTTGTAGGACTCGGATTGATCCTGGCCGTCGTCGGGATCCTCTGGATCCTCGCGCCCACGATTCCCTGGTTGGGACGCCTGCCCGGCGATATCGCGTACGAGCGGGGGAATGTGCGGGTATACTTTCCGCTGATGACGAGCCTGCTGATCAGCCTGCTACTGACGGCATTCTTCTGGCTTGTCCGCACACTTTCCCGCTGATTGCGGCCCGAATTGGCAGATGCGCACGTTCGAAGGCGGGCACCGATCCATCCGCGGCGATCCGCTTCCTCCGTAAAATCCGCGGTTTTTTCGAACTGTGGCTCCGCTCAGCCGTTGCGGGCAAAAAAGACATCCGCCCCCACGATGGCGGCGGAATTGAGCCTATCGCCGGTGCCCCGAACCGACGGGTCACAACAATTTGAAAAAACGAAACCTCATGCGAAACTTTGATACCCTCGCGAACGTCAAACCGCCATCCTGACGCTGGCTGCGACGGAGGGACCCACCGGCGGGTGGGGGCCAGAGGATCATCGGGCACGCTGCAAACCGCCCGAGTTGTGCGGATCGCGGCCCGAATCCCGCGGGAATGCGGGGGGGACATACAAGACAAAACGCATGTTGGTCGTCTGAGCAGGTGTGGACCGCTTCCACACCGAGAAGCATGAGAGATCGCTCGGAAACACTCAGGGAACCGATCCAGATATTGAACAGGCAGGGCTGAATCGATGAACCGGTCGTGGATAATCTTGTTGGTGGGAGTTCTTGGACTATTTCAGGGATCGAATGTCATGACGGCGGAAATTGGCTTTGTGGAAGACTTCGCCCTCGCGGCCGATCGCACGGTTCCGCTGGCGCAGCTGATTCCGGGCACGGAAGACTATTACTACTACCACTGTCTGCACTACCAGAGTCAGCAGCAGTACGACAAAGTCGAGTCACTCCTGACCGACTGGATTGAGCGACACAACGTGACACCCCGCGTGCGTGAGATCCAGAACCGACAGGCATTGCTGACCTACGGCGGAAGCGCCGAAAAGACGCTGGATTACCTTCAGAAACAGTTGGGACTGCGTTTTGACCACCAGCGTGACACCGTCAATCGGGCAGCGGAGTTGCCAACGGCATTCGATCCGGCGCTCATCGCCCGGGAACGGCTGACGCGACTGGCGCTTGAACGTCACCGTGACAATCTCGACGGATTTGAAGATTCCGCTCTCGAATGGTTAATCGGTCAAGATCTGGACGCGGGTCGACAAAGGGTTCTATTGCAACGACTTCAGCGACCGGACTTGACACGTCTGGCGCGGTTCGTCGTGGAAGATCTGAATGCGCCGAACAGCCCCGGCTTTGGCGCCTTTCCGATCCACCATCAGCTGTTGAAAGACCAACTGGATGAACTTCTGCAGTTGAAACCGAATTTGCGGAACGAGGTGAACTTTGTCCATACATACTTGACGAAGTTGCGTCCGAATCCCGACGTGGACTGGCAAAACGATCCCGAGAAGCAGCAGGCCTATCTGGAACGCCTATGGAGTTTCGTGTCGACTCTCGCGCCCACACACAACTCACTCAAGGCCCACGTCCTCTACCACCGGTTGACACTCGACATGAGTCGTGGCCAGTACGACAAGTCACGATTCCTAGACTATTTGCAACTGCCACGCTCTGCACCCTATGTCAATCCGCGCTATTTGACTCAGCCAGAAAACCGCAATTTTGCCGCGAATTTGGGCGAGGACTTCCGTTCACTCACGCTTCTACCGCCGGTCGGCGAGGACCAATCTTTAGTCCGGCAGTACCTGCAGCACTTCTTCGTTGACGCCAGTGACTACAAGGAATTCGAACCGTATGTCAACGATGTGTATCTGAAGGAATTGTTCGCCGAAACCAAAATTGTCAATGGTCTGGGCGATCCAAATCAGTGGTATGCGATGCTGCCGCCGGCGAACTACCAGCAACTCAAAGAACGCGTGGATCTCGATTTTGCCCCGAGCAATCCGCGCCTCTTTGCAGCCGACCAGTCGGTCAACCTGGATGTGGACGTCAAGAACGTTTCGACTCTGATCGTCAAAGTCTATCGCATTAACGCACTGAACTACTATCAGGATCAGGCTCGCCAGGTCAGTACGAATATCAATCTGGACGGCCTGGTCGCCAATGAAGAACAAACGTATCAGTATGACGAACCGCCTTTGCGTCGCGTTCGTCGGCACTTTGAATTCCCCTCGTTGTCGGAACCCGGTCTGTATGTCATCGACTTCATCGGGAATGGCAAGAACAGCCGCGTGTTGGTCCAGAAGGGCAAGCTGCATCACGTCGTCCGCACGACGCCAGCCGGCTTGGCATTTACTGTACTTGATGAAAAAAACCAGCCGTTGAAGAACGCCTCGTTGTGGCTCGGTGGACAGACCTTTTCCGCTCATTCGTCGGGGGAAATCGTCGTGCCGTTCAGTACGCAACCGGGCCAACAGCCGGTCATTCTGATCCACGGGGCAACCGTCACGCTTGACAGCTTTCACCATCCTGCCGAGGCCTATCAGTTGGAGGCCGGCATCTACGCAGATCGCGAGTCGCTGCTGGCCAATCGCGTGACAAACATTTTGCTGCGCCCCGGCTTGACCCTTAATGGGACCCCCGTGAGTCTCAAGCTGCTCGAGAACGTGCGTCTGGAGATCACCTCAACCGACCTCGATGACGTCTCCACGACTGAGGTCGTCAGCACGCTCAGCCTGCAGGATGATCAGGACGTCGTTCATGCACTTCGTGTTCCGCCGCGGCTGTCTTCGATCCAGTTTGTACTCCGCGCTCAGGTCAAGAGCCTGAGCGAGAATAAGCTGATCGATGTTCAGGCGAGCCAATCGTACACAATCAATCAGATCGAGAAATCTTTCGCAACCGAGGATTTGCACTTACGTCTGGACGATCAAGGGTACTCGTTGGATGTCTTAGGAAAATCCGGCGAGCCGAAGGCGAACCGGCCGGTCCAGATCACGGTGAAACATCGCGATTTCCGCGAACCGGTCGTTGTGACCTTGCGCAGCGATGCGGCCGGGCGAATTGACCTGGGAGACCTACACGAAATCGTCACGCTATCGGTGAAGGGCCCCGAGGGAACGGAGCACGCCTGGCCGCTGCGGCCGGACCGGCACTCATATCCCCAGTCCATCCATGGCCTGGCGGGCGAAGTCGTCGAACTGCCATACATCTTTGCGCCACAGGAACCCGATCGAGACACGCTGTCACTCCTCGAATTGCGCGACGGTACGTTCGTGGCGGACCGGTTCTCGGCACTCAAGGTGGAGCGAGGAAGACTGCTGCTGCAGAATCTGCCTCCGGGGGACTACAGCTTGGTGCTGAAGCCGTTGGACAGGCAAATCCTGGTGCGGATTACGGAAGGAGATGTTGCCGCCGGCTATGCGCTCGGCGAGAAACGACAATTGGAATTGCGCGGCAGTGAGTCGCTCTACATCCAATCGATTGCCGTCGATCCAGATCAGCTGACGATCGCACTGGGGAACGTATCGCCGACGGCACGCGTTCACATCTTCGCCACCGAATTCGAACCCGCTTTTGACGCGTTCGACCAATTGGCTCGCGTTCGCGATGCGGAGCCGGTCTGGAGTACTCGCGTTCCCGCGATCTCGCTCTACGTGGAAGGCCGATTAATTGGCGACGAATTCCGCTACATCCTGGATCGCAAGTACGCGCAGAAATTTCCCGGGAACATGCTGCCACGGCCCGAATTGTTACTGAATCCTTGGGCGATTCGCGATACCGCCACGGGACAGGAAGAGTTGGCGGAGGGAACCGAACTGCCGGCCGCGGCCGCCGACTTGGCGGGCGAACGGGCTCAGGCGGAAGGGGAAGGGCGCGTTGCTGGCGCCCCGACGGATTTTGCGAACCTGGATTTCCTCAGCCGCGCGTCGGCCATTCAGCTGAATGCCAAGCCCGACGAGCAGGGACGAATCCGGATCGATCGATCGAAGCTGGAAGGAAAAAGCTACATCCGCGTGCTGGCGGTCGATGCGTTCGCGACTTCATCTCGAACCGTGCTCTTGCCACCGGTCGAGGCCAAGTCACTGGATCTGCGTCTTCTGCGCGGGCTTGATCCGCAGCAATCCTTTTCGCAACAGAAGCAGATTACCTTGATCAACAAGGGCGAGACTTTTGCGGTCGACGACATCCGGACGGCCAAGTTCGAATTGTACGACAGCCTTTCCAAGGTTTATCGCCTGTACGAAACCCTGCAGCCACATCCGCATCTCGACGAATTCCGGTTCGTGCTGCGCTGGGACCAGATCTCGGATGTCGAGCAGCGTGAGCTGTACTCCAAGTACGCCTGCCATGAGTTGAGTTTCTATCTGTCTCGAAAGGATCCTGAGTTTTTCGAGACCGTGATCCAACCCTACCTGCGAAACAAGCTGCACAAGACATTCATGGATGAGTATCTGTTGGGCGATGACTTGAAGTCGTATCTGGATCCATGGAAGTATGAGCAGTTGAATGTCGTCGAACGAATTCTGCTGGCCCAACGGATTGAAGGCGAGGGACCTCGCACGGCGGAACACCTGACCAATGCGTGGAACTTGATTCCGCCCGATCTGGATCGTTTCAACCTGTTATTCGACACAGCGCTGAAGGGTCAATCGATGGCGGTCCAGGATGAACTGGGCCTGGTTGAACGACTCGCCGAAGTCGAAGCCGCCCCGCAAGCGGACTATGCGCTTCCCCCAGCGCCAGGCGGCGCCATGGGGGGCATGGGGGGAGCTGCCGACCGGCGATCGCTGGGACGAGCGGTCGACTCGGCTCGCGGCAGCCGGCCAACACGCCAGCGATTCGCCGGCGCTGACGTCGCCCGTGACGGTGCCATGGAGGCCGAGTCACTGGCGGATGAAGCACCCACCATCCGTTACGATCAACTCTCCAGATCAGCCGCTCGCAAGATGCGAGAGAACTACTTTGCGGATGACCTGGCCTTGCGTGGGGAGGTCGCCGACAAGGCGTTCTTCCGACAATTGGATCAAACCAAGGAGTGGGTGGAAAACAACTACTATCAATTGCCGATCGAGCAGCAAGACGCCGACCTCGTCGGCATTAATGCCTTCTGGCTGGACTTTGCTCGTCATCGGGAAGAGGGTCCGTTCTTTTCCACCAACCTGGCCGAAGCATCGCGGAACTTCACAGAGATCATGCTTGCCCTCGCAGTCCTCGATCTGCCGGTGGAATCTCCCAAACATGAGGTCACCTTCGGCGACAACTCGGCACAGATCATTGCCGGAGGCCCCTGTATCGTCTTTCATCAGCAGATCCGGCCGACCCAATCGCGCGAGGAAACCTCGTCCGTCTTGGTCAGCGAGAACTTTTTCCGCCACGGTGACCGCCACCAAATGGTCGGCAATCAGCAGGTCGACAAATTCGTGACGGAAGAGTTTCTCGTCCAGGCGGTCTACGGCGGCCAGATCGTCGTGACCAATCCCACATCGGCGCCCGTGAAATTGGACGTCCTGATCCAGGTTCCGATCGGCGCAATCCCGGTCAATAACGGCCAGTACACGCGAAATGTGCATCTGCAGCTCGAACCCTATCGAACGGAATCACTCGAGTACTACTTCTATTTTCCTGCCCCGGGTCAGTACGCTCACTTCCCCGTCCATGTGGCCAAGGGCGACGTGTTGCTGGCCAGTGCGGAGGGAATGGAGTTTCACGTCGTCGAGGAGCTGACGCAGATCGATCGGGAATCCTGGCCCTACGTGTCGCAGTCCGGCACAAACGATGATGTCCTTCAATACCTGCGAACACAGAATCTGCAGGCGATCCAATTGGACCGCATCGCCTTCCGGATGGGTGATCGAGACTTTTTCCGACAGGCCATCGAGATCCTTACGCAGCGGCACGCGTACGATCACACGCTTTGGTCCTACGCGATCAAGCACAATGAACCGCAGGCGATTGAAGAATATTTGCGCCACGCGGACGACTTCGTGCAACAGTGCGGTCGCCTGCTGAATAGCCCACTGCTCGTCATTAATCCGGTGGAGCGGAAAATGTATGAGCATATGGAGTACCACCCGCTGGTCAATCCACGGGCGCACCAGATCGGGGCACGGCGACAAATTCTGAACGACCGATTTCACGCTCAGTATCATCGCTGGCTAGACGTCTTGAGTTTCGTTCCGAAGCTGAATGATCAGGATCGATTGGCAACCGTCTACTACCTGCTGCTGCAGGATCGATTTGCGGAGGCGATTGACCACTTCCAGCAAATCGATCGCTCCGCAGTACAGACGCAATTGCAGTACGACTATTGTGCTGCTTACGTCGAGATGACACTCGGAAAGACCGCGGCGGCCCGTGCGATTGCCAATCAGTACGAAAATCATCCAGTCGACCGATGGCGGGAGGCGTTTGCCTTGGTTCGCACACAACTCGACGAAATCGAAGGACAAGACGTGTCCGTCGTGAACGCAGAGGATCGCAATCAGGTCCAGGACGAATTGGCGGCGAAGCAGCCCAGTTTCGATTTCAAGATTGAGGCCAAGGATATCCAGCTTGAGTACCGAAATCTTGAGGCAGTCCGAATCAATTACTATCTGATGGACATCGAACTGCTCTTCAGTCGCAACCCGTTTGTGCAGCGCTATTCGGGACAGTTCTCCTACATCCAACCGAACCTCACACAAACGATTCCGCTGCCTGCTGCTCAAGGTAGTCAGACGCTACCACTGCCCGAACGGCTACACAATCAGAACGTCCTGATTGAAATTGAGGGCGCGGGAAATCGACGGTCGCAGCCCTACTATTCCAATGCCTTGGCGGTCCAGGTCATTGAGAATTATGGCCAACTACGCGTCACGGACGTGAAGGACGGCAAACCGCTTTCGACGGTCTACGTTAAGGTGTACGCCCAGTTGGACAATGGCCAGGTGCAGTTCTTCAAGGACGGATACACGGACCTGCGCGGCCGCTTTGATTACTCGTCGTTGAGCACGAATCTTCTGGACCATGTCAGCAAATTCGCGATCCTCGTTCTGAGCGAGGAGCATGGCGCCGTCGTGCGGGAGGCCAATCCACCCAAACGATAGAAGAAACCTACCCACCGCGGTCCACTTCAGACTCTGCGCCGAATTTGAATTTGGAGGTTGTGCGTCGCCACATTCGCGAGAATTCGACCGTGTCTCGCCGGGCGGGACCCCCGTCGTTACGCACAAGTCGAGCGAAACCAAAGATCGAGCAGATGAACCACGGATCGAACGGACAAGACGGATGTCCACGGATCTGTCCGTGCCGATCCGTACCCTCCGTCGAATCCGTGGTTCCCTCTTCGGCTACGTCGTGTTGATTTGAAAGCTACTCCAGTTGCCCTTTCCAGCGCTGAATCTGCAGCAGCGCCTCGACGGGTGTGAGCTGATTCACATCGAGCTCGCGCACCTCGTCCAGCAGCGGATGTTCGGCGGGCCCGAACAGAGTCAACTGAATGTCACCGCGTTTTCGTTCCAGATGCGGTGGCGGAATTCGCGGGCGTCCCTGTCCGTCCAGATGCTCCGCCTCCAAACGCGCCAGAATCTGCTTCGCACGCTCGTTCACATCGGTGGGGACGCCCGCCAAACGCGCCACGTGAATTCCGTAGCTCTTGTCCGCTGCACCTTCCACAATCTTATGCAGAAAGACCACGTCGTCTTGCCACTCTTTGACGGCGACATTCAGGTTTCTTACGCCGGCCAGCGTCTGCTGCAGATCGGTTAATTCATGGTAGTGCGTCGCAAACAGCGTGCGGCAGCCGATCTGATCATGCAGATACTCGACGATCGCCCAAGCCAGCGACAACCCATCGTAGGTGCTCGTCCCGCGCCCGATCTCATCCAGAATCACCAGACTCTTTTCCGAGGCCGTGTTCAGGATCCGAGCCGTTTCGGTCATCTCCACCATGAAGGTACTCTGCCCACGGGACAACTCGTCGCTGGCACCCACGCGGGCAAAGATCCGATCGGCGATTCCAATTCGGGCCGAGCGCGCCGGGACGAAACTACCGATCTGCGCCATCAACGTGATCAGCGCAACCTGCCGAATGTAGGTGCTCTTTCCGGCCATGTTCGGTCCGGTGATCAAGAGGATCAAACCCTGCTGATTATCGGCCACCGTATCGTTCGGGACGAAAGTGCCCTGCGGATTCACAAGATCCAGAACCGGATGTCGGCCGTCGACGATCTCCAGCATGGTTTGTTCAACCAACTGGGGTCGACAATATCCCTGACGACGCGCCAGTTCCGACAGACCGACCAAGACGTCCAATTGAGCGAGTACGTTCGCGGTCGCCTGCAGACGACGCGCCATGGACTGAACCAAGGTGCGCAGCTCGAGGAACAGTTCATATTCGAGCTCTTGAGATTTTTCGTCGGCCGACAGGACTTTTTCTTCGTATTCCTTCAATTCTGGCGTGATATACCGTTCCGCGTTCTTGAGGGTCTGCTTGCGAATATAGGTCGGCGGAACTTTGTCTCGATGCGCGTTCGTGACTTCGATGTAATACCCAAAAACTTTGTTGAACCCAACCTTCAGACTGGGAATCCCGGATTCTTGGAGTTGCTGAGCCTGATAGCGGGCAATCCACTCCTTTCCGCCCGATGCGAGTTGCCGCAATTCGTCCAATTCCGATCGATATCCGGTCCGAATGAAGCCGCCCTCGCGGCAGCTGAGCGGACAATCGTCGCGCAGGGCCGCCTGTAACTCGTCACGCAGTTCGGGGCACAAGTCGAGTTCGCCGCACCGCTGCTGCAGTAGAGGAGAATGGCAATGCTCCAGCCCCTCACGAACAGCCGGTAGAACCTGCAACGTTTGCGCCAGGCAACTCAAGTCGCGCGGGTTCGTGCGTCCCGTCGCAACGCGGGCCAGCAACCGTTGGAGGTCATAAATCTCTTTCAGCCGAGTCTGAAACTCATGGCACAATCCGGGCTCGTCGAGTAATTCTTCAATTGCATCGAGTCGCCGTTCGATCTCGTCGCGCTGGGTCAACGGATTGGCAATCCAATCCGCCATTTCGCGTGAGCCCATCGCCGTCACGGTCCGATCGATGACCGCCAAAAGCGAACCATCGCGGCGATCCTCCCGCAAGGTCCGCGTGATTTCCAAGCTTCGACGTGTGGCCTGGTCGATCTCGAGACGTTGTCCGGTCCGATACGGCAAGAGGCGATCGATATGCTCCAGGGACGATTTCTGGGTATCCTGCAGGTAGGAAATCACGGCGCCCGCCGCACGAATCGCGGGGCCATCCTCCGACTCGAAGCCGAATCCCTCGAGGGTGTTCACGCCCAATTGCCGCAGCAGGACCTGCTGCGCCGTCTCGTGACCAAATTCCCACGGCGGCTGCCGAGTCACCATCACCGACCCCATCGCCGAGAGTTCCGGCAGGTCGGCATCCTCGCTGATCAGGCATTCTGCGGGTTGGATTCGCGCCAGTTCGTCCAGCAGACGCGCACGCGGCAGCCTCATCGCCAGGAAACGCCCGAGAGACAGTTCGACCCACGCTAGACCGACAGTCGCCGCCGTATTGGCTTTGCCGGATCGATCAATCGCCACGGCCGCCAGGTAGTTGCTTTCGCGCGGATCCAGCAGCGCATCGTCCGTCAGCGTGCCAGGCGTGACCACGCGCGTCACGTCGCGACGGACCAACCCCTTGGCCTTCTTCGGATCTTCCACCTGCTCGCAAATCGCGACGCGCAACCCGTGAGAAATCAGCTTCGCCAGGTAGCTGTCGAGCTGGTGATGCGGAAATCCGGCCATCGGCACCGGATTCTCCGAGCTCTTGTCGCGGCTGGTCAGAGTCAACCCGACCTTTTCCGCGGCAACTTTCGCGTCTTCGAAGAACAGCTCGTAGAAATCCCCCATCCGAAACAGGAGCAGCGCATCGCCGCAAGCGGCCTTCGCATCCATGTACTGCTGCATCATCGGTGTCGTCGCCATGGGCGGATCGTAACATCCTATTCGAGAAGCGAACAGGGGCGACGGCTCAGCGAAGATCGGCAGCCGGATTCACGTCATCCGCCACAAAGCCGCTTTCCTGCAAAGCCTTCACTAAGACTTGGCGGGACGCCCCCTGAGCGCTGTCCACCATCCGGGCGAGCAGCTGCTTGCCACCTTGATTGAGCGCGGACCGGGTCCGGTTGCGAACGACCATCTGCCGGAGCGCATGGGCCAGATCGGGCACGGCGGAAATCGCCTGACCATCAAGCGAGGCCAGCTGCTGAACAACCTCCGTCCGCTGCGACGCAGGCAAATGCGAGAGCACGTCGGTCGCCATTTGCGGATTCAGATGGGCCAGAATGACCGCTTGCGTCCGCGGCAACTCCTCGTGAATCAGGCGGGCGATTTCCGCGGGAGCGAGTGGCTGCAGAAAATGAAACGCGGGCGGTCCCGGCTCGGCAGGATCCCACCGTCGGTAATTCGCGTCGCGAGCCGGCTGGTGCGTGTCTTGCAAGAATTGCCGAAGCACACGTGCACGCTCCGCGGAACTTGATTCCGTCAAGTCCGCGAGCTGCTGCCGCAGCGCCCGAGCATCGGCGGGACTCAAGCGCGAAAGGACTCGCGCCACATACCGCGAGGGCAGGCAGGAAAGCAACACGGCGGCTTCGCGGAGGGATGGCTGCACGCTCATGTCTCCGAGCGGCATCGGGTGCATCGGTCCAATCGTAGCAGACACCTTCCGGTGCCGTTCACCCAAGCAGACCAAATTGATCTCCGCGGACGGCACAGTCGAATGTGCCCGCTACCCATCAGTGGAGGACGTGCCGATTCCGTTCGGCATTGCCTCACCTCCCGGTATCGGCCCCCCGACGCCCGTTCTTGAAACGGTTTGCGCGAATTGCCTCCGTCACTCGAGAACAATCAGTCAACTTTCGCTCGTCACCCTGCCCGTTGTCCCTTCGCAATCATGCCCAGCTTTCCCGCGAAGGATTACCCGTCAGCGGAATCGAATCGTCATGCCACTGCCAGAAGCCCCACTGGCCAAAGTTTTCATCGACGCCGATTCGCAGAGCTCGCGGTCGAGGCTGACCGGCCTGCGTGAGACTCTCGAGCAGTTTGTGCCCGAGGAATCGGGCGAGGAGTTCCGTCGTCGTGTTCGAGACGGGCAGCAACACCACATCGCAACGCGGGAAAACCCACCGGCGGTCCTGGAAGACCGCCTCCACCTGCTGCTGGTCCGCAGTCACGCGGATCATTGGATGGGAGATTGGCAGCAGGACGTGATGGTCCAGTTGATCGACAAGCGTTTTCAACGAGTCGCGCAGAACAATGAAGTCGATCACATATTGATTGTCATCCAGGGGGCCCTCGACTTCCGCTTGCACGCGATAGTTGTGACCGTGCAGTCGTTCGCAGATGTCGCCCGCATACGTGATGAAGTGGGCCGCACTGAACACGAGATAATCTTTGGTCACTCGGACGAAATAACGTTCATTCATTCGAAGATCCATCAGCGATACGGAGGCGAAAGCGAGCCATCGCGCAAGGCGGCAAACAGGGCTGCCGCGATGAGGTCGGCCGACGTTCCGGGATTCCGCCGGTGACCGTCTGATCGTAGCCAAAAATCCAAGTCCGACAAGGCAGACCAGTATGCCTGCTGGCCGACAGCCCGCAATTGGAGCACCATCGCGGCGCGTGCCGCCGCCTCCTGCGCGATCGACCGACCACACTTTCGCTGAATGAGACTGTCGGGATACTCACTCATCAAGCGAACGTGGGTCAGAACAATGCGATCGGAGAGGCGCGTACCGCTGTTCGGATCCAACAGGCTGGGCAGAACAAATTCCAGGACCTCCCGGAAGTTATTTGTGTATTGACGAGCGATCAAATCTCGGTCTGCTGCAGCGGACATGGCTTCCAGCAGGCAAGCGGGCGCATCATCGCGCACGTCGAGACGATCGATCGTCTGATCGACAGGCATCAATCCGCCGGGCTGCGCGTCCCGAATTGCCGCATAGACGTCGGCGGCGTCCCCTGACGTCAGGTTTTGCAGCACATCCCGCAACCCGTCGCCAAGCGGTTGCTGACGGGGAACACACGCCAACGGGGCCAGCAGCAGGATCATTCCCAGATTCGTGTTGTTGCCGGCCATCCTCCGCGTCGCGGCGACGGCGTCACGAATCGTCCGACCGACCGGCAACTCGGCAGCACGGTCAAAAATGGGCCCGACGGCCACGGCACTGGCCACGAAGTCTTGGAACGTGGTGTCCTCAAAGTCGGCCCCTCGGTGCACGTTACCCGGCTTGGGTGCCGACAGTTCCAGCAGGCACGCCAGCGTTGCACACTGGCCGGTCGTCAACTGCATCAGGCCGACTCCTCTGCTCAGCTAACGGTGAGTTTCTCGTCGGGGCCAGCGAATTCTATCATGTGGCAGGGTTGAGTTGTGTTTCTGCCTGGTTTGACTGTCGGCATTTTGAAACGCAGCGCAGC
>CAZFWV010000162.1:0-14273 GCA_964522605.1 uncultured Pirellulaceae bacterium
TCCATCCTGGAAGGTCTGGCTCACGACCAGATCTTTGACGAGTTGAATACCGATCCGGGACGGGACTGGCTGCTGCCGACCGGTGATTTGGGCTTGGATCGCTTGGCGAGGGCTTTTGTTTGCTAAAGTGCGCTCTGGATCGCAATCCCGACAGGCCGCTCATTCAGCCCACCGCATCGCCTGTGCGCTGGACCGCCCAATTTGACGTCAGCCGGTCAAGCCGCCGAAGAGGGGAGTCGAGAGGTAGCGTTCGCCGAGACTGCACATGATCGTTACGATTCGTTTGCCACGGAACTCCGGCCGGGCAGCGACCTGGGCCGCTGCCCACATGTTGGCACCACTGCTGATCCCCGCCATGATGCCTTCTTCCCGCGCGAGGCGTTTTCCCCATTCGAAAGCCAACTCGTCGTCCACCGTCACGACATCATCGACGATGGAGGTATCCAGGTTCTTCGGTACGAAACCGGCGCCAATTCCCTGGATCCGATGCTTGCCGGGCGCCCCGCCGCTGATCACGGGCGAGCTGGCCGGCTCGACCGCAATCGCCTTGAAGTTCGGGTTCTTCGACTTGATATAGCGGCTGACGCCCGTCAGTGTGCCTCCCGTCCCGACGCCGGCCACAATCGCATCGATCTGCCCCCCGGAATCCTCCCAGATTTCCGGTCCGGTTGTCGCTTCATGGATCGCCGGATTCGCCGGATTCTCGAACTGCTGGGGCATCCAGCCTTCCGAGTCCTTCTCGACCATATCGTAAGCTGTCTGGATCGCTCCCTTCATTCCTTCCGCGGCCGGAGTGAGCACCAGATTCGCACCCAACGCACGCAGCAAGGCCCTCCGCTCCAACGACATCGACTCCGGCATCGTCAGTGTGAGTCGGTAACTCTTCGCGGCGCACACAAAGGCAAGTGCAATCCCGGTGTTCCCACTCGTCGGTTCGATAATATGCGAACCCGGATGAATGAGCTTTTCCCGTTCTGCCGCCTCGACCATCGCGACGCCAATTCGATCTTTCACACTGTTGAGTGGTTGAAAGAACTCACACTTGGCGAATACTGTCGCGTGGGTCGCGGGAACGAGCCGATTGATGCGAATCATCGGCGTATCACCGATCGTCTGGATCACGGAATCAAACGTCTTTGCACGTGGCATACTTGCCCCCGATACGATGAGTTGCTGTGTGACGAAAAGTCAGGGCGACCAACGAGAACCGACGATGGCCACTGTCGCCAGGCGGCGCAGATCATGGAGCGAAACCAAAACGACTCAGACTCTGCAACCCTATGCACCGTTGGTTCTGCGCTGAAGAAGAAAAACGCAGAGATCGCAAAGGCGCAGAGGGCCGCAGAGGAAGAGACAGGCAGAGGGCCAAGCAGACTCCTTGGAACAAAAGTGCTTGAATGTTGCGATGGAACCATGATTCGCCGCGCAGCATACGGGTTTTGCCCACGTGAGTCAATTGACAGCGAATGTGACGATAGCATCGATCAGCCGGAGCTCTGCACGGCTTCACGAATGGCTCGAACGCAATCGACGGAAGTGATCCGACGATAGCCCTCGGGCGGCATCGTCGGTGCACTCAGTGGCACCTCACTGCGGAGAAAGACCGAGGAACCACTGACCAGCTCGCTGGCGCTGAAGTGAATCTCCTGAGCTCCCGTCGTTTCGACGATCTGGCGTACATTTTCCGGGCGGACTCCGGAACCAGGCATGACCCGGATTCGCCCCTCCGAGTTGTGGATCAGCTCTCGCAGAAGCGACAGACCGGCCACCGCGGTCGCCTGTTGCCCCGAGGTAAGCAGGCGGTCAAACGGCAGCTCCAGCAGTTGCCGTAGTGCATTCGGGGCATTGCGTGTGTGATCGAAGGCCCGATGGAATGTCTTGCTGACATTCGCCGCCTGTCGACATACGGCCTGGCACGCGTCGACGTCGATCTGCCCATCCGGTGTCAGCGCGCCAAACACAATTCCGGCCACCGGAAGTTCCAGCACCGCTTCCAGCTCGTACTGCACAGTTCGTAGCTCTTCCCGATCGAAGCAAAAGTCCCCGCCGCGAGGCCGGATCATCACCATGACCGGCAACCGGGTCTGCTCCAACACCGCCCGAATCATCCCGGAGCTTGGCGTTGTCCCCCCCTCGATGAGATTGGCACACAGTTCAATCCGGTCCGCACCGCCCTGCTCGGCCGCCCGGGCTCCGGCAACCGAATCGACACAAACCTCCAGCAAAACCGTGCCGACGTCCGATGAAACTGAAATCGCGGGGTCGGTTCGGTTCATAGTCGCTCTCCTTCACCCCACCCCCGAGAACCGGTTTTGACCCGCGATCGCGGATCGATCGGGAGACGGGCGGTTTCTTTTCTCCACGCGGCAGCAATAATAGTGCAAGCTTGTGTAGCTCGGAATCCCCGACCCACGTCCCGAAATGGGCCGCAGAGCATAGCCGTGTAGGATGAAAGGTGGCAGATGAGTTCCAACTCCGGAGCATCCAAAATGGAAGTCCTTGGCATCTTGGCATTTCTCCTCATCTGGTTTGCACTGCAAGCCTGGATTCTGCCCCGATTCGGGGTCTCGACGTGAATGAGCGGCAGTTGCGGACCGAGTTCGGTCCAAAAACCCGCGAAGAAGACCATCGACGAAGAATCCGATCCGGCGGTGAGCTCTCCGTCGTCCACCAACACCACCGAATCCGGCTCCTGAGCGGCTAAGCAAGTCAGCAGATCTCCGAGGTGGGGTCAGCAGACTTTCTTAAACTCCGTGATCTCTCTGTTCCGCATGGGTCGAGCGGAACCAAAGGTCGAGAAGAGAAACCGCGGATCCCGCGGATAAAACGGGTCTCCGCGGATCTGTCGGTGCAGATCCGTTGCCTCCGTCGAATCCGTGGGTTCACTCGCTCAGCAGCCAGTCGATCGCGGACTTTTCGATCGGATCGGACGTCGCGGAGTGAATGGTCAGGGCTTGCGACGCATCGATTGCGCGATAGGCGGCCATGACCACGTCCAGGCTGATCGCATCTTCGCCGGCCACCCAGATCTGCTGGGGCGCCGCCAGCGCCAGCATTCCGGGCAGATCGTGGTACTTCGCACCACCCGGCAGCAGATTCGGGTCACGAATGTCCCGGACAGCTCCAAACCGAAACCCGGCCGTGTCCAGGGCGGCCCGGGCAACGTGGCCCTGCGTCTGGGTCAGCGCCGCAGCCGCCCACGGCCCGGCGCCCTGAAGGCCAACGAGCCAGACTTCCGAGGGCGCGAGTTCGTGATGGACGGCAAACGAAACGAGCGTCAGGACATCGTGAACCCGTTGGGCGAACAGACTTCGGTTGTAGCCGAGCGTGTAGGCAGCTGCCTCCCGCGGATTGTCGACGCGTCGCGTCTCTTGCAGCAACTTCCCGTCCGCGAGGAACTCGCCCTGATACAACAGGTCGGCTCCGAGGACGGCGACCTGCGCATCGAGCAACCGCTGCACGGCAGGTCGGATTCCATCGCCCTCGAAAAGACTCGATTTTCCCTCGTCGTCGAGCCAGATGGCCACTTTGCCGCGCTGCCACCCCTCGGGGATCAATCCGACGACCGGCAGTTCTTCCCGCCCGTCGTCGGTCGGCTGATGGCGCAAGAGTCCCGTGATCTGGAGCACGGCTCCCGCCTCGTCCCGTCCCGTTTCGACGAACTCGATCCGTGCTGGATCCGGCATTTCGCGTCCCAGAATCGCCCGAAGCGCGCCGCCGACGAGCTCTCGATACTGCGCGAACGAATCCTCATCGACCGGCCGAACGGTGGCCAATTGCGCCGTCGCATCGCCGGACCACCACTGGAGTAAGTCTCGCTCGAAATCCGGGCCTCCGGGTGGTCTCGGATGATGGTCGTCCCACACCGACAACTGTTCGGCCCCCAGCCGATGGTAATCCTCCTCGACAATTGGCTCCGACAGTCCGAGTTGGAACTGGCGATTCATCCACGCATACATGACGGCGCGACTGACGTAATTGTAGTTGTGCCCGAAATGCAAAAACGGATGATGGACCAGCCGGTCGGATGCGTCGAGCATTCGGTAATGCGCCGCCAATTCCGGGTAGCCTTTGGTTTGCATCTCCTTGGTCCAGTCATCGGCCGAGATCAAGCACTGTGGGCGTGGGGCGAACAGGGCCGCGAAGGCTACATTCCCTTCGTCGATGCGCAGCAGACTGGCGTTCTCACAAGTACAGCCGCCTTGCATCGCTGTCGAAACCATGACCGCCGGAATGGCCACTGCGGGACGCGGATCCAACGCACAGAGAATGAAGGTCTGCGTGCCGCCGCCACTGGCGCCCGTCACGGCAATCCGCTGCGGGTCCACGTCCGGCAGACTCTCGAGCCAATCCAGGGCCCGGATGGAATTGTAGGTCTGCAAACCCATCACGCTCTGCAAGTGAGATTCTGCCTGCGGGCTGAACAGACCCCAGCGATCCGGCGAGATCATCTCGGGCCGTTGCTTTGCGAAACGGTGCGCCAGGTCGTAGGAAATCTGCTGGCTGTCACAGTAGCCGACCATATCGACGTTGAACACGACGCAGCCCATGCGCGCCAGCTGAACGCACCGAGCCTGGATGCTGTTTCGGCCGCCCTCCTCAAAACGCTCCGCGCCAGCCACGATCTGCCGCCGGACTTCGTCCCGACTCGCTGCCCCGAACCGTCCATCGGCAAAATGCCCGTGCGGACAGAGGACGCCGGGCCGACGGCCCTCGGCCTGCCGAGGTCGGTACAGATTCCCCGTGACGAAGAATCCCGGAAAGCTCTCAAGGTAGACCTTTTCCACGGTGTAGTCGCCCATCACTTGGCGACCGTGCACGACGGCATTCGCGGGAGTCTTGGTGGGCATCGGCCAAAGTCCCAACGCCACGCGCAACGCGGTGCGCAAGTCGTTGGCACGCTCTTGCCATTGTTCCGGAGTGGAACTGGGCGCAAACGGAAAATACCCGTCCAGGTCCTTGAGTGGGCCGAGCCGGCGGTCGTTGGGCGACTGGCCCGGCGGCAGGGCGCGAGGCGGAGCTGCCTGGAGGCTCGCACTGCAGAACAAGAGAAGCAGCGCAAACCACCGCCGGATCGGATGTCGACCGGGGAGCGCAGACCGCGTTTTCACGTCATTCATTTTTCGACCACCCAGATATTGCGAAAGACAACCGGATTCCCGTGGTCTTGCAGGTAGATCGCGTCGTCGCTGGGCCCTTCGTCATGTCGGCCTGGCGTACTGTGCGGCAACTCAAGATCATCGTGAATCACGACTCCATTCAGACGAACCGTCACGCGGGCGTTCTTCGTCTTGTTGCCGTCGTTGTCGTATTGCGCTTCCTGAAAGTCAATGTCGTAGGTCTGCCAAGCAAGCGGCGGCAAGCACATGTTCAACCGCGGCTCGGAAATCGAGTAGATCCCACCGCATTCGTTGTCGCGCCCTTCGAGGCCAAACGAATCGAGGACTTGAAGCTCGTAGCGGCTCTGAACATAGACGCCGCTGTTACCTCGCCCCTGACCGCGGGAGTTCGGCATGAAGGGAGTCCGAAATTCGATGTGCAATTCATGATCGCCAAATTTCTGTTTCGATTCGACATCACTTGCGGCAAGCAGTTTCCCTTCCACGATTTTTCCGTTGTTCCACGCCTCGACATTCGTTCCATCAAACAGGACAACGGCACCGGCAGGCGGTTTGGCGCCTAAGGTTGGACTCTTGCGTTCGGTCTTTTTCAGTTCTCCCAGCATTTCGCCACTGGGCGTTTCGATTTTCAGCACACCGTCTTTGATCTTCAGAACATACTCGTCCGTTTCAAAGATCGCGGTATCGCCGATCATCTGGCCGTCAACTTCATTTCGCTCGTCGCCTCGGCTCCAACCGTCCCCGGGTAAACCGCCCAGATAACCGACGACGTGGAATTTGCCGTCGCCTAAGGCGATCACCTGGGCACCCCACCGATTTCCGTCCGCCTCAACGAATCCGATGTATTCGCCCTGCACGGCGAAATCCGGACCGGCCTTGGTCGCGTCCGTGAAGGCGGGTTGGTCGTCGCGGGCGTAGGTCGCGACAACAATGGCACATGTGATCCAGAAAGTCATCCGAAAGAGAGAAGTCCTGCGCATCATCAGCTCCCATGTCAAAGACAATCAACCGGCCGTCTCTACATCTGGACTTCTATTTTGACGGCCGGAGGCGGGAGACTCAAGCAGCGCCCTATTCGAACAGGTCTTCCGTCGGCACGGGCGGATCCACCGCGGGATCCAGTTCGAACGGCTCCGGTTCCAGAAGATCCGATTCGAACGGATCTGACTCGAATGGATCGGGCAACGGGGCGCCCTCCATGGGTTCAGGAGCGATTGGGGTGGGCTCCTCCGTCGCGGGCGGCAAGGGCACGATTTCCGACTCGTCGCGAGGCAGGACGTGCTGCTGATACGGCCCCCGGCTGACCGGACACGGCTCGGTAATGCAGTAGTCCAACATCCGCGGGGCAAACCGGCGCGATTCTTTGGCGGCGGAGCGGTAGGCTGCCGCACTCCACGGCCCCTCCGACAGACTCACTCCCACGTAATCCAGCAGCGTGCCCTTGGCATAGTGAACAGCGAGCAACGAGAGGTTGTAGTCCACCAGCGAGCGGTAGTATTCGCTGTCCGCCTCGGCGACTCGACTTTCCGCCTCCACAACGAACTGTAACAGTCCCCCTTCGGCCCCGAGCCGGTATTTCTCTTTTTCCGCCGCCAGACGTTGCCGGGTCGCAACCGCGCGGTTGTAGTTGACCCGCGTCTGATGATAGGCCCGTTCGAGTTCCCCGAGCGCATCGCTCAGTTCGCGCGAGATCTGCCGCTCCTGCTCGCGAACCAACGCGCGTTCGCGAACCAGTGCCAATTCTGCCTGGCGAACCGCAACATGGCCAATGCGGTTGCCGACCGGCGTCGTCAACTGCAATCCCAGATTCCAACCCTGCAAGTCGCCCTGAAACAGATCATCAAATGCGCTGCCGTTGGGACGCCATCTCTCGCCAAATAGCTCATCGCCGAATCCACGCCAGCGATAGAGTCCGACAAGATCGAGTCGCATCAGCAATTGATTTCGGGCCGCGAGTAACTCCAACTCGCGCTGTTTGATCGTCCAATTCTGCCGCCGCAACTCAACGCGTCGGAACATCGCCTCGTTCAGCGATTCGTTCCAGTCAAACACGACCCCGGCTTTCGACGGCTCGTCGGCGGGACGAATCAGACGTCCATCGTTCAGGGGCACACCCATCAAAAAGCGCAGACGCCGTTCCGTGTCATATACGCCCGGACCGGTCCGTGACGTGGAGTTCACAGAGGCCGTGCCGTTGAGCGCGTCGGCCACCTGGGCTTGGAACAGGTAAAACTGGTCACGCGACAAGGACTCGGCAACGATGTCGCTGGCCCCGAATTCCAATTCCGTATTCGCGGTACGCCAGGTTTCTTGTGCCGAATCGCGGGCGGCAATCCGAGCATCCAGATTGCGATAGGCGAAATAAAGGAACCAGTACTCGCGCTGAATCTCGGTGACAAAGTCGCGCACTGCCGCTTCGAAATCCGCAAGAGCAATATCCGTTCGAAGGCGCGCGATCACGATGCCGTTGTATACGCCGGGCAATCCGTTGGGACCCGCAATCCGATTGAACGTCAGACCACTGCCCTGCAGCAACGGATGTCGGAATTCCATCTCGAAGAGAGTGTCGTAAACACTGGGGAAAAGATTGCCAAAGGGCCGCTCCGGCGTCGCGATTGGCGCGCTGTTGCTGTTGCGAATCGTCTGGTTCCGAACGGCGAATCGCGTACCTGTCGCGGCCACCTTCGCCAACTCGGCCTCGAACAGCCCCTGATTCTGGTGCAGCGAAGACGCACCACCACCGAAAATCGCGTTGTTGAAGGCTCGCTCGTCACGGTCGAAGAACAAACTCGTGGTGAACTGAGCATCGAACGCACTCAACGCCGCTTCTTCGCCCGACCGCGGATCCATGATCTGCAACGCGGGATCGTAGACCGTCGATTGGACTCCGGGTGCGGCCACCACAGAGACACCCAGGCTGCGCATCACCTCGCTGTTCGCCAGACCGATGCGAATTGCCTCCTCGAGCGTCAGCTCCCAGTATTCCTCCGGATCCGGCTCCCGCAGGGTGTTTGGCGGAGGCATCTCGAGCACGGCGGAGGCCGGCTGCACACACGCGTCCGGATATTCGATCTGCGTACCGAACGGCAGGTAGTCCGCCGCTCCGTGCTTATCGAACTTCACCTCCGTATGGGACCGACAGCCCCAGATCCCCAGGCAAAGAAGGATTCCGCAGCCCCACTGGACCACGACTGCCCTTTGGCGCGCCGAGAAGCTCATACTGATCCCCTGCGATAGGCACATCCGAAACCATCCCACATGATCGTTTTGGTTCATCGGACCCTGACAGGCGGATCGACCAGCACATTCCTTGTGCAGGATAAAGCCTCTCCAATGTGGATAAGCAGCATGACACGCAGAGTTTCCTCAGAGTGCCCATTTTTCGGGTGGCGGAGGCGGGAGGCTGGAGGCTGGAGGCGGGAGGCGGGAGGCGGGAGACGGGAGACGGGAGACGGGAGACGGGAGACTACAGCCTCCAGCCTCCAGCCTACAGCCTCCAGCCTGCAGTAGCTGATCCGCGAAAGTCCGCGCGCTTCCGCGGCCAATCTCCCCCGTCATGCGATCGAGACGCGAATTGGATCGAGTCAAGCTGTCGCGGCGCGCAGCCTCACGGCAGACAAAAGACCATCACCAGCGCGGTCCCGGCGGTCAACAAGGCGCCGTCCAGATCCCCCATCGGCAACACTTCCTTGACACACGGCGCACAACTGCCCGCACGGTACTTTCCGAGGGTCGTCACACAATCGTGCGTATGATCGACACCGATCTTGTACGGAATCGCGGGAATTGTGAGGAAGAATCGAGCACCGGAGATCGCCGGTTGCACATGGGGGCACAGCGACTGTCCATACCGCTCCAGCGGCGCGTCATCAAAATACAGCGGCTGGTGGAAGAAATTCACCGGCTGCCAGTGAAAATCCGTCAGCGCGACAAACTTCGACGTGGGGCGACTCGGCGTCGCGAACAGGCCCTGTGAACAGTCCGTCGGAATCTCCGCCAAGTCCAACTTCAGCCCCACCGTGATCTCGGACATCGGCTTAAATTGCTGCTCCAGCTCGCAAGACCCGCCCGTTGGTGCGGCTGTCTCCTCCGAATCTGCCGGAGCCGCGAAGGTTAACGCGGGATATACCCCGATTACCGCAAGAGCGATCCACCAGCTTCGGAAGATTCGTCGACCGTATGTGTGAGCCATGCCGCAACTCCTCCTCGGGACTCGCCCGCCGCTGAGCTTCCGCTCCGCACCATGTGACATTCCAGCAATGTCATCGTCAGCCACGCGTTCAGTTCTCCGAGAATGAGAGCTAACATCGGCAGACAGAGCCCAATCCACCAACTTGACGCACTTTCCGTAGCTTACGGGAGACTGGAGACTGCAGGCTGGAGGCGGGAGGGTGTGGGCGGTTGACTGTAGGCCGACTTGTCTCAAGTCGGTATCGCCCGCGAAGCGAACGAAGGATCGGTGGGTCTAGGACGGACCACATCGGGAGAGGCGGTCGCGCAACTGATTCTCGGTTAGCCCCCGAATGAGGAATTGCTTCCGGGAAGACGTCTCCCCGGAGAGGAGTGTGATCTGCGAGCGGTTGATTTGCAGTTCTTTGACCAGCAGATCTCGGATTGCGCGGTTCGCTTTGCCTTTTTCCGGCGCTTGCGTCACACAGACCTTGAGGGCACCCGCATGTTCACCGCGGATCTCGTTGCAACGGGCGCCGGGCTGAGCCCGCACGGGGACGACAAACCCCTCGGCGTGGACCTGAACGTCGATCAATCGATGACTCCCTCGAACAGGGCCGAACCAATGCGTACGATCGTGGCTCCTTCTTCGATGGCGACGGAGAAATCGTCGCTCATTCCCATCGACAATTCGTTCAGCGGAAACGTGTCGGAGATTTGGCCACGGATCGCCTCGCGCAAGTTCCGCAGCCGCGCAAAATCGATTCGCGCCCTTTCCCGACCTCCTTCCAAGCTGGCCATGCACATGAGTCCCTCAATCCGAGTCCAGGGATGGGACGCCGCTTTGCGCACGACATCGAGGACTTGATCGGGAGCAAACCCGTGTTTGGTCGTATCGCCCGACACATTCACCTCGATCAAGACCGACATTTTTTGCGAGTGGGACTCGGTCCAGGATTGGATCGCCGCCAACAACCGCTCGCTATCCACCGAGTGCAACATGGAGATCAGCGGGAGTGTCCGAGGCAGTTTATTGCGTTGCAGGTGACCGATCAGATGCCAGTGAACATCCAGCGGTTCGAGCGCAAGCTGCTTGGCCCACAGTTCCTGAGGCCGACTTTCACCCAAGTCGGAACACCCTGCGAGAAACAACTGTCGGGCGAGGTCTGCCGAGACATACTTTGTGACAGCAACCAGTCGCACATCGGAGGCAGACCGGCCGCTGCGCTGGGCAGCCTCGGCAATCTGCTGTCGAACGCGAGCAAGATTGTTCGCAATTCGCGCAATCGCATCCGTCATCGTTCTTCTGGGTTGCTCGAAGGGCAGGTCGGTCACAGCGCGCGAGATTCGAAACGGATCCCGTCTCTCCCAGCACCGTGTCATCGAACGCGCGGGCGGATCTCACCCCGCTGAGTATAACTCGTTTTACCGACCGACTGTAGCAGCAGCCGATTCCGGAGTGTCCGTTTACTCTGGCTCGACTACTCTGGCTCGACCTCGACCAAGTTTTCGACGACGCCCTCGGTCGTGAAGCGTCCCACGAGAAACTCGCTGGTCACATGCTGTCCGAGGAACGTTCGCGCGGCGGGCGGAGCAAGAGAACGATAGACAATCCACTGGCTGCACCCAATCTGAACGCGGTAGGCAACCGCAACATCCGGTGGAAGAATTTCACGATCAAGCGCCACCGTCAACTGACGCCAGGTGCGGGGCCATCGTTTCCGTTGCGGATCGAGATCGATCCACAGAGGAGCGTACAAGCCACTGCCGAAGGCGGATTGGCGAAGCTCCCCATCAGCGAATGTGCCCCGATGTGTCTGTTCGCGCCATTCGCTCAGCGCGAGGGGCATCATGCATCCGCTTTGTCCTCGACGATGCAACCGGGCTTCGACCGTGTCGGATTCTGGGGAAAGCCGGACGGTCTCCGCCAGAGGCAGCGCACGCCGATAGTCAATCTTGGCCGGATGCTCCCCCAGCACAACATCCGCGGTGAGCAGGACAAGATCGTCACGGACCAACAAGATCTGGCGCTGCAACTTCCAGCCGTTGCTCAAGTCTCGTTCCAATTCAAGGTAATCCGCGTCCTGATCCGAGTCCCAGCAGAGTTCGGTCCATTCGCCTTCGCCGGTGACCATTTCGTCGTTAATCTGAATCAGAGGCTCATCGGCGCCGGCCCAGAATCGCACGTCACCGGATCCTAGTTCGGTCTGCAAACGGCCTCCGTGGAACGTGGCGGCCAGGTAGGCGGCATCGGGTGACCAGGAAGTCCGCAACACCGCCTGCTCTCCCCATTCGGAATGTTCTCCCGCGTGCGGCAGATCGTACCGGCTTCGTTCGGGCTTCTGGCGTCCGATACTGCACGACCAAAGCTCACGATCCACGTCGTCACCCGCGACGCGCAATGCCGCCTTGAGTTGTTCGTCGACCGCGACGCGGGCCTGAGACGGATCCTCCCAGATCAGTCGTCCATCGGCACGACGCCAGCGGATCGTCTGGCGGACGAGCCATTCAAACTGCAAGCGCGCGGATTTGGAAATGCGTCCACCGCGAACTTGTGGATCGAGCACAACAAAACGCGTCCAGCAGGCCAGCAGTGCGCGCCAGTACGGATTGAAGCGCGCGTGGGGTAATCCTTCTCCGTCGAGCAGGTCAATCAGACCTTGGGAGACGACCGTCCGGGCTGGGCCGGCCAAGCTCTGACAGGCCGAACTGTCGGGGAAGCGATACGCCAGGGTCAGTGGCAGCTCACCGCCTAACAATTGGTGGATCACGGATTCCTCGGGACTCGCATCATCGGCTGGCGAATCCGCATATCGTCGAATGACCGCCGACAAGAACGCGAAGAGTTCTTGCCAAACGTCCTGGGCCATTCGCGTCGAGAGGCGTGGCAGCATATGGGCCCACGCTAGGCACTCGACCGCCCCTTCCAGCGGAGATCGTGCCTGGTCGAGTTGGCTGCGCATCCAGCGTTGCGCGATGCGATCCCAGTCCTTCTTATCTTCGTCTCCGGCTTTCGGATGTCGCTTGAGTCGGAGCAACGCGAACACGGGCGAATCTTTCGGGAGGGAAATCGCCCACGTCAGCGGGTGTTCCTCAGAACCATTCATCGGTTTGGGCAGTACGGCGGGGCGGCCGGAGGAGGCGATTCGACGCGCCTGGGAGGGCCACGAGCCGGGATAGATTTCCGCAAGTTCTCCCAAGAACCGCTCCACGTCCGGTCGATCGTTGCCTGAACTTGCTGTCGGGCGACCGTTTGTGCGCGAGGAGGATTTCGATTTGGTTTTCGCGGGAGAAGACATTCGGAGTCGGCCTCCTGATCGACGAGAATCCTGATGCATCCATGTTCGCCCACGCGGTCCTGCGGAGGCGGCGAAGGTGCGTTACAGTCCGAGCGGCAACCGATCGGGCAACGATGTGGAAGATCTCCGTCGCCGAATTCGTGCGAATTCGGATGGCCCCGTTCGACTTCCGTAAGTCTGATGACTTCGACGAGGGGTCGATCTGCGTCAAATCGTGCACCAGAAATCGTGAACGGCGTTGCCCGCTGGGGTCCGGTGACTCAGGACGCTACTTTAACACCAAATGGCAGAACGGCAACGCCTGTTCCCCCATTCGCCTTCGATTCCCAGCGCAACCCGCCTTTGCTACGCTACAGGAACGGCGACGAATTGAACTCGTCCGTACAGACCGTCGAGTACAGATTCCGCTTCCGGGAATCGACAAGGTCGCCTGAAATCCCAGAACCAACACGCATCCAATCCGATCAGGAGAATCTTATATGATGTTTCGAGCCATCTTCGTCGGTTACGGTGCAATCTGTCTATTGACGCTTGTCGGCCAGGGCTCTGCGGCAGAGACGCGCCCCGCTGAGTCACTGACCACTCCCGGACAAACCACAGCGGAATCGACTGCGCAACCGTCGGCGGACGAGGAGGGCTCGGCATCCGCCGCCGAACAAGTCCTTCCTGCAGATCCCGAATGGATTCGTTTGAGCCCGACGGAAGAGATCTGGATCGACCGGAAGAACAAACGATTGATCGTCGGTGGACGAATCTGCCTGCGGAGAGGTCTCCTGGAGATGTTTGCCTGCCCGCGAGGCACGAAAGAGCATGAATCCATTGTCTCGGTCAACGCCAAGGCCTATCTGGTCCATACCGGCCTGCTGGCCCTGGGCGCTCAACCGGGGCGCCCCGTCCAGTACGACCCGAAGTACGTTCCCGCGACCGGTCCGAAAGTCCGCGTGGATGTGGCGTGGCAAAACACCAAGGGATCGACTGAACTTCGTCCGGCCCAGCAGATGATCCTGCATGTGAAGACGCGAAAACCGATGGAACACGGATGGGTCTTTGCCGGAAGTGGATTCTGGCAGGACGAGCCGAGTGGAGAGCGATACTATCTGGCAGAAAACGGCGAGTTGATCTGCGTTTCGAATTTCTCTTCGGCGCTGCTGGATCTGCCGATTGAAAGCCCTCGCGACAACGCGCAACTGTTGTTCGAGGCGAATACCGATCAGATTCCACCGCTCGGCACCGCCGTTCAACTGATCCTAACCCCAGAAATTCCTGCGGCAAAAGCAGTCCCACCCGTCAAGACACCGTGACGGCGGAAGGCGCGAGACTGGAGACTGGAGACTGGAGACTGGAGGCGGGAGGCTGGAGGCTGGAGGTAATCAGTCTTCAATTTCCCTCCCGCCTACCCCAGGCAATGTTCCAGCATTCGTGCTGGGGAGACAATGTAACTGACGTAGAAGGGGCCAAACTCCGCGTACCGGGCACTCGCCTCATCGAACCGCATCTGGTAGACGATCTGCGTGAGAAACTGCGGATTGATGGCCCAAAGCGTGACGCCCCATTCCCAATCGTCGAGCCCGACCGAAACGGTGATCAACTGACTCACGCGGCCGGCGAATGCCATCCCACTGCGAGCATGTTCATTCATCATCCGGCTTCGTTCTTCAAACGGCAGCAGATACCAATTCTCGGC
>CAZFWV010000163.1:0-14264 GCA_964522605.1 uncultured Pirellulaceae bacterium
GAGGCTCCTGCCGAGCCGGCGTTTGTCGCATCTTCGGCTCGGCAGGAGCCTCGCCCTCCCAGTTTTGAAACCGCCTCGACTCAAAAACCGACGCGTACGTTTCTGGAATACATGACCGCGCGCACAAGACGGTTGCTCGTACCGTTCGTTGCCTGGACCGTTGTGTACTGGTGCTTCAAGTTGATCAAGCGAATCCTCCTGCCTCAAGCGCCGAATGATCTACCTGGCTGGGAGTCGCTTTTTCTTGGATCCGCCTATCATTTGTGGTTCTTGCCGTTCCTTTGGGCCGTCAGCCTGATCGCCTTCGCCGCAGCAAGAACTGTCTCCAGGATTGGACCGTCGAAGCTCACGGCCGGCGTCGCGGCGACGGTGGCCCTCTTCCTGTGTCTGATTCCCGCGACACAAACAAGCTTCGCATGGGACGGAGTCTGGTACATGTGGCTATCGCTCCCCGCGGCCATTGGTGCGTTCTCCATTTCGTTGATCTGGAGCGACTCGCCCGAGTTATTCACAGGACGTTCGACGCAGCGATTCGCCTTCGCGATTCTGCTGCTGGCGATGCTGGCCCTAGACCATCACAACCGGTCACCGTTTGCCGAGAGTCTGGCCGGCCTTTCCTGTCTTCTGTTGGCAATCAGCACGCCGCCCGGAATCATCGCGCGTCGATTGGGCCACGTTGCGCCGATCGTCTTGGGAATGTACTTGACGCATTTGCTGATCCTGAAGATTGGTGAAGCCGCCGCCGATCGGCTTGCCGTCCCGATCGGCCCGGCGAGCGATTTGGCACTGTTTCTGGCGACGGTACTTGGGGCCGCTGGTCTCGCGTGGGCGCTGTCCCGCCACCCGCGCCTGCGTTGGATGGTCTGAAGCTCGCTTCACGGCGGCGCGGGGTCTACCGAATCAGTTGTTTCCTGGTAGGATGGCGTCTTCTTCAGTCAAGTCTCATCTCTGGGAAAGGACGTCCTCCGTGTTACCGCTGAACCAGATTCACCAACAGGATTGCCTCGAGGGAATGCAGCAGTTGGAGCCGAACAGCGTTGACCTGGCGTTCGCTGACCCTCCCTTCAATATCGGCTACGAATATGACGTCTACCACGACCGCCGGAGTGGCGACGAGTATCTGGACTGGTGTCGTCAGTGGCTGTCTCAGGTCGGTCGTGTGCTGAAACCGAATGGCACCTTCTGGCTGGCAATCGGTGATGAATACGCTGCGGAACTCAAAGTCGTAATGCAGCAGGAAATGGGATTCGTCTGTCGCAGTTGGGTCGTCTGGTACTACACGTTCGGCGTAAACTGCAAGAACAAATTCAGTCGCTCCCACGCGCACTTATTCCACATGGTACGGAATCCCGACGACTTTACCTTCAATGTCGACTCAATCCGCGTCCCATCGGCCAGGCAATTGGTCTACGGAGACCGACGGGCCAATCCACGCGGGCGACTGCCCGACGATACGTGGATTCTGCGTCCCCAGGATCTGCCCGATGGCTTTCAGCCCGACCAAGATACGTGGTATTTTCCGCGCGTCGCGGGAACCTTTCGTGAACGCGCGGGATGGCACGGCTGTCAAATGCCGGAACAACTCCTGGGTCGCATCCTCCGCGCCTGCTCTCGAGAAGATGATCTCGTACTCGATCCTTTTGCCGGCAGCGGCACCACATTGGTCGTCGCGAAGAAACTGGGTCGACGCTACGTGGGCTTTGAACTTTCCACCGAGTACGCGCAGCGGATTCGCGATCGTCTGGCCGCAGTCCAAGCCGGGGATGAGTTGAACGGGGCCCCCGAGCCGCTCGTCAGCGCACCCAGTACATCCGAGGGCCGACGTCTGGACGAGGCTGCCCCGACACGCAAGCGACGCCCCAACCCGAGTGCACCCAGCCAACGCGCACTCCCCGGTTTGGGTGATTGAGGAAGGAGGACTTCTCCGTGAGATTTGCGATCTGCAACGAGACGTTTCAGGATTGGCCGCTCGACAAAGCGTTCCGACTGGCGAAACAATCAGGCTATGAGGGCATCGAGTTCGCGCCGTTCACACTGGGCACCGACGCGATGTCGATCTCCGGTGCCCGCCGGGCCGAAGTTCGGCGCCACTTGGCGGAAGCCGGCCTGGAAACCGTTGGACTCCACTGGCTGCTCGCAAAAACGGAAGGGTACTATCTGACATCTCCCGATCGCGCCGTGCAGGTTCGGACGGGATTGTACCTCAGCGAACTCGCGCGGCTCTGCGCCGACCTGGGAGGCAACTTGATGGTCCTGGGCTCGCCGCAACAGCGAAACCTGTTGCCGGGAGTCTCGCATGAGCAAGCGATGGATTTCGCCGCCGCAACAGTCCGACGCGCCCTGCCTGCTTTCGATGATCACGGAGTCACGTTGGCTCTGGAACCACTCGGACCGTCTGAGGGAGACTTCCTTCTGACGGCCGACAAAGCCGTCGAACTGGCACAACTGATCGACTCGCCCCGCGTTCGACTTCATCTAGACGTCAAAGCGATGTCTTCCGAAGACAAGCCGATCCCTCAGATCATTGAGGAACACGCCCAAGAACTGGCCCACTTCCACGCAAACGACCCCAACAAACGCGGCCCGGGAATGGGCGATGTGGATTTCGTCCCCATTCTGCAGGCGCTGCACAATGTTGACTATCGCGGATGGGTCTCCGTCGAGGTCTTCGACTATGAACCGGGAATCGAGAGTCTGACCTGCGACAGCATTCGCTATCTGCAACAGTGCGAGGCGAAATTGTCGGACTGAATCGAGCTGGGTCTCTTCCAACAGCAAGTTGTGCCGTCAGGCCGTGACTTTCAATTCCGCGAGCCGCTGAGCCGTGCCGACCAGTCGGTCCCAGTTCTCCTGGATGTACTCCGGCGGGCCACCAATTTGAGCGACAACCTGCGCAACCTGTTCCGTGGGCACCATCTCAATCGCATCCCACGGACAGACCTTGAGCTCGTAGGGATTCGTCTTCTTCTGGGGAATATGGACACAGACCTCACAGCCGACGCAGCGCTCTAAATCGATCTCGCACCACGACTGGTTCCCTTTCAGGCCCGGTGTCTCGGGCAACGTAATCAGGGAGATGCAGTCGACCGGACAGACCTCCAGGCACGATTCGCAGCCGGTGCAGTTGTCCGCGTTGATGACCGCGAGTTCTTTCGGTAGTTTCTTCCGAGGCCCCTGCTTGGCCATTTAACACCCCCCCAATCAAGGAAGACTCCTGCCGACTTTCGAAACCGATTTCGGCGCACAGAATCCGCGCCGATCGGTTTGGCATTATAGTCCGGGTCGTCGGAACCGCCAGCTCTGTCGCAAAACTGGAGGCCGACTCGTCTCAAGGCAAGTCGGCGAACATGCCGGAATTGCCGACTTGAGACAAGTCGGCCTACGTTGACCCCGGTTTTGAGTCAAAGCCTCGTCCGGTGCGGCCCGACTGATCGTCAACCACCGGCCGCAGCGGCTGTTGGCTCGCGGAGCGCTGAGCTCGGGCGAGCAGGCGGAGATCGACCTACGGGATCAACTCGCCGGAAATCAGCTCTTCAAGGGACTGTCGTGTACGAATGAGCAGAGGTTGCTGATCGCGAACCAGGACTTCGGCGGCAAGCGGCTTGGAATTGTAATTGGACGACATCACGAAACCATACGCCCCCGCACACTCAATCACGAGCAAATCCCCTACGCGAGCTTCCGGCAACTGCCGCGTGCAGACAAATCCCCCTTCTTCCTGGGTGAAGATGTCGCCTGATTCACAGAGTGGACCGCCGATGACGGCATCGCAAAGGGGTCGATCGGTCGAGTCTCCATCACCGGCCGCGAGACTCATCGGGTGATAGGCTCCGTACAGAATCGGGCGGGCGAGATTATTAAAGCCGGCGTCAACAAGATAAAAGAGGTTCTCTCCCATGCGCTTGATCGCGCGGATTTCGGTAACCAGGTAGCCACTTTCCGCGACGAGATAACGGCCTGGTTCGATCTCTAACCGGACGGAGTGGTCCAGATCACTTGCCAGGCGGAGGCGCGTTTCGTCCCACAGACGGAAGTATTCTCCCAGATCGACGTACTGCTCTTCCGGCCGATAGGGAATGGGTAATCCTCCCCCCGCACTCACCATTCGAACGGAATCCCCGACGGCATGAACGGCTCTTTCCATGGCCCCGCAGACTTGCGAGAGGTGCTCCAGGTCGGTCCCGGACCCAATGTGCATATGGATCCCGGTGATGGTCAGGTCGTGCCGTCGGGCTCGCTGCTTGCAATCCGCCAGCTGTTCGTGCCAGATACCGTGCTTGGACTGCGGGCCTCCTGTGTTCGTCTTCTGAGAATGCCCATGTCCGAATCCCGGATTCACTCGCAGAGTAAGGTCGCTGCCGGGAGCCATCGCGCCGTACTGGTCGATCATGTCGGGCGATCCGACGTTCACATGCAATCGATGATCCAGACACATCTGGAGTGCGGTGCGATCGAAAATATCGGCCGTGTAGACGATCGGCGGCGGGTCCCCCTGGGGAGCGTATCCCGCACGTAGCGCGCGGAGAATTTCTCCGGAACTTACCGTATCCACCAGGACGCCGGAGCGGCGCATCACATCCAGTATTGCCAAGTTCGAGCATGCCTTCTGAGCGTAGCGAATCACGTCGAAACGACGCAAATCGGCAATTCGCTGCAGGATCAAGTCCTCGTCATAGATGTATGTCGGCGTACCGAATTGACGGACAAGATCGACGATGGGGACACCAGCAATCTGCTGACGAAACAGTCTTTGCGTGTCGGCAGAAGCCATTCTGCGCAATCCTTTCCGAAGCAAAAGAGGCACCCGGTCGTCGCCGACGCCGGGTGCCTCGATGGTCGACATGAGACAAAGAGATTCCAGTCGAATCGCTTTTGCCTAGAATCCCTGCTGCTGAGCACCGTTCATCTGGACGCCCTGTCCGATTGCCCGCAGAACACCTTCCTCCAGAAGCAACCGATAGGTAATGCCATCCGGGATCGGCATCGTCCGCATCAACACGTGGTCCTTTCCCTCGGCCTGGGCCAACACGTCGGCCAAGGCACTGATCATCGGGTTTTGCTCCACGGACTGGGCGAACTTCATCACCGAACTAAGTGCCACTACCGCCTTGAAGGGTTCGACCGGCTGGCCGGGAGACTTGGCCGACTCGTCAATCATTTGCTTCAGATAGTTGATCCCGTCCGTACCCAGTGCCAGGTACGCCGTTGTCTCACCCGCACCAACGACGATATTCAGCTGATCCCCCAGGACACGACTCGCGTACTCCTCGGAAGGAATCGGCACAGAAAGCGTATGGAAACGAACACCTGCGTGTTCATCCGCATTGAATTCAACATTCGTGAAAGAAACATCCGGTTGGTTTTTCGACATTTCCACCAGCTGCTTCACGGCCGATTCCACTTCTTCACCGCTGGCCACGTGACTGGCAGCGACCAGAGTCATCGCCTTCTCGTTCAGAATGACCGAAGCACAAGAATCCATTTTTCCGGTCTGAATCGTACTTCTGAGCATGCCGAAAAAAGTGTTGACCAGCTGTTTGGCGGCGGTGCGTGCCGCGTCGTCAGGCAGATCTTCATCCTGATCGATCTCTCGCAGGGCCGACTTCTCGACGTTCTCGAGCGTTGCGATTGTCTGCGGGATATCCTCGGGCGGAATCGCGCCGGCCATGTTCAAGCTGATCGCGGCGTCCTTTGCCAAAAAGCCGGCGAATTGAGTCGTCGTATTTCGACTCGCCGCCATCTGCTCAGCCATCTTGGTCCCCGGACGGGCGGTCATCGACACATCCAGATACGTTTGCCGACGCTCGCGATCGACTCCCCACCCGAGCGTCAACTCGGCCGCTTCCTCGATCAACTGCGTCAATTGCTTCACCTGCGCTTCAGCCATGACACGTGCGTTCGGATCATCCGAGTTGTTGAGCCCCTGCTCAAGCCCCGCCTGAATCTGGCTTAAGGCCAATTGCTTGTACTGCTCAGGGATATTCTCAATGTAGGCGCGAATGCCGATATCGTAGAGCGTGTCCATGTCGGCGAGCAGTTGCCGCGGATCCGCCGGCAAATCCTGGAGTGCCTCCGCCGACTCGCCAACAAACGCCCATCCACCCTGCTCTTTCACAAAGATGGAGCGCGCACCCTGCAACTTCAGCACACCGTTGCCTTCATCCTCAGGGATTCCCAGTTGGGGCTGCAACTGGGTCAAGACGGCCTTCAAATTCTTTACGGGCAAGAACCCTAACGGCTTGGGCTGTCCATTATCAAACGACAGCATCAGGCCAATCGGCTTCTCTCCGTCGACTCCCTGTAGGAACTGTCGTGCTTGCGGCAGGAGAAATTGCCCAATCCCGCCGGTACCCGTCGCCTCAAACAAGTACTGAACGTCAGATAGCAAGGCATCGGTTGCGCGGACCGAAACTACGGCGACCGGTTCCGCCGCTCGGGCGCATGGGACGATCGCGATAAGCAGCAGTCCGAAAATCCAGGTCGACCGAATCGTCGTTGAAATCCGTGAGAAAAAAAGCACGGCTGTCATCTCCTTCGATAGGAACAAATTCGTGTAAACAACTCTGGGTCAGTCGCCAACAGTCCACGCCAACCAGAGTTCCTCGGTATTGTACCTTTGGATTCCGCCCAAAGTTTCAGTCAACTGCCCCCAATTCGAGGGACAGCGGACCGGAAGCACCACACGCCCGCCGCAGCCGTCCCACGCTTCGCCCCTGGTTGCGTCACACACGTTCATCGGGCAACAACAACCGACGCAGGTCTCCCCTGTGTCACTGGGAATGCCACCGCAAGAACAGGGATTTGGTGGCTCTTCGCCAAGGAAAGAAACCAATAATCGGCAGGAGCGTTGGTCGGAAAATCACCAAGATCGCCAGACGGTGGGCAGCTTCGACGCAGTGCGACAGGGCCACAACTGTAGTAGCCTCCAGCCTCCAGCCTCCAGCCTGTCGGCCTCGCGAATCAGCGTTCGCGGTAGACAATCCGCCCCTTCGACAGATCGTAGGGCGACAGCTCAACCTTTACACGGTCTCCCGGCACAATACGAATAAAATGCTTTCGCATCTTGCCCGCAACGTGTGCCAGTACTTCCGGACCATCATCAACTTGAACACGAAATCGCGTGTTCGCCAGGGCTTGGGTCACTACCCCCTCGACCTCCAGGGCTTCTTCTTTCTTAGCCATACACTTCTCGATCAGACACGCTCCAACATTATCAGATGCACGGGAAAAGCACGGTAAAATATACCAACTATATAAGGGCAACGATAGGCTAACGGAATAGCGATTTTGGCAGGGCGTGCCGTCTCGGGTGCGTGTCAGCTTCTGCCGATCGGCGCTGCAGTCGGACGAGTCAACAGGAGAATCTTGGGGGAAGTTCCCGATGGACGACCCGGGACAGAGGAACCGAAGGCGGCAGACGAGCCGAAGATTGACGAACAAGGAGTTTCGATTGTTGAGGGAAAGACAGAGTTTGGATTGGCGAGTTGAGAACTGCGAGGGACAGAGAATCTGGGCGGCCCGCGCCTGAACCGCCGGACGCTGCCCTCAGCAATCGGAACTCCTTGTTCGTCAATCTCCGGCTCCTCTGGCCCCGGTCCCTGCCCTCAAAAATCGGAACTCCTTGCTCGTCACTCTCCGGCTCCTCGGGCCCTCCAAGTCGGGCGCATGCTGGCTGCGTCCCCGCCATGTCCGGAACACGCAAGCAGACTCCACTCCACGCGAGCACTGGGGCTTCGACCGACTTCGACGGTGAAACCGACTCGAGATCCGTCGGCCTGCGGCAGGTTTCGGCAAGGCGAGCCTGTGTTTCCTACATCCGCACGCCGCGTCAGGTCCGAATCATCGACGCATGACGAAGAACGCGTAGCCGTAATACCGAGAGTATCTGGAGAAGACCGAAATCTCCTGCCGGGCGTCTTGAAGCACGTCTTCGGCCTCACGAATCCCCTTCCACTTCGGTTCGCATTCGGAAATCCGCTGAGCCAGCGGGTCATAATAGGATTCGGTCCAGCACGACTCGGGCAGAATAAAGTGCTCGACCTCGCGATAACCCAGCGAGGATACGATCTTTAGCTTCTTTTCGACGGTGTCGATCTCGGGATACGCGCGCCAAAACTCCACAACCTCGGGCGGCGGATCTGCTTCGAGCCACACAGCCTCGCTGACGGCCACGTACCCGCCCGGCTTGACGAACTCCTTCACCTTGGCCAACCCCGACTCGAAGCCAATCAAGTAGATCGCCCCTTCGGACCAGATCACATCGAAGCTGGAAGGCTCGAACTCCATTTCGTTCATATCGATCTGGATCGTCTCGAGTCGATGTGCGAACCCGGCGTCCGCGGCAGCTTCCCTCACGCGGACAATCATCTGCGGCAGCAGATCCAGCGCTACGACTGTCCCTGCCGAGCGACGGAGAAGCTCGACGGTCTGCACGCCCGGGCCGCATCCGATGTCCAGGATTCGGGGCTCGGGCGGCAGATCTTTCATCATCTCAAAGGCCTTCCGGGTATACGCGTTGTCACCAGGGCCTGCCCGGGGAAGCGTGCCAAACAGTTCGAGAAAGTAGTCCATGCGGTCCATGCTACATCTCCATGCTGCATCTCGGTTTGAAATGTCCTGTGTACCGCGCAGTGTCCATACTTCAACACAAACGGAATGATTCTATCAACTTCGTCCACAATTCCGCATCGCAGACTGCGGTGAGCCGATCCGGAGATGGGTCCGATTTTCGTTTAACGGCAAGCCAAAGGCGTCGGCGGGTAGGCAACAGAAACCGACGCCTTCGGCTTGCCGTTAAACGAGTTGCGTGTTTCCGCCGTTGATTGTGGACCGTGACCCAACGGGGAGCTACCGCACCCGGGATGAGGGTCGCTCCCATTGATCAAACGTTTCGTGTCGCTTCCCGTGCTTCAAGCCTCGCACGCATCGGAACTCGCTTGCCCAATCGGCCCCGGTCACGCTGTCATTCATAGACTTCCGCCACGGCGGGAGCCGAAGCCTGGCCGCTCGGCCCAAAAGCTTGCGCACAGATTTCGCCGTAAGAGTAATTGTATATCGTTACGTACGCAAAACTCGCATCCGACCTGAGGGATACGGTCCCGACGATGCTGCCACCAAAATCCACCGTCCATTCCGTCGGATCGCCAACAACATTTCGAACGGTCCCGGTGACAACCAGGTATCCACCATAGAGACGTGCGCACAGACCTCGAATTGTTGGTCGAGCACCTGGTGCGGGCTTCGCGATGGAATCGGGAATCGTCAAGCTCGCTCCTTCGTCTTCGGAAACAGCGATCTGTGCGGCATGGGCCGGGCCGTAAAACGGCTGCTCTACGCCGATGAAGGTCGCTGCCAAAACAAGAACGATCCACACCCCCTTCGCAATTGACTGATTCGATGGACTCATTACTCCCCTCCTAATACGTCAGTTCGTGTCAAATCCTGTCGGAGGCGGCGATTGCCACGACGATTGATCCACAAACCTCGAGCGGAGCCGACGGGCCGTGCGGCCTGATGGCAAGTCGGTCAAACGGCTTCGTGGAGAATCAAAGGCACCGTCTCCACGTCGGGTATCGGACTTCAACGTGACCGACTTCCGAGATTTGTCTGGCGCTGTCCGGACCGAGAGAATCGGACAACGTCACATTTCATCCGACGTGATCGCGGTTGGTGGCTCAGCCAACGCAACGGGCATGACCGTTCGGTCGGCCGCCGTGCGAACCGTCGTTGGGCGCGGACGTTGAAGTAGGGCCTGGAAGCGCGGAATCCCTTCCAATCGATGGAAGGGATCGCTGAGTATCGCACTGTGGCGCCCCAGATCATGACCGCGGTCATATGCCTGCTCAAGATAAGTCAGGCATTCCTCGATCAAGACGGGAGACGAATCAATTTCGGCGATAATTCCGGCGAGTTTTGCCGCAAAGAAGAAGGTCGCCGCATCCTCCGGGTTCAGACGAATCACTTCCCGGATCGCAGCCAGACCTTCTCGTGGAACGTAATGACCATCCGTCATCCGAAATCGCTCTAGTTCCAGAATCGCCAGATTGAGGTGCGGTTGGTACATCTGGGGATCCAGCTTCCGGGCGCGCCGAAGCGCCTGCTCGGCTTTCTCGATCTGCTGTTCATATCGCTCCAAATTGCTCGCGTGATCGCCCGCGAGCAGCATGACGCAATACGCCAGATTATTCCAGACAGTTGCTGACTCGTAATTGTCAGCTAGGACTCTTCTCAACACGCTGGATGCCATTTCTGGCTGTCGGCTCCTTATGTGGCAATAGGCCTTTGCACTCTGGATCTCGGGATCATCTCGGAGACGGGCGGCAAAGCGTAGATCGCGGACAGCATTTTCGAGAAGCTCCTCTTCACCATCGATCAGGAAGAGGTGTACGGACGCGGCGGCGCGGGCGAGATAGGGATCGGCGGAGTCGGCAGGAGTGCCAATGGACTCGGTGAAGGTCTCGATCGATTTCCGTAACTCTCCTCGCTTGAACTCTTGAACTCCGAGCTCAAATTGCCGCTGTCGCCGTGGAACCGGATCCATCCCCGACAAAAAGAAGAGAGCCGGGACAAGGGCAACGGCAAGCACGAGTACGAGCGTTGTGCGTCGGCACCGACGAATGCGCCGCGCCAGGAAATTCCGGCCGAAGCCAGCGGAAGGCAACTGATCTAGAACGACCGCCATCGAAGTGGGGCGACGCTGTGGATCAAACTGCAGGCATTGTTGAACCAACTGAGAGAGCTGAGAATCCGCGTCGGGATGAAGCAAGCCGACTGCACCGACGCTTGTTGCCTGAGCATCAAGCAGACGCCCCGCCATGGCTTCACGATCCGGATCTTCCAAGTCGATTTCGAACGGAACACGTCCCGTCAAGAGCTCGTAAAGGAGACAGCCGAAGGCGTACACATCCGATCGCTCATCAACTCGTTGTTGGGGATCGGCCTGCAGCAGGTATGCTCGCAAACGTTCCGGCGCAACATATGGAACCGTCCAACCAATGAGAGCAGAGCATGCGGGATGGCCAAACGCGAGATTGAAGTCAACCAACAACGGAGTCGCATCGGTCGCGAGAACAACATTGGAGGGCTTGAGATCGCCGTGGATCACACCGCGTTGATGTGCATGGTGCAGTGCCTCAGCAATTTGACGCGCAATCATGACGATCCCGTCGACATACGTTGCGTCCGGTGAAATCGCCGGTGTTTTGGCGAGCGAATGATAACGATCTCCGGGTCGAATGCGGCAGCGAGCCGCGTCGAGGATGACCGAAGCCCGGCGCGGCACGTTGTCGTCTGCAAACGCAAACTGAATCAACTCGCGCAGAGTACTTCGGCCGACAAACGGCATCCACAGAGAATGGACACCGGTCTGCGGATCGTGCCGTTGGTCGTAGATCGGCACGATGTTCGGATGATTCAGCCGCCCGAGTACCTCGGCTTCCGGCAACGCCTGAAATGTCACCTTCGCAACCGCTTGTCGTCCTCCCAACTGCTCCTGCGAACACAAGTAAACGCGCGCGAAGGCTCCCTGACCGATGACTTCCTCCACCCGCCCATCGAACAGCCGATCGCCGGGCTCCGGCCATGCCTGATGTCCAAGGTTCCACTGTGGAATCAGATTCCGGCGGGCGTATTCGTCGGTTTGGATGCATTCCATCAACTCGCGCCGGACGATGGGAAATTGTTCACAAAAGGCACTCACGTCGACGCGTTCACCTTCTTCTCGTCGAAGGAAGTACTCCTCATAGGCCAAATCGATAACCAGAGACGGATAGCAGGCAACGGAAGGATGGTCGGCCAGAAAGCCGGCGGCATTCGGTGTCCGAGTGCGTTGCCATTGCTGACAGACTTCGGAGATGCGATCCTTCTGCCTTTGATAATCGGCCGGTTGGCCCGACGACCGACGGTCGTCCCCGAGCGGGGATTTACTCTCCTCGGCAGTCACTCGTCCGATCTCCGCATCAGTCTCTGCAGAACGCGCTGAACCGTCTTCTCGCTGACTCCCAGCTGGTCGGCAACGGAACGATTCGTCATCCCGGCCAGTTTGAGTTGCAGAATGTGCTGGTTTTGAGGCGGCTGAGCGACCAGCATCCGATCCCACTGCTCGCGGGCGATCGCCAGTTGGCTGGGACTCGCTTGCCGTGCGGCCAACCAGTCTTGTGGCCCCTGATCTGACGATGGCAATTGCCGCTCTTTCGTCACACGATACTTGCGGGTGGCCATACGTCGCCGATGCTCATCCACAACCTTGTTGCGTGCCATGCGCTGCAGCAGCCCAATCAGTTGCTCCGGTCGTCGCAACTCGCTCCATCGCGCTGGTTGCGCAAAAAAACTCGCCCAAACAGCCTGTGTGAAATCGTCGGAATCAAATTTATCGCGCAACCGACGATTCAGCATTCGTCGTACGACACGCAGAACGGCCGGACTGTAAATCCGCACGAGTGCGGCGGCCGCGGGTTGTGAGCCATCGCGCACCTGCCGCAACAGTTCCGTCAGACGTGGATTTCCTTCGTTCGAAGCCGACATCCGCTCCCTCCCGGTCCGCCGGAATCCTATCGATCGTTGCGCCATCAATGAGCCAGGACGACCAACGGAAGTCCGGCGATGTTCAGGAGATTTCTCGATCCTGGGGAACTTTGGCGCCGCACGTATGAATAAGTCTCGGGCATTGTAGCGAACCAGGAGCGACTCGCTACCGGGCGGAAACCGCCGGTCCCCAGGACCCGACTCACGACCGAGCCGTCAGGAAATCATCCGGGAGTTGTCCCTCCGCACTCAGAGGCAACGGGCGGGGCTCCGTCAGGATTTCCAGATCCGAACGCTTCTGTGCCAAATCCCAATACGCCGCCGACACTTCAACTTCGGCAAGTGTCAACGTATTGCGAATCCACATGAGACGCGAGTCGATGGGCGGCCGCAGACCAATCGCCCCGAGGGCAGCGGACAGAACCTCTCGGTCCGTTGTGAAGTGAACCGGAATCATCGCGCCCGTCGGATGGCTCGCCGTCAGACAGTTCGTCACCGTCGCTGGAACATCCATCGCGCAGATCACTCGACTGAGTGCAAATTCGGCGATCCCGATTCCCGCGGCGTTACCGTGCGTCTCCCGTGTCAGATTCCGCACGATGATGTACCTGATTTGCGGAGTTTCATCGCCAATCGCGGTATGATCGTTGTGCTTTCGACCGACAACGTTCGTATCCATCCCCGTACCGCTGATATTCTTACCGATCTCATCCACGATCAAGACTTCCGCCTCCTCAAACGGAAGACGGGGCATCCATTGATGAGCCAATTGCAGCAGTTCCGGTTCGCGTCGCTCAAACTCGGCGGGAGGCACGGCTTCGATCAGGGCAGTCTGATCGTACGCGTTCTCGACGATCGCCAATCCCCCAAGAATATGGCAGCGCTGCAGCACCTCCTGAGACACACTGCGGACGATCTGACCAAAGCTGTAATCCTGAATCGCTCGATGATAGACCGTTGCCCCGTCATGTTTTCCCAGGCCGATCAACAACATCTTCATCAGGCCGCTTTGCACGTCGCCGACGAAACCGGTATGCGGCTTCACACGGTTGCAGACCAGCACATGATCGGACTCGAAAGCGACGCGGTCGAAATACACAGGAAAGCCTTCTCGCGCATGACAGACCACGACGGTTTCCATCGAAGAGTGAATCGGGCAGCCACAATTCTGCTCGGTGATTCCCATCGCTTCGAGCACGCGCTGCTGTCCGATGGCGGTCCCGCCGCCATGGCTGCCCATCGCCGGTACGATCCGCGGTGAAGCTCCCATCTCACGCAGATACGAAACCGTGATGCGCAGAATCTCTGCAATCTGATGAATGCCGCGGCTACCTGCCGTAATGGCGACCGTCTGTCCCGGTCGAATGACCGACGATAGCGAAAGCATCGCTAGCTGATTTCGCACCTCATTCTCCACGTCCACCACGACGGGTCCATCGAACGTCTGTCGCACGCGGAAGATCGGGGGAAATTCCATCATTTCGGCAACCTTTGCTCCGCGCCAGATCAGCGCATTGTGTAGGAAAACAGCATCCGATCGGGGGTCTCAAGCAGGCTGTAAGCTCTTCGATCTGACCAGGCAAAGATCCATCGAACCAAACTGAGATTCTCGGTACCATTCATCGTCGATGTCCCACGGTGGACCGACTCCGAATCGAGGTTTCGGTCCAAGTAGCCCCCTGATGGGCCGACGGCTTCCCTGGCTGCACGCCCATTGTAACCACGGTGCGACGCCTTCGCCC
>CAZFWV010000164.1:0-14194 GCA_964522605.1 uncultured Pirellulaceae bacterium
CTGGAGACTGGAGACTAAAGCCTGCAGCCTGCAGCCTGCAGCCTACAGCCTTCCACAACCTGCGGCGAAGGAGAGGCAGCCGGTGATCAATCAACTACCCCTGTTGTATCTGATTGCTCCCTTTCTCCATTTCATGGTCTATCTGGGAATGCTCATCATCGCCCTGACGCGGGCCGGTCGGAATCCGCGTGGGAGTGCATTCGTGGCGGCGGCCTCGATCATCATGTTGATCGGGCTGGGGATTTCGAGTTTTGCTCCGCTCGTTCTCGGTCGTCTGCTGCGCCCCGAAAACATCGTTGTCTCCATGGGGGGTGTCTATCTGTTTTCTTCGGTTCTCTCCTGCCTGGGGTTGATTCTGCTGACCGCCGCGGCGCTCGGCGAACGGACGCCGTCCGAACGGACGCCGTCCGAACGACCCTTTTCGACGCCTCCGTCGCGCGACCCGCGGTAAGAGACCAGCGCTCCATAATCGCGTACGGTCAATCTCATGCAGTTCAGTTCGCTTAACTGGCTACGCGCGCTCGATCGCTTGCAGCGCTTCCTGCGCCAACCGTGCGGTGCGGGGATCGGAGCAGATCGAAGCCTCTTGCAGTTGTTTCTTTGCGCCTTGCGCGGCGGGTCCGATCTGTCCGAGTGCCCAGGCGGCCCGCTGTCGGACCGGTGGATGGATGGATTTTTCCACCGCTTGCGCCAAGGCCTCGACAGCATCGGCTGCATCCTGTTGCAGTCGACCCAAGAGGGTTGCGGACCAGTAGGCCGACAGTTCATGATCCGTGGCCAGCAGTCGACAGATCGCGGGAAGATCATCTGCCGGAGGAGGTCCCATCTGCTCGAGAGCGGCGACAACCCACTCGCGTAGCGCCTCGTCCTCCACTTCACACGCTTGCAGCAGCGCGACAGCGGCGGGCGATGCTTCTTCGCCCCACTCGGCGAGTGTCTCTGCGGCCGCACGCTGACGTTCAAGATCCTTACTACCGAGCTGTTCGATCAAGGAAGCCAGGTCAGCCATTCGACAGATCCTTTCCGTGGTTTTCCGCGTTCCTCCGCGGCTCTTCTTCCATCCCCGATCCCCAGCATCGGTCCTTCTGCCTCCGACGGCATGGTGCGACAGTCGTGCTGTCATGTCACGCGGCGTCCCAGATTCATCCAAGAATGCGCCGTAGTTAATGATCGTCGAGATCCGATCATTTCCGTAGTTACCGTTTACGTAAGGTGCTACGTTTTTTCAGGCAGCGTGTTTTCCCATCCGATGCATGCGTTGCCTGGTCCCGACACGGGTCTCGCACGACTGCAGTTACGCTCGATTCAATGGCAAAGAAGAAGAAATCCAAGAGTGGACCATTGCGTCGGCTATTCACTTGGCTGGCGACGCTGTTGACCAGTCTGGGATTGGGCGGCTGGGCCTATCCGGATTTGCCGGTGGTGGGCAAGGCGGTGCAGTCGGGCTGGGATTGGGTCTCGGGCGATCAGCCTCTGACGGCGGCTTTGCCAGAGGGTGGTCTGCTGGACGGTCTTTCCGCCGCGTTGTCCGGTGGCTCGGGTGCTGCTGCGACGACGCATTACGTCAGCAACTCACCTCCACCCTCGCTGCAACCGGGCGAGGCGATCTCGATTTGCAGCTTCAATATCCAGGTGTTTGGCACCTCAAAGATGCAGAAGACCGAGGTCGTTCAGGCATTGGTTCAGATCGTGCGACAGTTCGATCTGGTGGCAATCCAGGAGGTGCGCAGCCAGGACGACAATCTGATTCCGACGTTTGTGCAGATGATTAACTCTGAGGGTCTGCGCTATCACTATGCGATCGGTCCCCGCTTGGGACGCACGTCGAGTACCGAGCAGTACGTGTTCGTGTTCAATACTGATCGGATTGAGATCGATCCGAATTCGATCCTGACGATGGAGGATCCGAACGACCTGTTGCACCGCGAACCGCTTCTCGCTCGTTTCCGCGCTCGAACGATGGATCCGGCGTATGGGTTCACGTTCTGGATGATTAACGTCCACACAGACCCGGATGAAGTCAAGACCGAGGTGGATGCACTCGCGGACGCGTTCATGTCGGTGCAGCAACGAGGCTGGGGCGAGGACGACGTGATTCTGCTGGGCGATCTGAATGCGAGCGAAACGCAATTGGGGCGCCTTGGTCAGTTGCCCGGTATGCGCTACGTGATCTCCGGCATTCCCACCAACACGCGCGGTACGAAGACCTACGACAACATCGTGTTCGACGGTCGGGCAACCGTTGAATTCACCGGTCAGGCTGGGGTCCTGAACATGCAACAGCTGTTTGGGATCACGGACGAACAGGCGCTCAAAATCTCCGACCATCAGCCGGTCTGGGCGCTGTTCAGCTGCTATGAGAACAGTCGCGGCGATGCGATTCTGGCGCAGCAGTCGGGCGGCCGGCGGTAACGGATCCCAAACGCACGAACCTGGGGATCCCGTTCATTCTGGTGGTGCGAAGCAGTCGCGTTCAGAATGCTTATCGCTGGAAAATCATTCCCCGCTTCCGTAGTGCGTTCGCTTGATGCGGTTATTCGACCGCCTCGACACGACCTGCTTACCTCGTGATTGATTTCACGATTTCACCGAATGCAACGCTTGACACGTTAGACACCTGGTTCATACTGCAAATTCAGGTTGGCAAACCGCGTAACTTTGTTGGTTTGCCTGAATCAATGGAGTGTCCCGTTTTCTGGAGTGAGCCTAATTAACGAAACTGAAGTGGAGGTACCGCCACTGACTCGTACCTGAGAACGTCAACACCTGTATCGCCCTGGATGGCTTGACTGGTCATTCGTGAAGCGGTTCGCGTGTTGACGTTTTTTTTTGGGGCGGGGCGGATCCTGTGATTTCTTTCCAACGGTTGGGATTTCTGTTTTTGCATCTGGAGTAAGTTTCATGAGAATTCTCACAATGCTCGCGGGGGCTGCGCTACTCAGCTGGGCCCTCGTCACGCCCGCGGCGGCGGAGATCATTCGTCTGGAGGCAGAGGACTACAAGGATGGCGGCCAAGGAGTTGGCTTTAACGATAACGATCCGGATACGAACAACGGTGGCCAATACCGCACTGCAGCCGGGGACGGTGTCGACATCGAGGCGGCGTCGGAAGGCGGGTTCAACGTCGGTTGGACCGGCGGTGGGGAATGGTTCTACATGACCACCGATACCACCCCAGGCCCGTGGGTGAATGATCCCGTCTTCACCACGGGTGGTAACTACAAGTTGGAAGCGCGCGTCGCTTCCGATCCGGGTGGCAATCATCGATTCAAGATTGAAGTCGGTGGTCCCGGCGGTGCGATTCAACCGATCGTGACCGGTCCGACCGGTGGCTGGCAGACTTGGGCCTCCGTGAACACGGTCATTGGCCCGATTCCGGCCGGGGCCCAGACGGTTCGCTTGCTTGCCGATACGGACGGCTTCAACATTAACTGGATCGAGCTGACGCCGACGGCGGACCCGCTTCCTAGCCTTGTCGCTCCTCCGGGACCCTCGGGGGGAGCCGGCTACATGGGCGTTCGTGAGGTGATCGATAACGGCGGAATCGGTGACCAGGATGCGGCGTACACGTCGCTTGCTTCGGGCACTGGTACGATCGTGGATTACACGGCCAGCGTGCTGAACATTCAGGATAGTGGCGGCGGCGGAAATTTTGGCAATGACGATACCTATGGTGTTGTTACCGCCGGTCTCGTGGCCAAAGAAAGTGTCGATAACATTTCGCTCGTGGCCAAAGGCACCCTCCGCATTCCGGAAGGACAGGGTGGCGACTGGACGTTCGGCGTCAACAGTGATGACGGCTTCACGCTGCAGATTCCCGGACACGACTTCACGTCGATTTCGGGTGGCGGAGAAATCCGACAACTGTCCAACGGCAACGCACTGCAGTTCTGGGGTGGCCGCGGAACGGCCGACACGCTGGGTGTGATCAACCTGCCTGCCGGTGACTATCCGTTCTGGCTCACCCACCACGAAGGTGGCGGTGGAGCTGCGGTGGAGTTCTTTGCCGCTCCCGGTGCACAGACCAGCTTCAATTCGGACCTCTTCCGCTTGGTCGGTGACACCACGCTGATCCCGGAGCGCGTCTACAGGCAGGTCGCGCAGTTGACGAGCGACGCCCGTGTTATCAACGGTGCGTCGATCGGCGACATTAGCGCACCCGATGCGATCGCTCGAACGCGGGATTCGGTCAATGCGGCGCTGGCGGACTGGGCCAATGCCGCCAAGGGAGTTGCCGACACCCTGGTAATCCCCGAAGGCGATATGCCCAATGGCGGTGGCGACAACTACACGACCGGAATCTTCGGTGAGTTCGCCGTGCTCGACACGGACGGACAACCCGGCGAGGTCATGACGTTCGCTCTGCGGACGGATGATGGTTCGCAGCTGCGGATCATCGGGCAGGACTTCACCGCTGTCAGTTCCGCGAGCGGACAAGGCACACTCGTCGACGTGAATGGCGACATGGCTCTGACCGCTGAATTCCCGACTGGCGACGCTAACACGTTCGGCCTGATTACGCTGAACGAAGGCGTGTATGCGTTCGAAGCTCTGCACTACGAGGGCGGTGGCGGATCGCAGGTGGAGATCTATGCGGTTGCCGGCGATTGGCTGGCGGGTTTCCCGCGAGGCCTCATGCCGCTGACGACGGACACCTTAAGTCCGGTGATCATTCCCGGATCTCAGGGTCTGGAACTCGTTCCCGAACCATCCAGCCTCGTGCTGGCCGGGCTGGGGATGCTGAGCCTGATCGGTTTGATCCGTCGCCGAAACGGCTAGGAGCAAACCGGACACGACGAACCGTGTCCTTGAATCGTAGACAACAAAAGGCCGCCGAGATGTTTCCATCATTTCGGCGGCCTCTTTTCGTTCATAGAATCCAACAATCGGCCGTCAGCGGGATTCGATAGGACGGAAGAAGGAACCACGGATGAAACGGACGTGACGGATCAACACAGATCGATCTGTCCGAATCTGTCACGTCCGTTTCATCCGTGGCTCCCTCTTCGTTTCTCATGCCGCGAAAACCAGCCGCGTTGACAGATCGTCAATCCGTTGTACCGGCTTTCTTTGCTTCCTCGTCCCCCCAAGCCAATCCAAGTCTTGGCGGATGCAGACGGCGATTTGCGCTTATCATCTCAGATCACGGCCCGAAAGTCCCTCCAGCCGGTGAAATCGTTTCACTATTCTTCACATTCATGTCATAATCGATACAACCTCTAAGCTCAGGGAAATCTCCCTGCGGCTGGCGGTCGTGTCGGCCAATGTGGCTCCGGTTGGGCGGCAAAGTCGTGCGTCGCGGTCCCGGCGAACCTGCTGGAGATCGCAATCCGATACGCGGCGTGTTGTTCGTCGGACGACCGAGAATTGCTAATTTTCCTTAGCGCGGAAATCCTGCGTATGTTCCGAATGCCCGGTCGGAAGTGGTCGTTGGTTTCTAGTTCACCTCGTCGTCGCTGCCGACGGCGCTCGGTGTCGCTCCACGGCTGCGAGCCACTTGAAAGTCGCCAACTCCTGGCGGCGAATCCCGTGCTCAGTGAGTTCGTCGCACTGAATCGAGCATCCCTGGCGGATGAAGATGGGCAGTTCTCGGATTGGCTGGAGATTCAGAACCGGGGCGACAGCCCGGCGGCGCTTGGCGGATACTATTTGACCAACGATGCCGCGAACCTGACGGCGTGGCAATTGCCCCAGCGCTCGTTGGCCCCCGGCGAATCGCTGGTTGTCTTCGCTTCGGGCAAAGATCGCAAGGCCGACACGCTACATACGAACTTCACGCTGGACGACACGGGCGGCTTTCTGGCACTCGTTCGTCCCAATGGAACAACGGTCGCCTCGCAATTTGCTGACTATCCGGCGTTGGGCGAGGATCAAGCGTACGGCTCGTACCGTCCGAGTGGTCAATTCGAGTTCATTACGGGGGACGATGTTCGCGCGTTGGTTCCGACGAACGACCTGTTGGGCGGAACCTGGACGGGCGGCAGCGAACCGTTCGACGATTCGGGGTGGCTGCGGGGTGCAGGGCCCGTCGGCTTTGAGCAGGGTAGTGAGAAGCTGAAGATCGCGTTGGATCTGGAGAGCGTGATGCACGCCAAGAATGGGTCCGCCTACTTGCGGTATCCATTCCAGGTTGGTCAACCCGAAGATCTGCAGACGTTGTCTCTGCAGCTGGATTTTGATGACGGATACGTCCTCTTTCTGAACGGTCACGAGATCGCTCGCCGCAATGCGCCCACCCTGCCAGCGTATAACTCGACTGCTCCGAATGAACTGGGTGTCATTGGCTCCGAATTGGATCTGACGCGATTTCGAGAATTCCTGCGTCCGGGCCAGAACGTTCTGGCGATCCATGGTTTGAACTGGCGCGCCGACGATCTTGAGTTCTATATCGACGCGCAGCTCAAGGGACGCGGTTTGTTGGCCGAGGAAGTGGGCGTATTGGAAGTTCCTACTCCCGGCGGCACGAACGGGTTGGTCGAACCCGTGATTACCGAGTTCATGGCGGCCAACCGCAATTCGCTTGATGACGAAGACGGAGAATCCTCCGACTGGATCGAGCTGCATAATCCCGGCCTGATCGATATCAATCTGGAGGATTGGTATCTGACAGACGATCCGGATGATCTGACCGGTTGGAGATTTCCGCGAACCTACCTGGAAGCCGGCGACTATCTGGTCATATTTGCCTCCGGGAAAGATCGTGACGATCCGGGGAGTCCGCTGCACACTGATTTCAGCTTGGCCGCGGATGGCGAGTATTTAGCGCTGGTGCGTCCCGATGGCTCGACCGTTCGCTGGGAATACGAACTGGGTGGTCAGCCTTACGTCCCGCAATACGACGATGTTTCGTTTGGACTTCGCGGTAGCGGTTCCGGGAATGAGGCGAATGATCCGGTCGAAGGGCTCGTCGCCTTCTGGGATTTCGAAGAGGGCAGTGGTACGCAGGCCGCGGATCTGAGCGGCAATGGTCGCACCGCGACGCTCGTGAACATGAGTCCCACGGGATCGTGGGTGACGGGACGGACGGCGGGACGGACGGCGCTGTCGTTCGATGGCGTGGATGATCTGGTCACGACGGGAGCGACCGCGTCGGAACTGGGTTTTCCCGGTAGCACCCCGCGGACCGTCGCCGGCTGGGTGAAAGGCCCGAGCTTTTTTGAAGGAACGAACGGGGGTGTTTTTGAAGTCGGCCAGGGCGATGCGACGCGTTTCGCCTTTCGGAACTCGGCTCCGTTGGGCACCAGTTGGCTGGTCGAATACGGGGGCGAGGAGCGGGTCTCGGCGGGCGTCAGCTCCGCGACCTGGTTCCACTTTGCAGTCCGGTACGATGGGCGCGATGTGGAGCTCTATCTGAATGGGGAACTTCGTTCGGAAGTCGAGGCGGGAGAGCTGTGGACGGACGACTTGCTGCCTTTCACACTCGGACGCTTTACGAACTCTCACTTTGCCGGGCTGATCGACGAGCTGGCCGTCTGGGACATGGCCTTGCCGTCGGATTCGATTGTTGGTTTGGCCAACGGCACGTTGAATCCGCGGACGGTACCCACCGTGAATCGTCTGATCGGCGTGGATTCTGCGGGATACTCCGTTCGTCAGGTCAATGCGTCCTCCAGTTTTCCCGGCAAGGTGACCGGTCAGATTGGCGGCAATGATGGCACGGGGATCGATCCGCTCGCGGATGCGCAGTTGTTGCTCAATCTGCCCGAGGGCGATCCGGGAGTTGCCCAGGATGTGTCGTATCGATTCGGCGCGGTCAATTTCTACGATGCGGCCGGTGGCGGCGACCGTGGTCTGTTCCTGCTGGATGAAGCGTTTCCGTATGACATCTATCTGGAAGACGATGACCACTTCGCGCTGCAGGTCACCGCGACGCTGGTGATTCCCGAGGATTCCGCCGGAGAGTTTCGTTTCGCGGTCCACAGTGACGACGGTAGTCGACTGCGGATCGACGGCGCGAACGTCATTTTGGATAACGCACTGCATCCGCCGCAGTTGCAGTCGAGCAATGCCATCCCGCTTTCGGCCGGGGAGCATACGCTGGAGCTGGTGTACTTTGAAAGCACCGGGGGAGCCGAAGTCGAGTTGCTGTACCAATCGATCACGGCGGGAGTTACCGACGGCGATTGGCAGTTGCTCGAGATTCTGCCCGACTTACAGCCTCCTGAAATTCCGCCGAGCGTTCTGACGGCCGATCGAGTCTATTTCACCGCGCCGACACCGGGCCGCCCGAACAGTAATGGTGCGGAGATCTTCCTGGGGGCAGTCGAGTTTTCCCAGCAGCGAGGCTTTTACGACGCGCCGTTTCAGCTGCAGATGCGGCATCGCACACCCGGCGTCAGCATCTATTACACGCTCGATGGAACGGAACCGTCTGCCGACAACCCAACCGCACGTCTCTATTCAAACCCGTTGAGCATCAGTCGCACAACGGTCGTGCGCGCCAAAGCCTTTCTGACGGACGTGGAATCGTCCCGCACCGCGACCGCCAGTTACCTGTTCACCGACGACATCGTCCGCCAATCGCCCAACGGCGAAACCCCCGCCGGTTTTCCCAGCAACTGGGGATCCAACATGAAGGATTACGGGATGGATCCGGACGTCGTCAACAGTCCGGTTTGGGGACCGAGACTGGAAGGCGCACTGACGTCGATCCCGTCGATTTCGATGGTGATGAACACGGACGATTTGTTCGGTTCGCGCGGGATCTATTCCAATGCGAGTGCATCGGGCATCGCCTGGGAGCGGCCGACTTCGATTGAATTGATCGATCCGAGCGGAGCACAAGAAGGTTTTCAGGCGAACGCGGGCGTGCGAATTCGCGGTGGATTCAGCGTCAGTACTGCCAATCCGAAACACGCCTTCCGCTTCTTCTTCCGTGACGAATATGGCGACTCGCGGCTCCGTTATCCGCTGTTCGGGGAGGAAGGCGCATCGGAATTCGACAAGATTGATTTGCGGACGACACAGAATTATTCCTGGGCTTTCCAGGGAGACGGACAGAACAATTTTCTGCGTGATATCTTCTCCCGCGACCTGCAGGGTGAGATGGGGCATCCCGCGAAACGCGGTGAGTACTATCACCTGTACATCAATGGGCAGTACTGGGGACTGTTCCAGACGGATGAGCGCATTGGGGCCGACTATGGAGAAATCTATTTCGGTGGCGAAGAGGCCGACTATGACGTTGTGCACAACGATCCGCGGAACAACGCAGCGATCGATGGCAATCTGGATGCCTACCAGCGCCTTTGGCAAGAGTTCGTCAAGCCGGGCGGCTTAGGCGATGAGAACATGGCGGATTACTACCGCGTGCAGGGGATGAATCCCGACGGCACGCGCAATCCCGCCTATGAACGCCTGCTGGATGTCGACAACGTGATGGACTACATGATCATCACCTATTACACGTCCGATTCCGACGGCCCCGGATCGAAGTGCACGCGGCCCGCACTCAACAACTACTTCGGACTCTACAATCGCGAGAACCCCGACGGCTGGAAATTCTTCGAACACGACTCGGAACACTCTCTCGATACGACCGGCTGCAACAACGGCGACCACAACATGGTGACGCCGTTCGTCAATAACGGGACGCAGTTTACCTACTTCAATCCACACTGGATGCACGAGCAGCTTGCCGAGACGAACAGCGACTACCTGCAGCGGTTTGTCGATCGTGTTCATGAGGTCTTTGCGGATGACGGCTTGCTGGGGGCCGACAATGTCCGCTCCATGTTGCAGGGTCGCGCCAACGAGATCAGCGAAGCGATCATTGCTGAATCGGCGCGCTGGGGTGATGCGAAACGCTCGACGCCGTTCACGAAAGCCGATTGGGATCGATCGGTTCAAACTTCGATTAACTGGACCCGGACGCGCATCAGCCGCGTGCTCGACCAATTTCGGTCGGTGGGCTGGTGGCCGGAAACCGAGATTCCGGAATTTCGACCGGCGAGCGGTCTCGTGCTGCCGGGAACCGTGGTGACGATTGATGGAGCCGTTGAACAGCGAATTGAAGACACAACCTTGTCCGATACCGGCTTTGTCCGCTATGCCATCCCGGATTTGGCTTTCCACAATCGGGTGGGAAATACCTGGACGCAGCCATCGTTCAGTGACTTTACTGGATGGAAATTAGGCGGCGATGATTTCGGCTACGAAACGGAAACGGGTTACGAATCCCTGCTACGGACGACCGTTCCTGCCGGGACGACGAACCTCTATTTCCGCAATTTTAGCCGAATTGAGATTGAAGACCGCGATAACGATGGATCCGCGGCGGATGAGTATGATCATCTGTTCTTCGATGTACGCTACGACGACGGATTTGTAGCTTATCTGAATGGTGTTCCCTTCCTCAGTGTGAATGCACCGGACTCACCGACCTATAACTCGCTGGCGACCGCCAGTCATGAGGCGACGACGGCGTATGAAAGGTTTGAATTGGGTCCGGAGGCGAAGGCGCTGCTGCAGCCCGCCCCGTTTCGCAACGTCTTGGCCGTCCATGCGATCAACGACAGTGCGTCGAGCACCGACTTCCTGATCGGTTATCAATTGATTGGTCGGAAGATTATCGGCGACCCGACGGGGCCGGACGGTCTGTATTACACGATCGACGGTTCGGATCCGCGACTGTCGGGCGGGGCGGTGAATCCGGCCGCGGTCAAATACCAGAATTCGCCGATCGAAATCAACGACAACACATTCCTACGGGCCCGAATTCGTCTCGCGTACGAATGGTCGCCCATCGTGGACGCCTTTTATCTGATCGCGCCGCCTACGATCGCCATCAGCGAAATCAATTACAATCCGTCCGATCCGACGGACGTCGAATTGGCGGTGTTGCCGGATCTGGAAAGCGACGATTTCGAGTTTCTCGAAGTGTTCAATCATGGGACCCTGCCGCTGAACCTGACCGGTTTGAGACTGACGGAAGGAGTCCAATTTGCATTCCCCGCAGAGACGCTTGAGCCGGGTGAATATGCGGTTGTTGTCAAGAACGTGGAAGCCTTCCGGCTGCGCTACGGCGATCAAGCGCGAGTCCTCGGGCAGTTTGCAGAGGGGTCGTTAGCGAACGGAGGAGAACGGCTCGAACTGCGGGATCTGCTCGATCAGCCACTGATTTCATTTGGCTACGAAGACAACGATCCCTGGCCGGAACGGGCGGACGGCTTTGGAGCAACGCTCGTGCTGATCGATCCCAAGACGGAAGCTGATCAGTACGGTAAGTACTACCAGTGGCGCGGAAGCACGATCTTCGGTGGGACGCCCGGTGCGGCCGACGCGGGCCCGATCGGAATCGTGATCAATGAAGTCGTCACCAATCCCGACGAAGATGCTCCGCTAGATGCCATCGAATTGCTGAACGTTTCGGATCAGACGATCGACCTGAGCGGATGGTATCTGAGTGATTCGGGCAATCGGCCGCTGAAGTACCGGATTCCCGCCAACACGCGGCTGGCTCCCGGGCGGTCGATCGTCTTCGATGAAACGCACTTTAATCCAAACCCACCGAATCCGGGCCCGAACGATTTTGCCCTGAGTGCCTTGGGGGATGACGTCTGGTTGGTGATTCCCAACGAGCAATCCGGTGTCGCGCAGTTCGTCGACAACGTTCACTTTGGGGCGGCCCGAGTTGGTGAGTCCTGGGGACGTGTGCCCAACGGGCAGGGCCGGTTGGCCCCGATGCTGGAGGTCACGCTTGGTGATCGCAACGGCCTGCCGCGCGTGGGGCCCTTGGTGATCAGCGAACTGAATTACAATCCGTCGGAGCCGTCTCCGTTTGCGTTGGCGATTGATCCCACGCTGACCGCGGACGACCTGGAGTTTATCGAAGTTTACAATCCGACCGCCGAAGACCAGCGTCTCGAGAATTGGCGGTTACGAGGAGGAGTGGATTTTGACTTTGCGGCAACGACGGTGATTCCCGCAGGTCAGGCCCTGCTGGTGGTCTCGTTCGACCCCTTGAATCCCGCCAACGCCAATCGCACGGAGGCGTTTCGCACGCACTACGGCCTGAATTCCGCGGTGCCCCTGGTCGGTGGGTACGACGGTCAGCTCGACAACGATTCGGAGCGGATCGAATTACAGCGGCCAGATCTGGAAGCTCCCGCGGACACGCCACGGTGGCAGGAGGACGAGGTCTTGTACGATGATCGGAGCCCGTGGCCCGAGGCAGCCGATGGCGACGGGTTCTCGCTGCAACGGCGTACGGCACAGGCCTGGGGCAATGATGCCGCGTATTGGGTCGCCGCAGCCCCGAACCCGGGCGTCGCTCGCTTTGCAGGCGGCGTCCCGGGCGATTTCGACGGAAACGGCATCGTGAATGCCGCCGATATCGATGCCCTGGCGGCCCAGCTGCGAAGTCCGGATCCTGACCCGCGATTCGACCTCGATGGAGATGAAAAGGTCACGACCGCCGATCGAGATGTGTTGGTCTTGGATATCCTCGGGACCACGTACGGCGATGCGAATCTCGACGGAGTGTTCAATACTCGAGACTTGGTCCTGGTGCTCCAGGTGGGCAAGTACGAGGATGGAGTGCCCGGCAACGCGACCTGGGCCGAGGGCGATTGGGACGGCGATGGCGATTTCGGGACGGGCGACTTCGTACTGGCTTTGCTGACCGGTGGGTACAGTTACGAAGCGCAAATGCGGCACGATCCGACAAATCTGATTACAATGGGTCCGGCCACGGCCGCGGCGGTGGAGGCCGATTACGCCTTCACCGAAACGGAGAGTTCGTCTGCGGAACCGGATTGTTCCTCCATCCGATCCTGCTCTCCGGCCCCGCCGGTCCGAGTCACCGTTGAGCTTTTCACGGAGGAGTCGATCAGCGACACGATTTTTCAGCGCGAGTCCGACGATTGGACGTGGGATCAAACATCGGCGGATGACGTTGCGCTGGCATTGTTCACCGACGGAAAGAACGAGGCGAGATCCGAGTAGCCGTGGGGTGTGCCACGGCCGAATTGTCAAACCCGGAGTTGTAGGTGAGGAGGTTGCGTGTAGCCGAATACGTGAGAATTCGGAGGTGTTTCGCCGGGAAAAACTGTTCCCTCCGCCTCCGAATTCTCACGAATTCGGCTACGCACCGTCGAACGTCCTCGCACCGCCCTGCCGGCGGCTACGGGCAAAACGTGTGAAACCGCAGTTTGACGCGCCAGGGAACACCACGCGGCGCGGGCAACGATCATTCATTCAGGAGCATCTCGATGGGCCGCAAGTATCGACCACAGAGAACACGCAATCGTCGGCGCAGCGCACAACTCTGGAAACAAGCGATTCAGCGGCGCTCGTGGGCCGAGCCACTGGAACCGCGCATGCTGCTGGCCGCCGATCCGGTGATCAATGAATTTCAAGCGGATAACATCTCCACGATTCAGGACTCGGAAGGTGATTACGAAGACTGGATCGAGATCCGTAACCGGGGAACCGATGCGATCAATCTGGCCGGTTGGTATTTGACCGATGACAATACTGACCTGCAAAAATGGGAATTCCCCTCCGTGACCGTCGGTCCCGGCGAACATCTGCTGGTTTTTGCCTCCGGTAAATACCCGGATGATATGGCCGGCGTCGATCCCAATGAGCTGCATACCAATTTCCGCCTTTCGGCCGATGGGGAATACCTGGGTCTGATCAAGCCGGACGGGATTACGGTCGCCCATGACTATGATCCGTATCCCGCGCAATTCCCGGATCAGTCCTATGGCTTGGCGCCCGTTCCCGTGACGACCGAGTTGATTCCGGATGACGCAGCGATCAAGGCCTTGGTGCCGAATGACAATTCCCTGGCAGAAACCTGGACCCAGTTGGGCTTCAACGATTCGGCTTGGTCCGCCGGGACCACGGCGGTCGGGTACGAGGAGTTGATTCGGGGCACCACGCAGCGTGAGGAATTCACTTCGGCGCTCGGGTCCGAGTGGACCGTCGACACGCCGGCCGGTGGGAATCCCGTGACGGTATCGGGAGGAGCCTTGCGTTTTCAGGTGCCTGTGGGTCAGGACACGACCACCACGGATCGAGGCGATGCGCCGATCGTTTACCGTGATATCGCCGTGGGCGATCCGTTCCCCGAGGGATTCGTTCCCCCAAACTTCTCGATTGAAACGCAGATCTCGCGCGACCCCAGCACGGCCGGCGGTGGGGTGGGTCTGATGCTCTACGGCGGCAGCGTGGATCGACCGGTCATTCA
>CAZFWV010000165.1:0-14061 GCA_964522605.1 uncultured Pirellulaceae bacterium
TCGCGTCTCGACCCCAGGCACCCAAATGCCGAAGTTGTTCTTGAGTCATCACTAACTTCAGGAGGTCGCACTCGATCATTAAGAGTCTACACATTTTCGTTGCCGAAGTCGTGCGACGTGTCCGCTTTTCGCCTGCGAGCACTGCGTGGGGCGGGCAGCAGTGAATTCACTCTCCCTCTGGAGGTCGTGCAGTTTAGAAGTGTCGGCTTTTTCAAAGTCTACGAACAAAATTCACTCCACCTCCGGAGGGTATTACGTTATGTTTGGACCGAAAGAGGAGAGGTAACCACGGATTGGACGGAGCCTACGGATCGGCACGGACCAATCCGCGGACATCCGTTTGATCCGTTCGATCCGCGGTTTCTCTTCTCGATCTTCGGTGTCGCTTGACTTGTGCGTCAAAGCGAGCTTGGTGCGGAGGTGGGGTGTCAGACTTTCACACCAACACAACTCGAACTGCATGACCTCCGGCGGGCAGCTGAAGTTTTGAGATACTCGGCTTCTCAGAGGTAGTGAGGCCTCGCATGGTTCGTGCCACTCATTCGAGGCGGTTTCGGAATCTACTCTAGCAACCCGAGCATTCGTTGGACGGAGTGAAAATCATGAATTGCGAACGGATCACGACTTGGATACGAACAGGAACTTCAAGCCAATTGCCGCCTCGTCGAATCGTTGTTGGCACGCTGTTGGGAATCGGACTCTTGATGAATTCGCTTCTGGCCCAAACGACCAGCTCAATTCCTGGCGTGGGTCCGGTGGAACCGATTCGAAAACTTCATGGTGGATTTCAGTTCACGGAGGGGCCGGCGGCGGACGCGGAAGGGAACGTGTATTTCACCGATATCCCAAACGCGCGGATCCACAAATCGGATCTGAAAGGGCAGCTGACGACCGTTCAAGAGCAGTCGGGGCACGCCAACGGTCTGATGTTCGATGCGAAAGGCCGCCTGATCAAATGTGAAATGGATGGTCAGGTGACGGCGCTTTCTCTATCCGGCATGACGCAAGAGGTCCTGGCCGGGCAGTATCAGGGAAATCGGTTCAATGCGCCCAACGACCTGGTGATCGATTCCCAAGGCGGCATTTATTTTACCGACCCGCACTACCGGGCGCCGCAACCGCTGCCGCAGGGCAAGATGGGAGTCTACTATCGATCGCCTGAGGGAGAAATCCGGCGATTGGTCGATGATTTGCAGGCTCCCAATGGCATAATCCTCGCGCCGGACGAACAAACGCTGTACGTCGTTCCCACCGATCAGCCGGAGGTTTTGGCTTACGCGGTCCGGCAACCGGGGCAGCTGGATGCGGGACGCGTCTTCTGCCGGCTGAAAAACCCCGCCGGTCAACGTGAAACGAGAGGCGACGGGGTGACCATCGACGTTCGCGGGAATCTGTACGTCACAACCGCATTGGGGCTCCAAGTCTATTCGCCCCAAGGGCAATTGCTGGGCATCCTGGAGTTTCCTGAGCAACCGGCGAACGTCACGTTCGGAGGTGTGGATTCGAAGACGCTCTTCGTGACGGCGCAAACGTCGGTGTATGTCGCGAAAATGGCGGTGGCCGGTCATCAGTTCGCTCGCAAGTAGAGTGACGATTCGGCGAGAAGGCTTCAAGCATCCGACCACGAACGCGAGCCAGACGCCCAGTCCGCGGGCTATCGCGCTTTCGTTGCACCGGAAAGGGACGCTTTCGCCTGTAACGCTTCGAGTTGTGTGACGTCCTCCAACCGGCGTTGCATCTCTCGTGGACTGACGTAGCCTTCCATCCGCTCGAGAATCCGATTGTCGGATCCGACGACAAACGTTGTCGGATAGACCCGCACACCAAAGCGTTTGGCTAATTCATGCTGTTGGGTGCCATTGATGACGATCGGGACGTAGGACATCGCGATCTCGTGGACAATCAGCTTGTCCTTGTAGGTTGTCTCCAGCATCCGATGACAGTGCGGGCAACTGTCCATCGTCAGAAAGACCAGCATCGGCTTGCCACGCTCGACGCGAATCTTGTGTGCCTGGAGATAATCGGTCTGCCAACGCAGCAACGGGACTTCGTCCGCACCGGCCCGGGCGGCGCAACAGAGGACGAGGAGCGATAGGCAGAAAACGCGAGAAATGAGAATGCGGCCCATGAATGCCTCCCTGCAATGGCGCCACCTAGCAAGCACAGAAATCGATACTGTTTATCGACTCGGTGAGGCTCGCGCTGCGATCTTGCGCGCCGTTTGCCGATCATGTCGGATCGAACGGTCCTGTCGGCAGCCGCCCCTCAAGAAAAACAGCCCTTGAGATGTGCTCCGGCCATGGAAGACGAATAGGTCAGGATAACACCCTCGCTGTTGCGTACAGACAAATCGGGGGCGGATGTAGGAAGCATAGCCGCGGAGAGACGCGGAAAGACGCCGAGTCAAGCCCGATCGTCATCCAGAAAGGCCTTGATCAGGTGGTCCATGCCTCGGCAGTTGAATCAAGACACGAGCGAAGGAATAGCGCCGTCCGGTTGGACTTCCGGAGCAGAAGGAACCACAGATTCGACGGAGGGGACGGATCGGCACGGACCGATCCGCAGATATCCGTTTTATCCGTTCGATCCGCGGTTTCTCTTCTCGATCTTTCGTACCGCTCGACTTGTGCTCAATAACCTAGGCGACGTCACCATCGTAGGGCGATGCGCGCGGGGGGATAATCACGAATCCGCCAACTGTCCGGTTCAGGTAAGCGATCCGTGTCGAACCCGGTGTCTGCCTCCAGTACTAGACGACTGCCACCCGGGGCGCGCTCGATCACGGCCTGGATCAATTCCCGAAGCTCCGGCCACTGCGAGACGTAGTAGGCATAGGGCGGACAGACAAAAACGAGCCAAGGTGTCTCCGGCAAGGGCGGCATCCGCTGGAACCAGCGAAATGCGTCGCCGACGACAAGTTGGACCCGATTCTCCACGTCCAGAAGTTGCATGTTCCGCCGAATCACTGTCGCCGCGGGACGGTACAGCTCGATCAGAGTCGCACCGCCCGCCCCACGACTTAGTGACTCAAGACTCATCACACCGGTACCCGCAAATAGATCCAGCACGTGGTGCGTTGACGAGATCGGTCCCAGGAGGTTGAAGACCGCCTCGCGGGTGCGGTCCTTCATCGGCCGCACGCGAGGATCGCCGGAATACGTCAATTGACGGCGACGGAACTGTCCACCGACGATCCGCAGTGTCGAGGGACGGACGGACGGGCGCCGACCACCCGTCGCGTCGCGGGAACGTGAGTCTTTTCGTCTGGGCGTCACCGGTTGCGTGCCTCTTGAGTTTGGCGGAGCGAAGCGAAATACTACTTTATCCGAATCCACCGTCAACAGTGCAGTGCGGCAGGGCCGCAACTGACCGGGGTGCTACCGCACCTACGGAAACGTCGCTCCCGTTGGTCGCTCGATTTCTTGCTGAGATTACAACTTTTCCACCGTTAGCAGTGCAGTGAGGAGCAATTGAATATGTGCCTTCGTCCGCTTGCTTTGACTCTCTTGATCCTGCCGACTCTCGCCGCCGTGTCCGCTATTTCCGTTCCCCGCGTCACTTCCGCTCAAGAAGCGAATGCGTCTGCGGATGCGGAATTTCAAGCCGTTTTCTCCCAGTGGAAAGACCGCCTCAAGGTTTTGCGCGATCTGCAGGTCCGATTTCAAACCGCGGAAGAGTCGGAACTCGAGGCGATCCGTACCGAGTATCAAGACACGCTGCAGCAGGCGTCTGAAATGGTCCCGCAACTGCGCGATGCGGCCTTGAAGGCCTACACCGCAAATCCCAATGCGGATCGAGAATTGACCCGCTTTCTGCTCAAATTGGCCGCCGATGACCTCGCGTACGACCGTTACGACTCGGCCTGGAAGATCACGCAGACGCTCGTCGATGGCCAGTGTGATGAAAAACTGCTGTACGACCTGGCAGGAGCTGCCGCCTTCGCCATGCAGGAATTTGAGCTGGCCGAACAGTATCTTCAGGAAGCCGATTCACTGGGCGTGCTGAAAGCGGGCGCCGATTACCTGCCCTATGTCGCGGATCTGAAGGAAAAATGGGCCAATGAGCAGAAGATTCGCGAAAGTGAAGCTCAGGCCGGTGACCTGCCCAGGGTCCGCTTGCAGACGACCAAAGGCGACATCGTCGTGGAATTGTTCGAAAATGAAGCTCCAGAAACCGTTGGTAACTTCATCAGTCTCGTCGAAAAAGGCTTCTACGATGGACTCACCTTTCACCGCGTCCTGCCCGGCTTCATGGCGCAAACAGGCTGTCCAGATGGCGATGGGACCGGTGGACCCGGTTATCAAATCTATTGTGAGTGTTACCAGGACAACCATCGGAATCACTTCCGCGGAAGCCTGAGCATGGCGAAAGGTGCGGCACGCGACAGCGGAGGATCCCAGTTCTTCCTGACTTTCCTGCCGACCCCTCATCTGGATGGGAAGCACACGGTGTTTGGTCGTGTCGTTGAAGGACTCGATGTCTTGCCCAAGCTGCAGCGTCGCGATCCAAGTAAATCGTCCGACTTGTCGATCAAACCCGATCAGATCATCAAGGCGACCGTTCTCGAGAAACGCGATCACGACTATCTGCCGAATAAGGTCAGCTGAAGATCGATCCGGAGGTCGTGCGGTTCAGAAGTTACTGGTGCATCTGAAGTTACAACACTCTTTCGCACCGATCTCGCTGTGACGCACGAGTCGAGCGGAACCGAGGATCGAGAAGAGGAACCGCGGATCGAACGGACAAAACGGATGCCCGCGGATCTGTCCGTGCCAATCCGTACCCTCCGTCCAATCCGTGGTTACCTCTCCTCTTTCGGTCCAGACAGAACGCGATATCCTCCGGAGGTCGAGTCAATCCTCTTCGTAGAATTTCGGCATTTCGGCTCCGTCGACCAACGGACACGGCTCCAACCAGCGGATGTGCCGACTGGTGACGAGCCGGCCAACGGGGATACGTAGAATCCCCCAACCCATGGATTCGCGTCCTTCGTCCCGGCTGGAATCGGCCACAAGGGGCGTGCCCCTCCCTCAGCCGTGCGCGGCTTCCCCGACCGGTCCCGTACGGTGATCATTTTTCTGGCGATGCTTGACGCTAGCTGCTTTGGCACGTAATTTGGTGAGTTTGGGAACCTTAATTTTATGAGTCCCTTATATCGTAGTTGCTAATATACGAACGGGCGGTTCTAGATGCACATCAAGCTCTTGAAAGTGTTTTGCGACGTGGCCGCCCGTCGTAGTTTCTCGCGGGGCGCCAAGGAAAATGAAGTTTCCCAATCGGCGGCAAGCCAGATGGTGCAGCAGTTGGAGGAGCGACTGGGTGTTAAGTTATTGGATCGTTCGAAGAGGCCGCTCGTTCTGACGCCGGAAGGGACCGTTTTCTACCGCGGCTGTCGCAAACTCGTCGATCGGTATGCGGCATTGGAAGAGGAGGTTCGGACGCTGCACGAGGAGGTCGCTGGTCGGGTCCGCGTAGCCTCGATCTACTCGGTCGGCTTGAGTCACATGAACCAGTCCGTTCAGGACTTTCTGGCGCGGTATCCGAAAGCGAATGTACGGATCGAATACCAGCATCCGGATCGGGTTTATGACTTGGTCGAGCGGGATCAGGCCGACGTGGGGCTGGTCAGTTATCCACAGTCGAGCCGTTCGATCAGTGCGATTGCGTGGCGTGAGGAGCCGATGGTAGTGGTGTGTGCCCCGGGGCACGAGCTGGCGGACCGGGATCAGATTGAGTTGCGCGAATTGCACGGTCGTCGCATCGTCTCGTTCGACGGCAATCTGCAGATCCGGCGCGAGATCGATCGCGCCTTCGGGCACGAGGGTGTTGAGATTCAGGTGGTGATGGAATTTGACAACACGGAGACGATCAAGCGGGCAATTGAAATCAACGCAGGGATTGGGTTGCTTCCAGCACCGACGGTGGAGCGAGAGGTCGCATCGGGTACGTTAGCTGCGATCCCGCTGCGTGGTGCGGCGTTGAGTCGTCCTCTGGGAATCATTCAGCGGCGCGGCAAGGAGCAATCCCGTACGTCGCGTCAGTTCGTGGATTTTTTGCTGCGAGACGTCAGCTGCTTGTCCGACGCGAAGAGTTCTTTAGGCGGGCAGCGAGAAGCTTCGGCAGTCGTTTCGGCGTGGGAAGAACGGTGAAATAGTATGCAGATTCAGAATCGTTACGGTTACCCGGAAAAGCACGGACTGTACGACCCGGCCTTTGAGAAAGACAGTTGTGGTGTTGGGTTTGTGGCCCACATCAAGGGTCTGCGCAGCCATCAGGTGGTGCGCGACGCCGATCAAGTGCTGCGCAACATGGACCACCGCGGTGCCTGTGGATGTGAAGCGAACACGGGGGATGGCGCGGGAATCCTGACCGCTTTGCCTCACGAGTTTCTGCAGAAGGTTGCGAAAGTCGACCTGCGCGCCGATCTGCCGGAACCGGGGCAGTTTGCGGCGGGCGTGGTCTTTTTGCCGCAGCACGAGCAGGAGCGACTGCAGTGCAAGAAGGTGGTGGAGCAGATCATTGCTGAACAAGGACAGCGGCTCGTTGGCTGGCGGAAAGTTCCGACGGAAGGACGGAAGGCTCAGGTTGGACCGACGGCGCTGCAGAGCGAGCCGTTCATTGAGCAACTGTTCGTCGCGGCCGGACCGCGGCTGGCCGGCGAAGCGTTCGAACGCCAGTTGTATCTGATTCGCAAACGCGCCAGCCATGCGTTGCGAGGCAATTCCAAGTTGCAGCAGCGCAAGATGTTCTACATCAACAGCCTCTCCACCAAGGTGTTGATCTACAAGGGAATGCTCATGTCGTGGCAGTTGCTCGACTACTACCCCGACCTGAAAGACGCCGACTACACGACGCACCTGGCGATGGTCCATTCGCGCTTCTCGACAAATACGTTTCCTAGTTGGGATCGCGCGCAGCCAAATCGTTTTATGAGTCACAACGGCGAGATCAACACGCTGCGGGGCAACATGAACTGGATGCGGGCCCGAGAAGGCGTGGTCCGCAGCAGCCTGTTCGGGGACGAATTGCCGAAGCTGTTTCCGATTGTCGAGCCCGACTGTTCGGACAGCGGAACGTTCGACAACGTGCTGGAATTCATGTTGATGACCGGTCGAACGCTTCAGGAAGCGGTCATGATGATGATTCCCGAAGCCTGGCAGAACCATGAATCGATGCCCGAAGGAAAGCGGTCGTTCTACGAATACCATTCCTGTTTGATGGAGCCGTGGGATGGTCCAGCCTCGATCGTGTTTACCGACGGTCACGTGATCGGCGCCGTGCTCGATCGAAACGGACTGCGGCCCTCACGCTACTACTTGACGCACGATGATCGCGTAATCATGGCCAGCGAAGTCGGTGTGTTGCCCGTGGATCCGTCCTTGGTGAAAGAGAAGGGGCGTCTGCAGCCGGGGAGAATGTTCCTGGTGGATTTTGAGCAGGGCGCTCTGATTCCGGATGCGCAGCTGAAGCAGGAATTTGCGGATCGACGGCCGTACGGTGAATGGTTGCAGCGCGAACGGATTCGTTTGCAGGATCTCAAGCCCACCGAGCAGCCGCACGGTTTCTATCCCGACACGCTCGTCCAGCGAATGCAGGCTTTCGGTTACACGACCGAGACGATGCAGTTCATGTTGTTGCCGCTTGTTCAGCAATTGCGCGACCCCGTGGGCTCGATGGGGAACGACTCGTCGCTCGCCTGCCTGTCCGATCAGCCGCGAATGCTGTACGACTATTTCAAGCAACTGTTCGCTCAAGTGACGAATCCCGCCATCGATTCGATTCGCGAAGAAATCATCATGTCGCTCGAGTGCTACATCGGGCCGGAAGCGAATCTTTTGGAGACGACGCCCGAGAATGCCCATCGGCTGCTGGTACCTCATCCGATCCTGACGAACGAGGAACTCATCGCGCTGAAGCAGATCGACAGTCTGCCGGGCGGCCGCGGCTGGAAGACACGCACAATCGACATGACGTGGCCACGGAGTGCCGGGAAGCCAGGCATGGTGGCCGCGCTCGATCGGATCTGTAGTGAAGGTGAAGCGGCTATCGACGAAGGCTACAGCCTGATCGTCCTGTCCGATGCACGCGTCAGCGCCGATCGCATCGGTGTGAGTGCGTTGCTGGCCGTCGGTGCCTTGCATCACCACCTGGTTCGTCAAGCGAAACGCACGCGGATCGGGATCATTGTCGAAACGGGTGAAGCACGGGAAGTGCATCACCATTGCCTGCTCGTTGGTTACGGCGCCGACGCGATCAACCCCTATCTGGCCTTTGAAGCACTTTGGCAGGCGCAACGCGATGGTCTGCTGCCGGCGGATCTGTCCGACAGCAAAATCGTCGCCAGCTATCGCAAGGGCGTCGCCAAGGGCATGCTGAAGGTGATGGCCAAAATGGGCATCTCGACCCTGCAGTCCTACAAGGGAGCTCAGATCTTTGAGGCCGTGGGTTTGCAGGACGAGGTGATTCAGCGATGCTTCACCGGGACGGCCAGTCGAATTCAAGGCGTCGGCTTTGACATCCTGGCGGAAGAGTTGATGCGTCGCCACTTCATCGGCTATCCCCAGCGTCCGGAAGAGTATCTGCCGACATTGCCCAATGTGGGAGAATTCCACTGGCGCGCCGATGGCGAGCGACACATGTGGGATCCTCCGTCAATCGCCGACTTGCAGGTCAGCGCCCGCACCAACAATCAGGAAGTGTATCGCCGGTTTGCCGAGCATGCCAATCGAGACGCGCGGACCCGCTGTGCGTTGCGCGGTCTGCTGAAGATCAAGACCGGTTCCGCCGGAGGGCCGATCCCGATCGAGGAAGTCGAATCGGCGAAGGAGATCGTCAAACGGTTCTGTACCGGAGCAATGAGCTTCGGATCGATCTCGGCGGAAGCGCACGAAACCTTGGCGATTGCGATGAACCGCCTGGGAGGCAAGAGCAATACCGGCGAAGGGGGCGAAGAGCCGGAACGCTGGACACTCGATCCGTCAGGCGATTCCCGCCGCAGCGCGATCAAGCAGGTGGCCTCTGGTCGCTTCGGTGTCACGATCAATTACCTCACCAATGCCGATGAGATTCAGATCAAGATCTCTCAGGGGGCCAAGCCGGGTGAGGGCGGTGAATTGCCGGGGCGAAAGGTCGATGAGCGCATTGCGCGAGTCCGTTACTCGACTCCCGGCGTCGGATTGATCAGCCCGCCGCCACACCATGACATCTATTCGATTGAAGATCTCAAACAACTGATCCATGATTTGAAGAATGCCAACCCGTCCGCGCGAATCAGTGTCAAGCTCGTGTCGGAAGTGGGAGTCGGCACCGTCGCCGCCGGAGTCGCGAAGGGGTATGCCGATCACATCCTGATTTCCGGCGATAGTGGCGGTACCGGCGCATCACCCTTAACCAGCATCAAACATGCCGGTTTGCCCTGGGAACTGGGGATTGCCGAAACACACCAGACTCTCGTCATGAACGACCTTCGCTCGCGAGTCGTTCTGCAGACGGACGGTCAGCTAAAGACGGGCCGCGATGTGGTCATTGCCGCGCTGTTGGGCGCGGAGGAGTTCGGCTTCAGCACCGCTCCGCTGATCACGCTCGGTTGCATCATGATGCGCAAGTGCCACCTGAACACCTGTCCGGTCGGGATTGCGACGCAGGACCCCGTGCTACGTTCGAAATTCGCCGGACGTCCTGAGCATGTCGTGAATTATCTGTTCATGGTTGCCGAGGAGGCACGAGAGTTCATGGCACAGATGGGATTCCGCACCATCAACGAGATGATCGGGCGCGTGGACTGCCTCGAAATCGACGATGCGGTGACGCACTGGAAGTCGGACGGTTTGGATTTAACACCGATTCTGACTCCCGCCGCCAAGCCGCATCCCGAAGTTGGTGTGTTCAAGCAGATCGAGCAGGATCATGGGCTCGATAAAGCGCTCGACAATCAACTGCTGGAGTTGGCTCGCCCGGCGATTGACGAAGGAAAGCCGGTCCAGATCGAGTTGCCGATTGTGAATACGAATCGTACGGTCGGGACGATCCTCAGCCATCACGTGGCCAAGAAAAATGGTCTGACGATGCTGCCGGAGGATACGATTCACGTCAAGTTCCACGGTTCCGCCGGTCAGAGCTTCGCCGCCTTTCTTGGGCAAGGGATCACGTTCGAACTCGAAGGCGATGCCAACGATTACGTGGGTAAAGGCCTGTCAGGTGGAAAGCTGATCATCTATCCGCCACGCGAAAGTTCGTTCGTGCCGGAGGAAAATATTCTGGTCGGCAATGTTGTGCTCTACGGAGCCACCGGCGGCTATGCCTTCTTCCGTGGACGGGCGGCCGAGCGATTCTGCGTGCGAAACAGCGGTGCCTGGGCGGTGATCGAAGGCGTGGGCGACCACGGTTGTGAATATATGACCGGCGGTCGTGCCGTGATCCTGGGGCCGACCGGCCGAAACTTCGCGGCGGGAATGAGCGGTGGAATCGCGTATGTCCTGGCCGATCACGACACGTTTCGCGACTTCCACTGCAATCTTGGGATGGTCGAATTGGAACGAGTCGAATTGGATCAGAATATCAGCGAACTGTGCGAATTGATCGAGATGCACCATCGATACACGCAGTCGACCATTGCCGAATCGCTGCTGGCGAATTGGCCCGCTGCCGTCGATCGATTCGTGAAAGTTATGCCGATCGACTACAAACGCGTGCTCCAAGAACGCGAACAGCATGATGAGGAAGCTGAGTCGCCGGTGCATAGCGTTCCCGATAACCACGACAAATACTGATCGATCACGGCTTGCTCGGAGAATCTGCCTCCCGGGTTCGCCAATCCTGTAAACGACTTCCACCTTTAGGGTCACGATACCATGGGTAAACCGACCGGGTTCAAAGAGTTTCCACGGCAGCCGGTTCCCTACCGGAGTCCTCGCGAACGGGCGAACGACTATCTGGAGATCTTCTCCGAACCAAAGGAGCCGCTACTGCGCAATCAGGGTGCGCGCTGCATGGATTGTGGAGTGCCTTTCTGCCAGTCGGAGCACGGCTGCCCGATCGATAACCTGATTCCCGAGTGGAACGATCTGGTCTATCAGGGTCGTTGGCGAGATGCGCTCGATCGGCTGCACAAGACGAACAATTTTCCGGAGTTTACCGGGCGAACCTGTCCGGCGCCCTGCGAAGGTGCCTGTGTGCTTGGAATTACCGATCCGCCGGTCACGATCAAGAACATCGAGAACGCGATTATTGATCGCGGCTGGGAAGAGGGCTGGATCGTGCCGCATCCGCCGACGCACCGAACCGGACGTCAGGTCGCCGTTGTCGGTTCGGGACCGGCGGGACTGGCGGCTGCGGCCCAATTGAACTCCGCCGGACACACCGTCACGGTCTACGAACGGGCGGATCGTCTGGGAGGATTGCTGATGTACGGCATTCCCAACATGAAACTCGATAAAAGGGTGGTGTTGCGACGGATCAATCTGCTCCGCGAGGAGGGTGTCAAGTTCGTGACCGGCGCGCACGTCGGACGTCTTGAAGACTTTCCGCCGGGCCATATGACCCAGATCATGCAGGAAGCCAACTGTCCGATCCAGTTCATTGATCCAAAGCAGTTGATGGAGGAAAACGATGCGTTGCTGTTGGCCACAGGGGCGACCCGACCGTTCGACCCGGTGGCCCGCTGTCCGGGACGAGATTTGCAGGGGATCTACTTCGCGATGGATTTCCTGACGCGGAATACCAAGAGTTTGCTCGATTCTCAGCTGGACGACCAGAAGTTCATTTCCGCAAAAAACAAGGATGTGATCGTGATTGGTGGTGGAGATACGGGGGCCGACTGTATCGGAACGTCGCTCCGCCACGGATGTCGATCGGTCGTCAATTTCGAGCTTCTCGATCGTCCGCCCGCCGAGCGCGCAGCAGACAATCCTTGGCCGCTCTGGCCGCGGATCTTCCGCGTGGATTACTCGCATGCGGAGGCCGAATCGCGGTTCGGCAGCGATCCGAGAATCTATTCGGTGCTGACGAAGGAATTCCTCAACGATGGTCAGGGAAGCGTGTGTGGGGTCCGCACCGTGCAAGTCGACTGGTCGCGCCCCGGGGAGCGGGCTCCGTTCAGCGAAGTCGCCGGTTCCGAGAAAGACTGGCCTGCCGACCTGATCCTGCTGGCGACCGGCTTCGTCGGGCCGGAGAAATCGATTGGCGAGATGCTGGGTCTGGCGACCGACCAGCCGCGCGGCGCCTGGGAGACTTTTCGGGCGGAACACGGGAAGTTCGCGACCAACCAGCCTGGCGTGTTCGTGGCCGGTGACTGCCGGCGCGGTCAGTCGCTTGTGGTCTGGGCGATCAATGAAGGCCGGGGCGCAGCCCGGGCGATCGATGTCTACTTGATGGGGTCGAGCAGCCTGCCCGCTCCCGGCATCAGCCTGGGAGCAAGCCTCGCCGCGACGTCGTAGTGTTGGGTCAAAGCTCAGGAACGGCTCAGAAACAACTTCCTCGTTTAACCGCGCGGGCGTCGCCCCGCGGGGGGCTTTCGCGGCCCGCGGGGCACGCGGTTAAACGAGAGGACCGAGATGCCGAATTAATTTCTGAGTCCGTCCCGAATCGTGCGGGGTTGGAGACCTTCGCAAAGCGTGCGCCCTTGCCGTTCCAGGCCGCGTGTTACAATTGCTTGGTCCGAAGTTTAGCGGACCGTTTCCGGCGGACCTGACGTCGAATCCGGTGCAGCGTTTATGTTCGAATATGCGGATTCCTCCTTCATCGTTGACTCGTTTCGCCCCGCCTACTTGTCGGTTACGGCAGCACGTTGGTCCGAACTGATCGAGGAAGGGCGACGCCGCTTGCAGGACTGTCAGGGATGTCCGCGCGATTGTCATGTGAATCGCGTCGAAGGAGAAATCGGGCTCTGCCAAACAGGACGTCATGCGCGAGTCGCCAGTGCGGGCGTACACCATGGCGAGGAAGATTGCCTGAGCGGGAGCCGGGGGTCGGGGACGATCTTCTTTGGCGGTTGCAGCCTGCGATGCGCCTTCTGTCAGAATTGGGAGATTAGCCAGCTGATCTCCGGATCCTCGTGTTCCGCCGATCGCGTGGCCGCGATCATGCTTCAGTTGCAGGATTGCGGTTGCCACAACATCAATTTTGTCACGCCCTCGCATTTGGTTCCGCAGATCATCGAGGCGATTGCCGAGGCAGTGTCGCAAGGCTTGAAGCTGCCGATCGTTTACAATACGAGTGCCTACGACAGCCTGGAATCACTCCGGCTGTTGGACGGTCTCGTCGACATCTACATGCCAGACTTCAAGTTCTGGGATGCGGACACAGCAAATCACCTCGCCAGCGCCCCAGACTATCCAACGCGTGCGCGCGATGCGATTCGCGAGATGTATCGCCAGGTTGGACCGCTCCAGTTTCTGCAAGACGGAACGGCATGTCGCGGATTGTTGGTCCGCCACCTGGTGATGCCGGGGCAAGTCGAACAGTCGGCATCGATCTTCGAATGGCTCGCACGCGAGATTTCGACGGATACTTGTCTGAATATCATGGGCCAGTATCGTCCGGAACATTCCGTAGGTACCGGATACCAGCTGTCTGGCGAGGCCCGTTTTGTCGAAATCAATCGGCGACCGCGCACCGAGGAGGTGCAGCAGGCTCGAGCTGCCGCCGAATCGACCGGGCTGTGGCGGTTCGCTTAGACACGACTCAGAAACAATTTCCTCGTTTAACCGCGCGGGCGTCGCCCCGCGCGTAGTTTAACCGCGCGGGCGTCGCCCCGCGCGTAGTTTAACCGCGCGGGCATCGCCCCGCGCGTCGGGAGGAATCTTCCGCGGCCCGCTGGGCACGCGGTTAAACGAGAATCGGACTGGACGTAAGAAGCAGACCGGGGAAACGCTGGCCCGCCTTGCTGAAACCTGCCGAAAAACGCGACGGATATCGTGGACGGCCTCGCCTCCCAAATCCCCATCGCCATGACAGCACGCGAAACACGTACGCGCAGTCGAGTTCACTCCACCGCGACGATCGCGGCCACCCAGTGTCCGTCACGGGGCGCACGGATCGAAACGATGGCTCCCGCCTTCAGCG
>CAZFWV010000166.1:0-13961 GCA_964522605.1 uncultured Pirellulaceae bacterium
CCTGCTTGCCTTCGAGACTCATCACTTCACCTCCGTGTCAATGCGTCTTGCTAACGTGATCTGTGATTTGGAATGCAGTAGGCTCGCGTTCACCATCCGTGGCGGGCCAACAACCGACTGACGAGTGCTGCTCCTTATTCTCCGAGAAATCCGGCAAGGGTCATGGATGAATGGACCTTAACACATGCCGGTTTTTGTGCCAAGACGAACTCCGTCCGCGTCACGTTCTGCGACTCGGGGAGCAGCTTCGACGATCCTGTCAAGATCAGAAAACGCAGCAGCGATCGTCGCGCGTGCGTCAGCTCGCGACCTCCTCGACGGCAAGCTTTGAAGGCGTTCCTCCCCGTAGGCCGACTTGTCCCAAGTCGGCATCGCAGACGGCAACGTCGATTGGTCGTCGGTCAATGCACACTATCCACGTGCCGACTTGAGACTCCATCAGAGTGCCGACTTGAGACAAGTCGACCTACGGGCGATTTACGCAGTCTCCCGACTGCCGACGCTCAAGGGAAACCAATTTGCTTGTTCACGCTGCGATCACAAAACTTCGTTCGAGCCAGTCGCCGACTTCGCCATCAATCGATTGATAGCAGGCACCAGCTGCTGCAGGAAATCTGTCATCGCAGCAGTTGTCGACTCGCCTTCGTCATGCCTTCCGTCGATCAGCAGTTGCAGCTTGAGCAGCGCGGGCTCGCCGCCATAGGACAACCGCGGCCGGGCCGGGACATCCCACTGTTGTCGGCAGCCGAAACTGTAGGCAACGGAAAAATCCTGCTCACGTCCCGGAGCAGCCTCGTATCGCAGCAACCGAAAGTGGTGCTCCTGGCCGTCGATGGACACCGTCATCGACTGCACATCCAGCAACCGATTGTCGAGCGACTCGTAACAGAGTTCCGGTGGATGGCGGACCAGTGGGCCGCCCGGACCAACCAGCAGCAGCAGCGTCACGCGGCGGCCAGAATCCGTCTGCTCATAAACGCGGTGCAGATGACCTGCTAGCTTGAGCGTACGGCAGACGTAGGGTGAAAGCGGTTCGGCGGTCGCCGTGACGGACCAGCCGCCGAGTTCATTCGGCAGTTGATTCACGGCGAGCACCGCCCGATCGAGCTCCGGCCGGGGACCCCAGCGATTGGAAAAATGCCCCTGAACAATGGCAACCGGCACCGTCAACGTTACCGCGGTGATGATTTTCAACAGGCTCGATCGCGTCGAAGACTGGTTTTCGATCTCCGCAATGTCGGGCAGGCGGGATTCCATCCGTATCTCATCAAAAACGAAGCTGTCGGTCGAGGTGCTGGAGCAACAGACGATCCGATGGCAGCAGTGGTAGCAAGTCAACCTCGCGGTTCCGGGCCATACTGAGCGCATAGCGCGCCATCTCGATCTGACCAAGTTCCAGCCAGGCTTGGGAAAGATGCAGCAACGGCAGTCCATCGGCGGGAGCGTCTGGCAGCATCGCCAGCAGAACGTCGACTGCATTCTGCGGCGCACCCTGACGCAGATGCAGGACGGCAAGCGTGTCCATCAGCGGTGGCTGCGGACCGGCCTGCTGGATTGCCTTCTTCAGGAGTCGCTGGGCCTCGTGCACTTGCTCCGGGTTTCCGAAAGCCAAAGCGAGTGCGAGATTATTCTTTGTGCCGACGTGGTCCGGATCATCGTCCAGACATCGGCGGAACAACTCCGCGGCGGTCGCATGATCGCCACGCATCAGCTGCAAGTTCGCAACGCAGAAACGCAATTCGGTGTCGCGCGGGTGATCGGACAACACTTGCTGGATCACGCGTTGGAAGTCCTGCTCGGGCAGGACTTCCGCAGGGGAAACAGCCAATGCGGAGATCAATGCACAGGCAGCACGTGATGCCGGCAGCAGATCCGCAGAACGATCGGCAAGGTTCACCGCGGCACTTGCCTGACCGCTTTGCAGCAAGTGCGCCAGAATCCTCGTCAAAGCGTCCAGCCGTGCGTCGGGCGATGCTGCACGTTCGAGCACGCGACGACTGAATTGCTCCACCGTTCTTTGCGCCACGACTTCTTGTCCGGGAGCGAACTGAGGTCCGCTGGAAGCGGCTGCCTCCAATTGCAGTTCGAGAGCGGTCAGCATCGCGTCGGGCTGTTCTTCGAACACTCGGTAGACCTGCTCTGCCCAATGACGAAGTCGCACATCTGAGTGCAGTTGTGGCTGGTGCTTGCGCAGAAATGCCGTCAACAGGTCAACATCCAACGGAATATCGTGCGTGGTTGTTTGCAGTTGCGGTAAAGCGTCGGCATACCGTCTGTGCTTCAGGTAGAGTTCTGCCAGACGCAATGCATCCTCATTCGTCTTATGCACAATGCCGTCCAGCAACGCGATCGCTTCGCCCTCGTGGTCTCGATTGTCATCGTCGATCTGGGATGCGGCTGCAATGTGGACTCGAGCCTGCAGACGTCGCACTTGATCACCACTGGATACGTCTGCAGTAGCCGCACCCAGCAATTGTTCCGCCTCGCTGATTGCCTCCCGCGTACCGCGTTCCAGCAGCAGTTCAATCAGAATCTGAGCCGCACCGGGAGCTTCCGCGTCAAGCTCCAAGGCGCGACGACAGCAGGTTTCTGCCTTGGCAGGTTCATGTTGCGCAAAATGTTGGGCCGACCGTTGCAGCACAACCAGTTGTTCCGCAACGGGCAACTGTGCGTCGATCAGGTTACACGATTCGTCAAACAGTTCGTCGGCACGAGTTCGGTTCCCCATGGATTCGTGCAATTGAGCCAGTACAAAGGCACGGTTCAACGGCGAGATTTCCTGATGCTCGGCCAAGTCGGTCAGCACTTGTTGTGAGCCAACCGGATCTGACTTCACGGCGATCAGGAAGCGGAAGTAGGCGGCCCAGGCACGCGTGTTGTTCGGTTCCCATTCGACCGCTTGGGCGAAGGCGCGTTCCGCACGCTCCAATCGATCCGCTTCCTTCGTGGATTCTGGCATGGCGGTTAACACCAGGGTGCGACCCAGACGCAAGGCGGATTCGGCCCGCGATGTTCGGGCGACAGCCGCCTCGGCCAGCCGAATGGCTTCCTCCGCCGATTCGCCAGGCCAGCCAAGCAGAACCGGATCGATGACCTGGTCGCTCGCCGCAAGATAGGTTCGAACTTCGCGCACATACCGCTGTGCCCTCGCGGTCTGTCCCAATTCGTTGAGCAACCCAATCAGGTCGACCGCTAAAGAAACGCTGGGCAGGTCCGATTGCCAGGCTTCCTCGTAATTCGCGACGGCCCCCCAGAGCCGTCCTCGACAGGCGGCAACGTGTCCGGCAACAATCCGCGTTGATCGTCGCTGCGGATGCAGTCGCTCCAGGTTCTGAGCCAGTTCAGCCGCCTGGGTGATTTCCGCAGACTCAGGATCTCCTGCCGAAGAACGTGCAAGCATCTGTTCGATCCGAGAGGTCTGCCAACGAGGTCCCAGTTCTCCTTCCATCATCCGCAGCTTGGCCTCGCACTTTTCCAGCAATGGCCAGTCTTGCAGACAGAGCGCCAAGTAACTCAATGTGTCGACAATGCGGATGTCGGTCGGTGCCGATCCACTGGCTTCTTCCAATAGACTTCGGGCAATATCCCAATGGCCGGATTGCATCTCCAACTGGGCCAGCCTTAACTGAATCACCGGCTTCGCGATGTTCGTCTCTGTCTCGAGCGCGCTTCGTAGCAAATCGACCGCCTCGGGCAGACAATCGAGTTGGCACAGAACTTGCGCCTGCAGCAGGATCGAATTGGTAGGATCACCGGTTTCGGTGACGAGTCGGGCCGTTTCCAGGGCCGCCTGACGTTGGCCGAGTCGTGCCTGAGTCAGCGCCAGAGACCGGCGGATGAGTGGCGATCGTGGCAACTGGGTAAGACTATCAGACAACAAGGCGAGCGCTTGCTGGTCTTGTCCGTTGATCTGCAGTTGTTGGGCCTCGAGGATCACGACGCGATCAAGTCGATCTGCCGCAGCCGGTCGTGCCGCAGCGGTTGCTCGCAAGAATGGGGTCCAGTCGCGCTGCGCGGTCGGCAACAGCAACTGTTGTCGCAGGGAGGTGCTGGCCGCTTGTATCCAGGCGGTGACTGGATCGTCGCCATCCTCAGCCAACTCTTCGTATCCTTGGATTGCCTCGTCCAGGTTGCCCAACGACTCGTTTTGCTCGGCAACGACCCAGCGGTATTCCAGCTGCCACATCTCGTCCAGCGAAGCGGCGCGTTCGTAGGCGGCCGCAGCCGATCGCCAGTCCCCGGCCATGCGATGGTATTGCCCCACATTCACCCACGACTGTGCGACGTACTCCGGAAACTCCCGAACGAAATCGCGACTCAAAGGTGCCAAGCCGTCCGCCAGCAATTTTGCTGCATCGGCAAACTGGTTTCTCTTTGCAAGTCGCCAGGCATCGACGTGCAGAAGTTGTACGCGGTACGTTGTCAGAGTGGGTTCTGAGTATTGCGGAAGCATTTCTTCGACTCGTTGCCGATACGCGTCCGCCTCGTCTGCGCGCCCCAATTCGACGAGTTGCTCAATGAGGGGGAAGATCAGTCTGGCATCCGCCTCGCCCCGCTCCGCGAGCCCTTGTTCCAGCACCTCGACGGCTCGCTGGCGTTCGTTTTTTGACTGGCCGGAGGCCAGGATCTCGCTGATTGCCAGGTAGGGCCGAAGGTCCTGCGGATCGATCTGCCGCGCCGCTTCGAAGTAGGCGAGCCCTTGCTGCAGGTCGCCACGTTCCCGAAAGTGCTCCGCGGCCGCAATCAGAATCGGGACGTTGCGCTGCTCGGCGCATCGATCCAGACGAACGGCCTGTTCCAGATCCGCATCGATCGATCCATTGAGCTCCACATCGGCCCCTTCCGGTCGGTGGTAGCGGTGCCGGTACAGATATCGGGCGAGCCAGGCTTCGGCAGAATCCGGCAGTTGGAGAGCGAGATCTTCGATGATCTGATCGGCGATCAAGTTGCGCTCTTCTGCGGAAGGCAGTTCGAGTTGTTCTCGGTACAAAACAGCGAGTCGAAACGCGTGTTCGACGTGATGCGGATCTGCCTGCCGGGCGAACTGCAGCGCATCAACCACCTGGTTCCAGCTGTAGGCAGAGGTAGCGTCGGGCTGATTCAATGCGTTGTACAGCGCCTGGGCACGGTAACGCGCTGTCCGCCGACGAATCGCCGCGTTTGCGGGGTCGGCCACCAGAGGGTGTGCGAGGATCGCCTCCGTTGTCTCGATGACCTGGTCGTACTCGCGCAGTTGAAAAGCAAGCTCCACAAGAGAGTCAGCAAAGCCCAGTTCATCGGGGTGCGTCTCCCACGCTTTCCGCAGAACGGCCATGGCTCGTCGCTGTCCGGCGGGTGTCGACGCAGTCTGTGTGATTGCGCGCGCTAGCCGCTGCTGAACCTGGGCATCGTCGCCGGCCAGTCGCAAGTACTGCTCCAGGTAGGTCGTTGCCGAGTCCCATCGCCCGGATCGTTCACAGATCTGGGCCGTCTGCAGCAATGAGTGCTCCATCCGTCGCATCTGGGATCGGTGAACGACCACACCGACGAGCGCAATCATGACCAGCAGCAGGGGCCACGCGGCCAATTTCCGCACAAAAGACGACCGCTGCTGTTGAAGCGCGCCGTAGGTTTGGCGAACCAGAATGAAGATGACACCAAACGAGACCACGGCGCACAGAACCATCACGACTCCCGACAGGTCGTGGGCAAACTGCCGCGCAAGTGATGTCGAGGCCCATTGGCCAAGTAAACCGGTGGTGACGATGCGCACCACATTGGCAAAAATTGCCACCGGTGCCACCAGGGCAATCACCAGCACGGCTTGCCGGCGGTGGTTTGGAGTCAACAGAAGGAACGCCACGGCCAGTGCGGCAGTCCCCATGAACATTCGCAGTCCGCTGCACGCATGCTCGATCTCCAGCTGTTGAGTACCGATCAGGATCGTGGTGCCGGAAACGACGGCCGGCTGTCCGAGGACTTGCAGAGTCCAGGCACTCATGGCGGTCGCTTGTCGCTGAAGTGGAATACTGAGTGTTTGTTCGATCCGCGCCGGCAAGGGTGCGGCAAACCAGAGGAAGGCGATGGCCGGGGCCGCCCAGCGAAGACAACTCCCACCAGCCAACAGCCAGACCAGACCCGCGATCCACACGGGAATCGACCAGACTTCAAGTTCCGGTACGTAATACCGCGCCGATAACAGTCGCAGCAGGCTCGCCAATCCCATCAAGAGCAAGCCACCCAGGTCACGCCAGCTCGCGGCGGTGACCGGTGGCCAACCTCGCCGCCAGAGGATAGCGACGGCGATTGGTAAGACCAAAAAGCCGTGCGTGTAGTCGGGATCCGACCGCCAAGTCTGCACAACACGGCAGAGTGTCGGCCAGTACGCCCAGAGGAACAGGAGGGTCAGGGGCAGTCCGACCGCCCAACGCCGTCGAATTGAGTGTTGCCATGTCATGCCCAACTCTAGAGCGCATTTCACCACCGATTCTCGTTTAACGGCAAGCCGAAGGCGTCCGTGGGGATGAAGCGAAAGCCGACGCCTTCGGCTTGCCGTTAAACGAGTTGCGCGCAATCGCCGTCAATCGGAGACCGCAGGCCTGACTTTCCCCGGAGGCAGAGGGAGGTTTTGAGATGTGCTCTTAGCGTTTGGGCCGACGTGTAACGGCTAATAGCAAGGCGCCGATCGCTCCCCACAGAAAGGCCGATGTGGGCTCCGGAACCACGCTGGGGCCGCCACCCGGTCCGGGTGGGTCTCCTCCGCCTGGCGGCGGATCCTGCGGGCCCGGGCCCGGACCAACCGGTGGCTTCCCGTTCGTCGGTGGGGCACCACCGCCCGATGGATCGGGTGTCTGCGGAGGCCCGGGCGGACGACTCCAGTTCCCGGGAGGCCCTCCATTCAGACCAACCCCGTTGGTGCCGGCCCAGCCGCCATTCCATAGTCCCGGATCCCACCAATTCACTTCCAATAGGTCCCGACCGCGCCCCGTGAACGGATGACGGCGTGGAACGACTTCGGCGATTGCTCCGGGACCCTGATAGGTCGTCGAAACAACAAACATGAACGGCTGGCGATCCGGTCGCGGCGACTCCCCGGAATACCGGAGACAAATATCACCCCAACATGTGCCGCAAAACCCCAGAATGACGGTGAAAATGGCGAGCTTCTTCATGAGAATCTGGTCGATTTACTGGGATGCAATTGGACCAAGGCAACAGACAACAACGCTGCCCGATGGCACCCACCTGTTGCCCTGGAAGTTGTGTCGCTTGGGTGACGCGCAACTTCAGGATCTGTCCCTCAGGTCAACGCCCGAAATGGATGCCTTCAATTCCAGTCTAGTTGCCATCCAGCGCAAATCAGCCCTTCTTCGGCAACGATTACCGAAGAATCCGTCGACAACGATCGTAGGGACCAGTGGCAATAGGGTCCAAGACATGAAGCGTGGCTCAACCGTGATTCCGATCCGGCTCGTTTGAAGAAAATCTCGGCACGAGGACCGATCAAGGTCCGATCACGATTTCGGGCATCGCCAGACTCACTTGCTCGCGCTGCAATACCTCCAACTGGACGAAAATCCGTCGCACGGCTTCGGCTTGTTGAGGCTGAAGGGCATGCAGCGCGGGGGCGGCTGCTTGCCAGAGTGATTTGGTACGCCAGCCCAGCAGGGCGGTCTGGATCTGCCCCTCGTCCGAATCCTCGCCGGCCAGGTCCGACATCAGGAGTTCAATGAAGCTTTTTGGCCGAGGCACGACACGGACGTCATACTCGGCCTCTTTCAGACCTGCCTTGTCCGCGGCCAGACGAATCGCATCGCTCAAACTGCCGAGCTGGTCGACCAGTCCCAGTTCCAGCGCCTGCCGACCGGTGAACACGCGTCCTCCCGCGATTTCGTCGATCGGCTTTTTCAGTCGATCCCCCCGGTTGCGTACCACGTGGCCCTTGAAAACCTCGTAAACTTCATCCATCCAGTTCTGCAGAATCTCGCGTTGCTCCTCGCTAAACGGCTTGCCCGAAGCCAGCATGTCTGCATGCTTTCCTCGTTGCACTGGATGCCAGTTGATGCCCACGCTGGACCACATATCGTCGGTTGCCAATTTGCCACCAACGACGCCGATGGAGGCAGTGATCGTCGTGGCGTCCGCCACAATCGTGTCGGCTCCGCATGCGACATAGTAGCCACCGCTGCCGGCCACATCGCCCATGGAGACGACAAACGGTTTCTTCTCCGCTACTTGGCGAGTTGCCTGCAAGATGATTTCGCTGCCGACGGCAGAACCTCCCGGAGAATCCACGCGCAAGACAACCGCTTTAATCGAATCGTCGTCGGCGGCTTTGTCCAAGGCTTTGCGAATCGGATCGCTATAGGCCATCGCCCCCTGCAAGCTGAATGGACTTGGTGTGGGTTTTCCTGGGAGAATTGCGCCTTCGACATAGACGATCGCAACCGCATCTTTCTTTCCCGCCTGGCTGGGCGTCGCCCCCTTCAGCAGATCGGCCCAGATCTTCAACACGGCAAACGGATTGGAAACGTCGACCGTTCCCGCTTTGCTTTTCCCATACCGTTTGTCCAGTTTCAGTTTTTCACCATGCTCCTCCTTGAGGTGGTTCAGCAGTTGGTCGATCGTTTCTGTCGCATCGATAATCTTCTGCTCTGTCGCCTTCTCCGCGGAACAGATTCCTCGATCGATCCAACCGGATACGGTCTCCGTCGATACCTCGCGGCCTTCCGCAATCATCTTTACGTAGCTTCCGTAGAGACTGTCATAGAGCCAGTCGTACATCTCTTCGGCTTCTGGGCTCGGTGCGGAGCGGGTAAACATCTCCGCGGCACTCTTGTAGGCGCCACACGTCAGGTAATCGGGTGTCACATGCAACATGTGCAGCAGTCCGCGAACGTGGGGTTGGGCACCATACATTCCCGTGATAAACAAATGTCCCGTTGGCGAAACACTGATACGGGATGCCGAGGAAAGCAGGGCCAATCGCCCGAACGTCAGATAATCGGCGTGGGCGTAGACCGGCTTGCCGGCGGCGCGAATCTGGCGCAGAACGGTATTCAACTCTTCCAGTTGACCGTTGCCCATGGACGCATCGCCCATCAGTACCAGCACGCCTGCAACCTGGTCGTCGTCGCGCGCCTTTTCCAGACGCGTCACAAGATCCTTCAACGACTCGGCCCCAATCGAACCAAAGAGCGGATCATCGCCGATTGGTGACTCGAGCAGCGCTTGATTGAACGAGAAGACCGCAATGACTGCCGGCTTCTGTTCGGTTTCCGCCGCGGCCTTCGGAGCTTCCGCCTCCTCTGTCGCCGTCGCCGCTGCGGGATGAGGCCAGGCAGGCAAAGTCACGGCGAAAGCAATCACCGTCGTCAGCAAGAAAAGTCGACGTAGAACGGACAAGCGCAACATCTTGGAATTCTCCACAGAAAAAGGCCGCGAGCTTCATCTCGGAAAGCGGAACACAACAAGCAAATAGCCGACAGGGAATGACCCTTTTTTGCTGCCGACTCGGTTCATCCTACCAAGTATTCGTTCATGGTACGCCAGGCTTGGAATCCGCAAAGCAAGAATAAAACCGAGAAAACCGCCTTGAGAAGCTGCGTTCCTGAGCGAGACGTGTTCACGGTTCGACCCGTGGCGCCGACCCTGACGGACGGGACACCAAGCTGCTAAAATGTGGGATGATTTCGCGACAATTCCCGAAAACGAGTGCGCGATGAACGAAGGTCTACAGACAACGTCCCGGGTGGAATTGGAGCCGCTCGATCCGAAGATCACTTCGATCCAGCCGGGTGGCGGTGTCTGCATGTCGATGGAACTGGCCTGGGGAACCTTGCGGCGGTGGTGGTTGAAAACGTTTCGGCCGCGTTACGTGCGGCGGATGGCCGCCTTGCGGATCTGCGATGCGGTCGGGTGTCCGCATGAAGTTCTTGATTCACGTGACGTGAAATACTACCGCAACCTCACCGGGGATTGCTGGCGTCCGGAGGATGATCCGTTTCGGTGGCGTGATCGATTGTTTTTTGTTCGGGCGGGTCTCGGCGAATTGATCATCCTGACGACGACCTGTCTGGTGCTGGCGGCCGGCCTCAGCTGGTTGTTTTGGCCTCTGGGGATCCCCTTTTTGCTGGTTGCGGCATTGGTTGTCTGGTTTTTCCGCGACCCCCCGCGGGTCGTGCCGACGGAGGCCGGACTCGTCGTCGCACCGGCAGACGGCAAGGTCGTAGCGATCGAGCACATTGACTACGATCCGTTTCTCGCGGGGCCGGCCGTGCAGGTCGGCATATTTCTCTCCATCTTCAACGTTCACGTCAATCGGTCGCCCGTAGCATCGCGCGTCATTGGACTGACGTACAAACCAGGCAAGTTCCTGAACGCGCTCCTTCCGCGATCCGCACAGGAGAATGAACAACTGGCGATTCGTCTGGAAGAAAGCGGTCCACCCTACCGGCGATACATCGTGCGACAGATCGCCGGCGCGATTGCTCGACGAATCGTCTGTTGGGCGCGCCCGGGAGACTCCTTGGCGCGGGGTGCGCGCTTTGGAATGATCAAGCTGGGCTCTAGGACAGAGCTCGTATTGCCGGCAGGACAGGACGAGTTGGAAATACGCGTGAAGATCGGACAGCATGTGAAAGCAGGCCATACGGTAATCGCTCAGTATCGATAAGGGACCCGGCAATTTCGGTTCGCCGGGCAAGCGAATCGGTTCTTGCGCGACGCGACTGGAAGAGAGTCAACATCAGCTTTATGCATAGCGGAATCCCTCGACGAAGACCGGCTACGATTGCCCTGTTGCCAACGCTGTTGACGCTGGGCAATGGCGTGTGCGGCTTTGGCAGCCTGACTCTGGCCGCGCACGAGATTGACCCCGCGAACGCAGATGAGCGCGTCTTCTTTGCAGGCTTGCTGGTTTTCGCCGCCATGGCATTTGACCTGTTAGACGGCCTGGTGGCGCGGTTGATCAAGCAAACCAGTCGCTTCGGTGCGCAGCTAGACAGTTTGTGTGACGCCGTGAGCTTTGGCTTGGCGCCGGCCTTTCTTGTGCTGAAGAGCACCTATTTCTATCACCATCGATTCCTCTGGGGCATCTGTGTTCTGTACCTGGCCTGTGTTCTGATTCGGCTGGCGCGTTACAACAGCGAAGTGAGTGAAGAGAGCCCCCACGATTCATTCAGCGGACTGCCTTCCCCGGCCGCGGCAGGCATGATTGCCTCATTCGCCGTCTCGACGCCAAGCATGACGCAGATGGCTCAGGGGAGTGCTTCCGACTGGATGCAGCGCGTCGGTTACTGGCTGGGCGTCGTCTCGGATGTCACTTTGCCCGTCATGACGGTTGTCGTAGCTCTGCTGATGGTCTCGCGTGTGCGATATCCACATTTCAACCAGTTCCTGACTGGACGAGCACAACTGCACCGAGTCGTACAGATCGTGTTTGCGATTGTCACTGCGTGTTTAGTGCATGAATTGGCGTTGCCGGTTATTTTTCTCGTCTTCGTGATCGGCTCGCCGATTCGCGCCGCCTGGACGCGGACGGTCGATCGCCGGCCGCCTCGCGTGCCGATTCAGCGCCCCAAACGTCGCTTTGCCGCCTGGCGTCCAAGAAGGATTGCGACGGGCCGAAGTCCGATCCGTTCGTGGCGATCCAAAACGGCAATGCGCCCTGCGCCTCGCTCCTTTGGACAAGATCTGGGAAATCGAGATGACAGCTCCCAAGACCCTGATCCACGAAAGTAAGACGTACCACGAGTTTGCGGACTGGTATGAGCGGATCTTTGAACGGATCTTCCAACCACGCATTCTGGCGACACTGGGGAGCTTGGATCTCGCACCAGGATGCCGGATTCTTGAGGTCGGAGTGGGAACCGGCATTTCTCTCTCGGCCTATCCGCCGCATGTAGACGTCACAGCCATCGATATTTCTCCCGAAATGTTGGCGATCGCGCAGCAAAAAATCAATCAGCATGACTGGTCTCATATCACGCTCAAGGTGATGAATGCGATGGCGCTCGACTTTCCCGATAAGAGCTTCGACTATGTGGCCTCATTTCATGTGGTTTCGGTCGTACCGGATTGCCGGCAGATGATGCGCGAAATGATTCGCGTCTGTAAACCGAACGGCACACTCTTGATCATCAATCACTTTCGTAGCCCGCGGCCGTGGATTGCCGCGCCCATCGATCTGTTGAACCCGCTCACACGTCGCTTCGGCTGGCGCACAACCCTCAGTGCAGATGAACTTTTTCACGACCTGCCGCTGAAGATTGAACAAGACTTCAAGACATCCTGGAATTCACTCTTTCGCGTGATTATTGCGCGAAAACTGGATGCAGAAGCTTGCCGTTGTAGAACAAAGCGGCAAGCGACGCGGCAACTTATTCCGTCCCGCAGGAGAACGCCCTGACGGCGCAAGAAAACCTGGCGGCAAAGTAGTGCTTTGTCCCAGCTGAGAATTAGGGTCGCGCAGCACTTGGACGACGGGCTAGTGATTTATCGCTTTACAAGGAAGACCACACCCATGGCAATCACACAACGTCGAACCTTCTTGAAGTCGACCGGCTGGGGCGCGCTGGCACTCGGCATGCGCGCCACGCAAAGTCGAGCACAAAGTCGCGCCGAACGAATTGTCGTCGGTGTGATTGGAACCGGCGGAATGGGTTCTCAACATACGGCGGAACTGGCGGCGAGAAACGACGTCGAGGTGGCCTATGTGTGCGACGTCGACCAACAACGACTGCAGACTGCGGCAGAACGTGTCGAATCTGCAACCGGTCGCGCACCGAGGCCAGTCGACGACCTGCGGCATGTGTTGGATGATCCGCGGGTCGACGCCGTCTATATCGCGACCCCGGATCATTGGCACGCTCCCGCGTCCATTCTCGCACTCGACGCCGGCAAGCACGTCTATGTGGAAAAACCCTGTTGTCACAACATTCGCGAAGGACGGCTGATGATGCAGGCCGTCGAGCGAAGCGGCAAGGTGCTGCAGGTCGGAACTCAAAGTCGCAGTGCACCGATTCTCCAGGAAGCGATCCAACGCATTCGAGCGGGGGAGATCGGCGACGTCCTTGTGACCAAAGCCTGGAATAGCCAGCGACGCCGATCCATTGGCCACGTGAAACCAAGTGATCCACCTGCAGGATTGAATTTTGACCTTTGGCTCGGCCCGGCGCCCGTTGTGCCTTATCGCTCCAACCTGTTACCGGCAATCTGGCGGTGGTGGTACGACTTCGGCTGTGGTGATATCGGTAACGACGGCGTACATGATCTCGATGTTGCTCTTTGGGGATTCGACGTTCCGATCCATCCGACGCGAATCGCCTGTTTGGGCGGCAAGTATTTCTTCGACGACGATCAACAATTCCCAGACACGCAGTATGCCGTGTTCGAATACCCGGTCGGGGATGCGCCCGATGGTCGCTGCAGGCAACTGATCTTTGAACAGCGAATCTGGTCACCCTACGTGCAAGAAGGATACGAGAACGGCGTTGCGTTTTATGGAACGAAGGGCTACCTGCTCGTCGGCCACTCCGTGGGCTGGCGACTCTACGGCGAGCGAGACCGGTTGATCGCGGAATCAAGCCGTCCGCTAACCTTAACGCCTCATTACGACAATTTCTTTGCCGCCATTCGTGACGGACAAGTTCAACCAAACGCCGATGTGCTCGCTGGCCACCGCGCCGCAACCCTCGTTCACTTGGCCAACATTGCTGCCAGGGTCGGTCGCGTACTGCATTTCGATCCGGAAACGGAGCAAATCTTAAACGATGCTGATGCGAATCAACTCGTACGGCGTCGATATCGTGCCAACCATTGGGCCGTCCCGCAGGATGTTTGACAAGTCATCTTGTTCCACGCCCATGACGATTTTTGCTCTGCGGCCCGCTGCGCCTTTGCGCTCTCTGCGTTGAAACGAAGGGGGGAAACGCAGCGCAGCCTTCGGCCGCAACCAAACGGCGTGCTACCGCGTTCGGCGC
>CAZFWV010000167.1:0-13889 GCA_964522605.1 uncultured Pirellulaceae bacterium
CACTGGCAGAGCCAGTGGCACCCGCTGATCTAGTGTGCCACTGGCTCTGCCAGTGTTGCGAAAGAGCTCTGGGACAAAGCCGAGTGATCCGCCGAATCGATCGCAATTTCTCAGTGGCGATTAGCAATCCGCCCGCTATTCGTGCAGGATCACGCGGACCTGCGCCATCCGATCGACTGCCTCGCGGGACAGAGGAGCTGGGTGGAGTTCGCCCTTCTGCCAAGCTTCGAGATTGCTGGTTCGATAGACACTCTCCGGGCGTTCCGAAGGGCCGATCGGCAGTAGACTCATGGCCGTGTCGGGGGCGTGGAGTGGCACCCACTGTGTGTAACTTTGCGCCGCCTGAGATCGGATGGTGCCGCCGTCGACCGTCGTTAGCGACGGGAATGGCAAATCTTGCTGCGAGTCGAGCGACGGGAAATTGTCGAGGCTCACGAAATAACCGAGTTCGCGTGCGGTCACCGCCTGCCGCGCACGTGCGTTCCATTGGCTTGGTGCTGGTCCGTACTTGTTCTGGCAGGACAACCAGGCGTCGGCAAGCACGCGGTCGATATAATCCTGCTCGAGGGGCGAGATTTCCGCTTCGGGATCCTCGTCGATTCGTGCAGTAAGCGTCTTTAAGAAGTACGCCAAACCGCTCTCACCGCCGCCGTAGATGAACGCGAGGTCGGTGTAGACGAAGCGGAAGAACGTATTGATCTCCGTGGCCAACTCCGCTCCCGGCTGCGTCAGTTCAGACGAAGCACCCTGCCGAAACCACGCTTCCAGAATCTCGAGCGCTTGTGAGGCTTCTTCAGACAGCGAACGATCCAGTTGGTCTCGCAGATGCAAGCCCAGCCGCACCAGATCGCGCCGAGCTGGATTCTGACTGTCGTAGTGAATTTGCAGGACTTCCTCGGGCGAAAAGGTGGACTGCGATTCGAGCCGCTCGCGCAGACGACGAGAACGAACCGTGTCCCCGCCACTGCCGGTCATTGCGCCGAACGGAATTGCGTACCAGGACTCGATGGGGCGATGGTTGCCACTATACAGAAAGCCCTGCTGCGGATTGATGACATGAGGTAAGAGTTCATACGGGACAAAGCCTTGCCACTCGTATTTTGAATCCGTTCCCGGATGCGCCGTACCGCCCGTCACGTCACTGTGTCGTGAGCGGATCGGGATGGCGGCGAGCGCCCAATACGCGATGTCGCCGTTGGAATCCCCGACGAGAAGATTCACGCTGGGAAATCTCCAGTGCTCAAGGGCGACAGTAAAATCCTGTACGCTGCCGGCTCGCATCATCCCCCACGCGGCTTGAATCGTTTCCCGGTCGTGCTCGCAGAGCGGAACTCGCCGCATGGCCACTTCCTGGTCCGGTTGGGCGAAACAGAAATCCGTCGTGACCGGACCTAGGTGAGTCTCGCGAACCAACAGATCCACAGGTTCGCCAGCTCGCACTTGGATCCGTTCGTGCCGCACTTGCATTGCTCGCCACTCTTGATCAAACAAGTACTGATCGGGGTGCTCTCGGTCTGTTTGCAGCAGAAACAGGTCGGCCTGATCCGCACCAAGGGCGGTGACACCCCAGGCAACGTGGTTCGTGAAACCAATCAGAATCATCGGGTTTCCGGGAACACCGATGCCGCGTGCATTGAACGTTTCTCCCTGAACGTGATACTCGTAAAAGAGTGAAGGATTTCGCACCGGTGTTTGCGGATCACTCACAAGCGTCGACGATCCGGTCGTGGAACGCGATTTGCCTACAACCCACGCATGGCTGAACTTTGGGCCGGATGCGCCAGTGGTGATTTCCTTGGTTAAGCCGTGCTCTTGAGCGAATTGCGTTGTTCTTTCGATCCATTCGGCGGCCACATCGGCGCGCTTGACGACAGCGGGTCCGTCATCGGGTGGTAATGGCCGTGCATCGACATCCATCTCTACCGGGCGACGCCCGCCGCCGCGATTACCTCGTTGATTCCGGAGTTGCCTCAGCATCTGACGTGGTTCATTGCGTCCCCGGTTCCGCAAGGCCATTAAGTCCCGCGTTCCATCGGTGGCAAAAAATTGGCCCAAGTGCCACCAGGACGCCAGACAATCGGCCGGTGTCCACGGTTCTGGCGCAAGGTCGTGCTCGGTGAACAAGGCCATTCGTCGATCAGCGTTCCGGGCGAAGTAATCATTGACTCCGTCACAGTACGCTTGGAGCAGATTTCGTGATTCGGGATCGAGCTTGGCGACAACTTGTTGTGCCGCGTGATAGAAGCCAAAGGTCCGCATCTTTCGATCGTGATCCAGTGAGCTTTCTCTGCGATTGGTCTGTTGCACGATTCCCAAGACCTCGGCGAGTCGACCCTGGATGATTCTCAGGGAGTAGGTCATCTGGAAGCCGCGGTCTTCGGCCGTGGCGTATCCCAGGCCATACATGGCACCCGCATCGGTCTCCGCAAAAATATGCGGAGTTCCCCAGCGGTCACGAACGAGCTCCACGCGACCGTGATCTGCGGCGATGGCAAAACCGGCCCACCCGATGATTCCAAGGGCAAGCAGAAGGGCACGTGCAATAGGGAAGCGACAAGTAAGGGCCGTCATCGGAATCACTCCGTGGGATGGTTGGTTGACGGATGGCTTCGTTCCGGTCTTCGCCGGACTCAGGATACCGCGCGGTGAGTACAGGAGAAACCTCTGAGAGGGAAACTCAGGAACGGCTCAGAAACGACTTCCTCGTTTAACCGCGCGGGCATCGCCCCGCGCGTAGGGAAGAATCTCCCGCGTCTTCGTTTAACCGCGCGGGCATCGCCCCGCGCGTAGGGAAGAATCTCCCGCGGCCCGCTGGGCACGCGGTTAAACGAGAGGACCGAGACGCTGATACTATTTCTGAGTCATCCCTCGGGACCGACACCGTGGGCACATCGATCAGCATTCCGTCACCGAGCCTTCGATTGAGCTTCACTTGGAAGCAGGACACGGATGTGCTCCAGCAATAACGCCACGACAATCCCGACGACGAACCCGTTTCCCAAGATGGGCCTCCACATCGTCGGAAATGTAGCCAACATCTCGTCCGGCAAGAATGCCGTCATCGTGCCGAGCAACAGCGGCAGACCGATCACCGCACCGTTCTGGATCGATGCCGATGCAGCACTGCCCGCGGGAAAGGCGACGGAGAATCCGGCCGACACTTGACTCGCCAAAACGTAGAGAAGGATGCAACCGATGATGACCGAGGGAATCATGGAGACCCACTGCATCGCGGTAGGGAAAAAGGGAAGGATGCCGATCATTGCCGCGGTTGGGAGCAGAGTGAAACGCGATGCGCAACGCGTCGTCGTCACAACGCCCGGGCTCAGAGAGTAATTAACAGGTCCGACGACCCCCAGCAGGCCGGCCAGCACATTCGCCAATCCGGTGATCGTGACCCCTCGGGTTACTCGCTGATCCATATCCTGCAGATTCAGCAGTCGATTCATGGATTGAATCGAGCTTAGATCATTAATCGAAACCGCCAAAAAACAAACCAGGAACGAAATCAGAACCGTTGGCTGGAATGAGAAAGTGAAATGCCATTTTGTCAGGGCTTCGATGGCGGGCGGTGCACGGAGTGATTGGTCGCTGACCACGGCATCGGGAAAGAGTGCAGCATACGCTCCGGTGCCGATTACCATGGCCCAGATAATCACGGTAGATTGCCAAACGCCTTTCAAGACTTGCTGCGCCAGGAACATGAGCAGGATAAGCACAAACGCGAAGGTGAGATTCGCACGAGGCGAAATGCCACTTTCGGTGGCGATCAGTAAACGCAGAGTCGTTGGCAGTAGTGTGAATGCGATCAACAGTAACACGACGGCGATCACGCGGTCGGTGAACAAGACCCGAACCAGTCGCAGGAGTCCGCTCCAGACCAATCCTGTAAGGAGCAGACCGCCGCACAGCATCGACAGGGGAATGGCCGCCTGGGACTCTGGGCCGGTGGCGAGGACGGCGACCAGCAAGATGGCTGCGGGCCCGGCGATCACCGGCAAGCGATGTCCAACGTAGGTCTGGACGACAAGCGTGATCGCGGAGACAAAGAACAGTCGTTGAAGGTAGGTCGAATCCGAGGCCGCCTGAACCACCTGGTTGGCGTCGACGGCGCGCCCCAACGTGATGATGCTGGGAATCAGCAGGGCACTCCATTGGAGCCCGAACAGCACGTTCTTCCACCAGGGGGGATGATCGTCGACACCGTAATCAAGTCGCATCAATCGTCCTACCCCACACGCCGCCGCCCCGTGCTGCTTCGTGCCCGCGCCGACGGCAGAAGTCGTTGTTCAATCATAGAGGTCGGCGAACTGGTCACGCGTGATCTTCAAGCCCCGGACGATCAGATCGAGATCGCTGTAGAGACTGAAGAGCTGGCAACCCAACTCGCGGCACTGCGCCGCGTGCTGCGGGTCCCGTGAGAAGATGCCCCACGGCTTACCCGCGGCGCGGCAGGCGGCGCTGACCCGTCGAAGAGCATCCACGCACTTCGGATGGAGCAATTCCCCAGGGACTCCCAGTGTGCAGGCGAGATCGGCCGGACCGACGAACAAGAGATCGACACCGTCGACACCGATGATGGCGTCGACCTGATCGACGGCTTCTGGCGTCTCGACCTGGATTGCCAACCAACGCTCGGCGTTCGCCCTGGCGACGTGTTCAGCCGCCGATGTTCTGCCGTAGTCTGATTCGGCATTTCCCATGAACAGTCCGCGAATCCCACGGGGAGGATACTTGGACCACTGGACGACACGATGGACTTCCTCCAGATGTCGAATTTGAGCCACCATGACGCCGCTGCAACCCGCTTCGAAAGGACGCATCAGAGTTGCATAATCTGTCGGTGGAACCCGCGCGAATGCATCCAAGCCACTCGCGCGGCAAGCCATCACGAGCAACTCCATCCGGGCATGAGGAATCGCGCTGTGCTCCTGATCAATCCACACCCCGTGGAGTTCACCGTATCTGCCCGCGACTTCGACAAGTTTCGGATCCGGAAACGGTCCGATGCACATGACGCGTACGAGTTCGCCCTGGTCGAGGCGTGCTTTGATTGAGTGTTGTGGCATCACTGGCCCCAGAAGAAGTTCAATTGGTACACAGGAATGCATTCGGCTCTCGTGCCGATTCTATCGTATCTTGGCCAGCCGGGGCATAGGGAGCGTACTCGCCGTTTTCCTCATTCCGCGTACCTCCGCGCGTCTCCGCGGCGAATGGTCCTGCTTTCGTCATCACACAGCTTTGGGAAAGTAGCCGCGGAAGAACGCGGAGAATCGCGGAGTCCAGCGGAACGGATTGGATCGCGGGTAGCCGACTGATGCGATCAGGGATATCCTATTCAGCACGGCTTGCGCGCCGCTGGCGTGAACGTGACAGAGCTGGACATCTGTCGATTCGTACCTCTTCCTCCCCCGGTGAAAGCAAGCGACGAACGAACTCATGCAGACGATCATTGTCGGTTCTCGAAATCCGGTGAAGGCGGAGGCCATTTTGGCGGCGTTCCGGCGGATGTTCCCTCAGCAGTCGTTCGTGGCGGAAGGAGTTGCCGTTTCTTCGGACGTCGCCGACCAACCGATGTCGGACGAACAAACCCTGATCGGTGCGCGCAACCGTATGTGTGCGGCGCAAGAACGCTGTCCGCAGGCCGACTATTGGATCGGGATCGAAGGCGGTATTGAAGACCGTGCCGATGGGATGACTGCGTTTGCCTGGATTACCGTTCTGTCGGAGAGCCAGTACGGACAGGCTCGCACCGCCACGTTTCCACTACCGGATGCAGTTGCCGAGTTGATCCGACAGGGGGTGGAACTAGGCGAAGCAAACGATCGTGTCTTTCAGCGGACAAATTCCAAGCAGCAGGAAGGGGCCATCGGAACCTTGTCGGGGCAGGTCGTCGACCGCCGATCACTTTACGAACATGCGGCGATTATGGCTCTGCTACCCTTCAAGAACGACGGTTTGTATCTTCCGCGAACACCTCATCCGTCCCTTGTGGCTCGCGGGCCGGTGGCACCAGATCGTCAAGCCAAGCCTCATATGCCCGCTCCCGCCACTCGTCAGTCTCCTGGAAAAGGCGAGCGCGACGGTTGATGACCTCGGCGCGGTGTTCGGCGACTTGGTGGACTCGGTGTTGGACTCGCGGGGCATTTTCCTTTTCCGTTCGGCGACCCCAACGGACGTGCTGGCGGAGTTGCGTGGTGGGTTCCGGCGCAACCGATCGCAGGTTCATGACGGCCCGAGCTCCCAAGGTAGCTTCGTCGCCGGTCTCTTCGGAATCCTGGTGGATTGAGTCCGCGGCAACCGCGGCGACACTTCGCGCTTCAGGAGCCTGCTCATACGCTCCCGTTTGCAGCGCAATCACGAGGTCATTCGTATTGAAGTCGCCATCGCCGTCCCAATCCCCTTCGGCCCAACCGGCGTTGTCGGGAATCCCATCTTCATACTTTCCAGCGGTCAAGACAGCGACGAAGTCCGCCGTATTAAACAGGCCGTCAAGATTTGCATCTCCAAAGTTCGTGTCCAGAATATCTTCGACCATCACGTTCAAATCGACCTGCGTGACTTGGCCATCACCCGAGAGGTCGAAGCTCGGGTCTGGGTTCGGCGAGCGAATCTGCGCCGTTAGCAGATCGATGTCTTCTGCGTTAACCAGTTGATCGCCATTAAAATCACCGGCGATCTGAACCGGAATGATCGTGAGGGTGACCGTTGCCGTATCATTACCGCCCCGACCGTCAATGACCTGGTAGGTAAAGCCATCCTGACTAGCGGAGCCTCCGTTGTGCGTGTAGGTGAAACTGCCGTCTGCATTCAACTGCAGCGTGCCGTGTTGCGGATTGGTCAATTTCACCGCGGTTAAGGCGGCTCCATCAGGATCCTGATCGTTCGCGAGCAATCCGGGTGCCGCGATGATCAATTGCGTCCCTTGATCAACGGCGTATTGGTCGTCTGCTGCCACGGGGGGATCATTGACGGGCCGAATGGTCAGTGTGACCACCGCGGTGTCGGCGCCCCCCGCATTATCATTGGCCTGATAGGTAAAGCTATCCTGCGTCGTCTCGCTGCCGTCGTGCACATAGGTAAAGCCACCGTCGGCGGACAGTTCGAGCACACCATGCAGGGGTCCGGAGACGAGAACAACATTTAGCGGGTCGCCGTCGGGATCGCTATCGCTGTCCAGCACGCCCGGACTGGGAACGGTCAACGTCGCACCCTCGTCGAGTGTGTACTGGTCGTCGACTGCGATCGGCGGGTCGTTCACTGGTAGGATGTTGAGTCGCACTGTGGCCACAGCGGAGTTGACCGTGCCATCATTCACGCGGTATGTGAATTGATCGGAAAGAGTCTGGCTGCCATTGTGCGTGTAGATGAAACTGCCATTCGATTGGACCGAGACCGTCCCGTGTTGCGGTGGGGTCACCAGGACGCTCGTGAGTGAGTCTCCGTCGTCATCTCGATCGTTCGCCAGGAGCCCCGGCGCGGAGATGATCAGTTGAGCGCCTTCGTTCAGCGAGTACGAATCATCGCGTGCGATCGGTGGATCGTTGACCGGTGTGACTGTAATCGCCACAGTCGCACTGGCGATGCCTCCACGACCATCCTGGACGCGGTAGGTAAACGAATCGCTGCGACTTTCACCAGCGTCGTGAACGTACGTGAAGGATCCATCGGAATTTAAGGTCAGTTGACCAAATTGCGGCCCGGTGAGCAGTGACGCGGCGAGCAGATCGTTGTCGGGGTCGGAGTCATTCTGCAGGACGCCGGGCGCTGTACGATTGAGCGTACCACCCTCTGCGACAGTGTACTGATCGTTCCCGGCGACGGGATCGGAATTCGTGGTCGTCATCGCGCTGCCGGGCGAGGGATCGGCGGCGGTCCAGCTGCCGGCAAAATCACCGTATTCCACCGGCATGTTTCGATGGAGCGACTTGCCCAGTCCATCCGCTGCCGCGGGCCAGGGCGCCTCATCGCTGTAGTCCACTCGATCGACCAGCACGAATCCTGTCACGTCGAGTTGCGCAGGATCTTCGGGGCGTTCGAATTGGACTTCTTCACCCCCATTGTCGAGTTGGCCTGTGTAGGGTCCAAACAAGCGCGCCTGCGCGTTCATTCCGTGGATCTGGCGGAACTCAGCCGCCTGGGTCGTTGCTGTCGCTGGATCGAAGCCGACGACGACAACACGCTCGCCAGCGGTCAGGATCGTGCCGGTCGGGAATGGGAAGTCCACGGCATTGTCCAGCCGCCAGTCGCCGATGTCGACGTTGCTAACGGAGCGGTTGTAGATTTCCACGAAGTCCAATTCGTCCCGCGTAATAGTGCTTCCCTCGGGCGGCTCGGCCGCATGGTAATGCAACTCGCCCAAAACAACATCATCGAAGAAGGGACCCGGGTTCGGGGCATCGAAGGACTTCGACACCATCGGGAAGAGCTTTCCAGAACCATTCGGCCATCGGCCGAGTGAGACACCGTTCTGGGTGGCGCTGAATTCCGCATGATCCATGAATCGTGTCGGCTTCCCGGAGGAGTCGGCAGCGATCAACCACGCGTCGTCAGAAGACTGTCCGCGAAATCCGAAACCGAGTTGATTCTCATCGAACACACGATAACCACCGGCCGGCAGCACGCTGTTGGTGGTGCTGATCTGATAGCGGAAATAATTATCGCCGCTGTCGCTGATGTACCATCCACCGAGATCGATCGGCTGGTTCGTCGTATTCAGCAATTCAATCGCATCGATCTCGGGCAGATCCGTATGAGTCAGGATTTCGTTAATCACGACGTCATTCACGGGTCCCAGGCCGATTGCGCCGGGTGTTCCGCCGAATTCGGTGCTGCTGCGCCAGTTTCCGGGCTGACCATAATCTGCTTGGACGTCGACGACTTCCAGCGTCGATCCGCTGCCATCCGCGCGGCCCGGCCACTTTCCGCCGTCATCGTATTCAAACTGTTGGATGACCTGCCCATTGGCATCGACCAGGGTCAACAGTTCCCCGCCATTGCTGAGCCCGCCGTCGAATTCTCCCACGCCGGGTGCGACGCCAGCTCGTTCCGCGATGCGTACTTCGCTCCCATATCGGGAAGCAAAGGCCGTGCGGTTCTTCACCACGACAATTCGCTCGTTGGGTTCCAGCGTCTGGGTGGCGAAGCGAAACTCGAAGCCCTCCAGATTCTCGCCGTTGAGAGCGGTCACAAACGCGACATCCGTCAAGTCGATCCGCTGGTCGCTGATGTTGGCTAACTCGATATACTCGAATTCGTCATTGTCCAACGCGGCGTCGCCAAACTGGGGCAACGGAGCGTAGGGATTGTAGTTGATTTCGGTGATCGCCAGCGTGCCCGCGGTGGCAGGCGGATCGACGAGGAACTCGGCGACATTCAGCGCGCTCCACTCGGATCCGTTGCGGACGCGCGCTTTCAGAATCGTGGTGCGGTCCAGGGTGAGCGGCACGTTATCGAAGTTGATCGCCTGGGGACTGATTCCGCCTCCGGCATCGCGTGGATCGGAACCATCGAGAGTGTAGTAGATATTCGAGCTGCCGACGTTGAAGCTGCCCCCCTGCAACTCGAGGTCAAACGTCAGATCGCTGCTCGAGGCATTGCCTTGATGAACTTCGACGGCCAGCAGGTTTTCGCCCGTCTTGAGTAAGGAGATGTCGACCTCGAATTCGAAGAACGTCGTTTCCTCCCCGCCACCGATGGCCGAACTGGCGTAATCATCGTAATTCACCGTTCCACCCGGCATGTTGCTGCGGGCAATCTCCTGACCGTTCAGGTAGACAATCGCTCCGTCATCCCGTTTCAGACGCAGCCGAAGCGTCTGATAGGCCGAAACGTTGGCGACGTTAAACGTCTTTCGGAAATAGGTCGTGGGGTACTTGTCACCTGAATTCGGACCGAAACCGATCACCGTGTTTTCATCACCGTCTCCATAACCCAACTCCGCGGGCCCGGAGGACCAACTCGAGTCGTTGTAGGCTGTGGTCCGCCAGGCGGTGCCTTGATTGGAACCGTTGTCCAGGTACTTCCAAGTCGAACCGGGGGGGACAATCGATGTGTAGGTTGTGGTTCCTGTTGTGAAGAGAGAGATTTCGTCACCATCTTCCAGTCGCTCGCCGCTGGAGGGTGCTCCGTTCACGGTGAAGATTGGCGGATCGCTGTCCGGATACCAGCCGATCCCACGCAATTGATTCATCACCGTCGGGATTCGGTTGTCGATGAAACTGCGGACCGAGTTGACTGCGTTGTTCCAGTCGTTCTTGGTCAACGGACTGGAGCGTTTGGAATCGCCCCAGCGTGCGGATTCGGCGATGATCGCCAGATCGAACTCCGCGGCACGCGCATCGATCAGTGCCTTGGCATTCTCGGGCGTCAACACGCCATCGTTGAACATGACCTCGTAGACGCGATCGGCGAATCGTTGGCGGTATTCGGAATTCGTCTCCGCCAGTCGTTCGTGCATCCAGTGCGGGTTGAAGTAGATGAACTGCGAGCCCCCGTCCGTCAACGGGTTGACCATGTCATAGTTCGCACCGGCAGCGTTGCCCGTATCGAGCGAATGTTCCGAGTCATGCTCAAAGAACTTAAAGCCGTCCGGATTTTCACGATTGAAGATTCCAAAGTAGTTGTTCACTCGTGGACGCGTGAACTTCGATCCGGGGCCATCGGCGTCACTCGTGTAATACGTGATGATCATGTAGTCGATCAGATTGTCGACGTCGAGCAGCCGTTCGTACGCGGGGTTACGCGTGCCATCCGGATTCATGCCCTGAGCACGCCAGTAGTCGTTGATCTTCGAGTCGCTCAGTCCTCCCGCCTGATAGAAGTAATTGGCCAGCCGCTGATACGCTTCCATATTCCCGTCGGTGGCTTCGTTTTGATAACCACCGCTGGAGCCGGCCGACTTGACGACGTCGTAGTCTTCCGGATTGCCACCGAAGTAGCTGGCGGCATAAGAGGCCTCGGCACGCTCCTGGGTCTGGAACAGGCCCCAGTACTGACCGTTGATGTACAGATGATAGTATCGACTGCGCGTATACGGTTGGCCCATATCACGCTGCAGGTCGCGCGAAAAGACATCGCGAACGAATGCGTTTCGCCCGTCGCCGCCGAATGCCCAGCTGTAATTCTGCGTTGTTCGCAGATCGACACTGTCGAACTCATCAACGCCCTCATTGCCAAAGAGCGGGAAGTTGAGCTTGCCTGCGCCGTACTCATCGCGGAAGAAGAAACGAAAGGCGTGTTTCGGATTGCTTCCACTGCGGCTGTACCCACCACGAATTCGCAGGCCCGCGTTGACCGAAAAACCTTCCGAGCCATCCGGATTGATCAGTTCCAGCGAGACGGGCCGTTCCCAGGCGCGGCCATGGTTGCCGGCATGCGTGTAAATTCCGGTGCTTGAGCTGAGCAGATCGTCGATGTTCATCACGATCGACATCGTAGGAACCTGCTTGAGTGCCGCTTCCAGTTGCGGTCCCCAGGTGCCGTTGTTCACGATGTCGGGATCCATTCCGTAATTCAGTTCTTGCCCATTGATATTCAGTGCGGTTGGCCAGCCGGTCGGCGCAGCCCCGGTGGGCGACTGCCGGATCACATCATTAAGAAACAGGAAGGTGGCGGTCCCGACATTCGAGGGATCCAAACCATCCTTGAAGGCGCGCGCCCGAATCGTGGAGGTTTTGTTGATGCTGATCGGACCCGAATAGAGAACTCCGTTCGTTTCCGTCGGTTCCGTCCCATCGAGCGTATATCGGACGGTGGTCCCATCGGTTGCGGCATCAATCGAAAGCGAAAAGGCCGTATCGTAGAAACCATGAGGGTGACTAAATGAGATTTCGTCAATCAAGAAGCCTTCCACGCCAATGGCCGAATTGAAACTGCCGGGCGTCGGATCCAGGAAGTAAACCGGGGCGCTGTCATTGACCGTGATCTCGGCCAGTTCCGCGACAAGAAGAAACTCCTCACTGTCGACAGCATCGTTCAGGCCATGGATGGCTAAGACATTCAACGAGCTGGAGTTCAGCAGCCCGATGTGCTGCGAAATATCGACGTCTTCGATCAGCAGCGCGTCGCTGTCACGACGATCCGAGTTGGCCGTCGAGTTGTAAGCCGCCGGCGTGGGCGCATTACGACGCGCGATTTCCACGCCGTTCAAATAGGCGACGTAGCCGTCATCGTAGCGCATTCGAAGGGTGAGCGATTCCAATTGTTCCGGATTGAAAGTGAGGAAGGGAATCCGCACATAAGCGCCGGGGGTTGTGTCATACATCGTGGACAGGACATCGGTCTCGATCACACTGCCGTAGCCCGAGCTGGCTTCGATGCTGCCCGGAATCGTCTCAACCGCCAGCCCACCGTTGGCTACATCGCCGACCAGATCGAACGCACTCACGTTAAAAGTCGTATAGGATCCCTTTGCGGCGAATAGTTCGACTTCCGCGCCGCCTCCCCGTTCGAAAAAGATGAGCTCCAGTGAATGAGGCCCAGCGGTCAGATTGACCTGCCCGAAACGGTTTTCCGGACCGTGAAGCGCATCGTCGTTGATGACCGTTTGTCCGCCGATCCGCAGTCGCAATCCATCGTCGCTGTTTGTGCCAAAGGTCCAGGTTCCGGCCGACGGAATGATGACCGTTCCGGTGGCACGAATCGCGAAATCGTTGTCGTCTGACGGCGAATCATTCGGAAAGAGCGCGGGATCGCCAAAATTGCCGACTGCCCCTCCTCCGCCGGGATCCCAGAAGTTGACGAGGGGAGCAATCACGGTCGTCTCACTCGCGACCCCGTTGCCATTCAGCAGAGATTCCGCTCCGGCAATGTTCGTGATCGTACCCGTGGAATGGGCATCCTGGACGGTGAAACCGGGTACGGCACGCTGGTAACCGATCGCATTCGTGCCTTGCGGCCACGCGGTGTCGTTGAAGCCGACTGCAGTCCAGCTGGTTCCCAGCGTGCCATTGGTCGGTAGCAGGTAGCGAGCGTTTTCTCCGGCCTCGACTAGAGAATCGACCGTCACGCTCTGGCCAATGCCGTACGAAACATCCTCCGCACGCGTGGGGAATGCCACGTTGAATTGCGTAACAATCTCAATATGCTGCGGATCCTGTTGCGTGGGGGCATCCTGGGTCAGGGCCAGAAGCTCGCCATCTCCAGAGATTTTGAAGTTCGTGTGCAACTCGCTGCCGGGGATCGTTCGGTCCTTGCCGGAAGCTCGGACCAGCAAGAAGTTGCCCGCCGGCAGGATTTGATCGGGGAACGACCATTTATCCAATTCATTCTCGTCGTCTGTCAGGTGCCAGCCGTCCAACGAGATGTCCTGGTCGCCCTGGTTGTAGACCTCGATCCAGTCCGAATAGTCGCCGTCCTCATCGACCAGAGTCGTGGTATTGCGCGCCATGAATTCGGAGATGATCAAGTCTCCGGCCAGAAGCTGACGCGCCTCGAGCGTTTCCGACAACAAACGTCGTTCCGGACCACGTCGCCGCATTCGTTTCCTTCGTCGCCGCATCGACTTACCCATGCTAAGAAATAGAAACAGCCTCGGCGCGCAGCCCAAGCCGTAAGGGAGAGAAGACCTGTTCTGTTCCGATTGAACCGGGTGAATCGCACCCGAGTTTGACTAGCATCATGGAAGGATTGTCGCCTAAACCCTATGATGCGCGGTCTGTGCCAAATGAGCAAGCTTTCGGTCGGTGAAAGGCCCCCCGGCCGGGCAGTATCGCTGCGGGAGGACGCAAACACTGCGCTTTGGCAATTCCGGGAGGGCGAGCCTGGGCTGTTGAAAATCTCACAGGCTCGTCCGTAGCCGACCCGATCCACTCTGGCTCCCCTCGCCCCGTTTCGAGACTGCTGAAAAAGTCTTAGCGAGCCACCAGATGTTGTGCATGCATCATCTG
>CAZFWV010000168.1:0-10868 GCA_964522605.1 uncultured Pirellulaceae bacterium
GTTCATTGCCTGCCAGGACTTCCCATGCCTCCGAGTCGAAAGCACTTTCATCAGCCCAGGACGAGGCGCCTACCGAGCGGCGGATCTCGACACGATTCACGGCTCGGCAGGAGCCTCGCCCTCCCGGAATCGCCAAAGTTGTTTGGGTCGCCCCTGGAGGCACTCAATGTACTTCACAATCAATGGTCAAACAATCACAATGGCCTGCCGGCGTCCGAACGATTTCATTCTCGTGCATGAACAGTACAACGCAGGCAGGTGATGCATGACCAAGTGGCTCTCCATTCTGACGATCTTGATGGCAACTCACTTCGCCTGCGCAGAGCAGACCGAGGAACTTCGCTTGGGAGTTTTTGACATTGATGTATCGCCGCCTGTGGGTAGTCCACTCGCATACGATCCGTGTGATGGTGTCGCGATGTCGCTGCGCGCAAGTGGAATTGTCCTGACCGGTGCGGACGCTCCTATTGTGCTCTGCTCTGTCGACTGGATCGGAATTGCGAACGACGGACATCAGATGTGGCGTGAGGCGATCGCGGAAGCCGTGGGGACGAGCGCGGATCGAGTGTCCGTCCACGCGGTTCATCAACATGACGCGCCATTTTGCGATTTCTCGGCAGAAGCGATCCTCGCGGCGCGCGGCATGGGGGGCTTGCTGTTTGATGTCCCATTTGCCAAGCAGACAATCTCACGCGTCGCCGACGCCGCTCGGGCGGCCAAAGAAAACTCAACCCCCGTGACCCACATTGGATTGGGTCAGGCTCCCGTCGAACAAGTCGCATCCAACCGGCGGATCCTCGGAGAAGACGGTAAGGTCCGCGCAACACGCTATACCGCCTGCGCCGATCCCGCCTTACGTGCCGAACCCGAGGGTACGATCGATCCCCTGGTCAAGACAATCAGCTTCTGGCAGGAAGACCGTCCCCTGGTCGTGATGACGTTTTATGCCACTCATCCTCAAAGCTATTATCGTCGAGGAATCGCCAATCCTGATTTTCCTGGAATGGCGAGGTATCTTCGCCAGGTCACCCTGAACGGACTCTTGCACGTTCATTTCACTGGTGCGGGAGGAAACATCGGAGCGGGCAAGTACAACGACGGCTCGCCCGAAAACCGCCAGATTCTGGCGCAACGCCTGGCCAATGGCATGGCTGCTGCCTGGGTCGCGACAGACCAGCAACCGATTCGCAGTGCGGACGTGTCATGGAGAACGCAAGCGGTCGTCCTTCCGCCCGCTCCGCACTTGGATGAGAAACAACTGCTGACGGTTCTCGACGACACAACGCGCAACAGTACGCAACGAGGCTCTGCGGCGACCGACCTTGCTTGGCTCCGACGCTGCAAGAATCAGAACGGTGTCCAAGTCAGTTGCCTGCACCTCGGGAAGGCGCGGATCTTGCTGTTGCCCGGCGAGGCGGTGGTCGAGTACCAGCTCTGGGCACAGCAGCAGAATCCTGAGGAATTCGTCGCGGTGGCCGCGTACGGGGATTATGCGACCGGATACATTTGCCTCGAAGAACACTACGCCCAGGGTGGCTACGAGGCCAGCCCGGGCGCATCAAGAGTCGCACCCAGTTCGGAGACTGTGCTGAAGACCGCGATCGCCGATGTCATGAAATAAAGCCACATCTATGGACGGCTATAGATCGAGCTCATCCAGCGATCCCCGCCAGTCAGCTCCAGCGTCGCGCGAGAGATCTTCCAGCGATTCATCGCGGCAAGTATACCGATCGAAAATCCGTTCACGAATCTGGAACGGAAGCCATCTCTGCCGACCTCTTCGAGTGGTTTCGCCCTCATCCCGTCGTTGGTGCGTGATCTGCCAAGTTTCGGTCGTCGCATGACGATTCGATTGATCCTGGGACCGATGGGCCAGGAATCCTCGATCTGGACGGTCGGATGATGCTAAGCCACGGAGTGTCCGTGTGTGCAACGCTGCAACGTCGGATTCCGCGGTGTCTGCCGCCTGTCCGTTCACCGTATCCACTGAGCGGATTGCAGGTCCAGCTTCGACCCCAACGGACGCTGCGGTCTCGTAGCGCCCCGTCTGCAGGGCAGCGACCAGGTCTGCCGTGTCGAATTCACGATCACAATTCCAATCGCCTCCCGCCCAGGTTGAATTCCCGACGACACCATCCTCGTACTCACCAGCCTGCAAGACCTGCACGAGGTCCGATGTATCGAACTGCCCGTCGACGTTCGCATCGCCGGCTGAGGTGTAGAGAATCGATTCGACGAAGTAGTTGAGATCGCTTCGGTCAACGACACTGTCCGAGTTGAAATCGAACGCCGGGTCACCCCGTTGGATTCCATCGCATACGGTATCCACATCTTCGGCGTTGATTTGTCCATCTCCATTCGTATCGCCCGCTTGAACCGAACGTCCTGGCGATGGCTGGACGGCTTGCCAGCTTGCTGGAAAACCTCCATAGCCCGTTGTCAGACTGCGCGTCAGTGAACGCCCGGTTCCGTTCGCGTCGGGCCAGGGCTGACCCGGTTCATACACTACCTGATCTTCGAGCAGACGCGGAACAAACAGGGGGTCCTCTGCAGGCGGATCATCAGGACGCTGCAGACGAACCGATTCTCCTGAGTCGCGCAACTGCCCTGAATAACCTCCCACCAAGGGGATCGTCGGATCCATTCCGTAATGGGCGCGAAAGGCAGCCAATCGGCTTTCGTTTTCCGGTTTCCCGGGGTTGAACGGGATGACAACCAGCGTGCCGCCTGCAGGCAGATAGGTGCCGGTCTCAAAATCGTAATCCACTCCGCCGCGAAGTCGCCATTCGGTCAAATCGATGATCGCGGCGGTCGGATTCGCGATTTCAACGAACTCCAAATCATCTGCGGTCACTTGCGGATCGATTGTCGAAGCCTCGGCCGAAGGCGGACCTGGGTTATAGTTCAATTCGCTTATCAGGATCGGTCCCACTCGGGGATCTCCGTTCGCTGCACCGAGGCTTCTCTGCAACAACGGCACCAGATCGCCGGAAGCATTCGGCAATCGTCCCATCGATTCGCCATTGGGGGTCGCCGGAAAGTGGACTTCATCGACAAACTGATCCACTCCACCAGTTCCGTTGGGAATCACCAACCAAACATCGTCTCCTCGTGCGCTACTCAATGCAAAGTGATTGGATTGAGGGTTTTCAGGCGTCGGATTGAAATCATCCTCATCGAAAACCAGGTACTGGCCCGGTTCCAGCACCGTTCCGTTCGGAATACGAAACTTGAGGAACCGCTGATCGGAGTCGCTCAAATACCAGCCGCTCAGATCAACTGTCGCGGAGGTTGCATTCACAAGTTCGATGGAGTCGGAAGGAGTCATCGGCGGATCGGTGTGCGCCAGGATTTCATTGATGACGATCCCGACCGGCGCAGTCGGACCTTCGCCGGGCGTACCTCCGAAATCGACGCTGGCTTGCCAATTGTGGGGATCGCCAGGATTGCCGAGCGGATTCCGAGTCTCGAGTGAACTCCCCACGCCATCCGCCCGTGAGGGCCAAAAACCGTCATCGCGATAGGAAAACTGCTGAATGACCGAACCATCACCCGCGAGAAGCGTCAGTTGCTCGCCGCTGTTCTGCAGCCCACCATTCCATTGTCCCGCGACGGGCAGACCATCACCGTACCGCAGCCGAAATGCCTCGAGATCCTCAACAACCAGAATGCGTTCCTGGGGAGCCAACATCACGATCGGGCTGGTCGAGAAATCAAATTCGATTCCCTCCGCCTGACCATCCTGATCGATCGCGACGAGTTGAGCGCCGGTCAAAACCACGTTCTGGTCACTTGGGTTGACCAACTCGATGAACTCAAAATCATCCGCATCATCGAACCCCGCTGCTTCTTCCTCCGCGGATGGCGCCGGCGGATGATAATGGATCTCGCTGATGGCTAGATTGCCTACCGATGCAGGAGGATCGTTGTAGTAAACTCCAACCGCGGGTGCTGACCAATCGTCACCGGACGGAATGTATCCCTGAGTCGTCGGGCCATAGTTTTGCTGAAACACTCGGGCCACGATGCGAGTAAACCCGTTGATTGGGATGGGGCCGGTTGCCCGTCGCGCGTTGGAGCTGATGGCTCCGTTTTCTCCCCGCGGGTCCGAACCATCGAGCGTGTAGTAGACCTGCCCTCGCGAAGTGCTCAAGGAAACGGTCGTTCCCACCGGAACGTGGGGCGTCGACAGATTGAATTGCGGCGCCGCGAGCCATTGCGAATCAATCCATTCGACTCGCTGCCGCAGCCAATCCTTCAGGTGACGAATTTCACCCGCGAAATCGCCATAGCGGGATGAGGACCAACGCCGATAGTCGCGGGGAGCAGCTTCCGCCAATTCTGCTGCATGCGCGTCGATCGTTGCGTTCAGATTGTCCAGGTGAAATTCGTGCTGTCGCAATTCGGCCCAGCGATCGATATACCGCTGCACAAAATCGGGATCCTGGAACATGTCTGGCCACCAGGACATAACTCGATCGCTATCATCGAAATAGCGAGTGGAATCTCCCGTCCCAAACCAGGTTCGTGGATTATTATCTCGTCCGTCGGTCGAATCCAACGAACGATCGAAGTCCCAAATCGGTCCTGCTTCCAACTTCCCGTCGGCCGATTTGTAGTAATACGAGCTCAGGCGCAAAGCGTCCACGTTCATCGACAGCAGATTCAGGATATTGTGATCGATGAACGAATCCACGTCGGCATATTTGGCGTACCCAAGATTTGGATCCCGAAAATTGGGACCGGCTGCCGCAGCGGCCAATCCATTGATCCACCCGTCGATATAGCTGCGTTGGGCCGCTGTCGTTTGTTCCGGGTCCACGTAGGCGCTGCCCCGATCATTTTTCCAGACGAAGCCTCCTTCGACCGGCAATCCGCCAGCGCCCGTTGTCAGCCGCTCAACGTCAACTCGGTCATCCCCCTGCTCCACGACTTCAACGATCGCGTAGACTCCCACATAATCCGAGGCACTCACGGTGCCTCCGTTCGCATTCAGGTACATTTCGACCCAGCGTGTGCGTGTTGCGTATCGGCCGATCTGGTTACTCAGATCAAACATCAACGGGTTGCTGATCAACACGCGGTCGTAAGGTCCTGGACCGTAAAAAATCCAATCCGCCTCGCGTGGCAGACCGAGGACTTCCAGCTTCTGATCTTCGTTCTGTTCGTCCCAGAATTCGACGCGGTATTGCTTCTTCGCAAAGCCGGAAGAACTCGATCCGCGCACATGGATCCCGGCGCGTGTCGCCAGATTAAATGGATCGCTCAACCTGCTGCGGCCCGTTTCGCCCGGCTCGATCAGTCCGACGAAGACGTCGCCGAAAGTGGAACCCGGCACGCCGTCTCCAAAAGACTCCACGATCAGCAGCGGCAAGTTTGAGCTTTCGTTCAGCACGTCCGATGACAACTGCACGTAGGTCTCGCTGACAACCACACTGGATTTCCCATCCGGCGAAACAGCAATCGCGCGCAACTGCGACGTCGACGAGATCGTCAATGGTCCATCGTAGACCGGTGAAGAAGGAGTAGGAATCTGTTCATTCAGCGTGTAATGAATCGTTTGGGTCGATAGCGCGGCTGTCAATTCGACCTGGATCGACCCGGTGAAGGTTGTACTTGGGCGGCTCACTTGCGGTGCCTGAGGTCGATCGTTGGCATTGCTCGATCCCGGTGTGGGAACGCCAAAGAACCGCGGAGTGCCGGAAACATCAATGCCATAAGAGATGTCTTCACTCTGGAGGGGTGTATCCGTCAGTGCAAAGACAACCTCGCCTGAGGCATCCATCAAAGCCAGGTCTTCGCCGCGACTGCCGTTCAATTCGAAGTTTGTGTGCAGGGATCCTCGTTCGTCGAGCCGAGCATCGTGAAGATCCAGACCGGATGCAAAGATGACGAGATACCCACCCGCGGGAATCCACGTCCCGGCAGGAATGCGCCACCGCTGGGGATCGTCCAGATCGTCCGTAAGGTAATAGCCCCCCAGATCGGCAACCTGCCCCGTCGGATTGTGAAGCTCAATCCAGTCGGGCGTCAGTGTGTCGCCGCGAAACGGCTGATCCGTGCTGCTGCGCACGCGCGTCGTCAACGTCGTTGCGTTGTCCGCCATGAACTCGTTGATCTGCAACGGAGGCATTTCCGTCGTGATGAAGGAGAGCGAGTCGGACGCCCAATCGCTGCCGAGCGCATTCTGCGCGTGCGCCGTGAAGTAGTACTCTGTAAGCGGATCGAGCCCGAGAATCGAAGCGGTGTACGCACCGGACTGAATGCCCAGTTCGATGGCATGGTCCCAAGCCGCTGCGTTTGTCCCTCCATCGGACCGGCCATAGTACACTGTGACCAAAGGCAGATCGTTCCCAGTGTCGACAACCTGCCCGGAAAGCACCGCGGCGAAGGCCCCCACACTGTCTGCCGGCAGGTTTTCAATGGACGGCGGACGCGCCGCAAGAGTCGTGAACGTTTCACTCGACGGTGCCCAGGCATTCCCGAGCGAATTCTCGGCAAACGCGCGGTAGTAGTACGTCACACCCGATGCTAGTCCGTCCACAATCTCGGAGAAATCGCGACTCTTGTTCCCCAGATCCAAGACATGTTGCCAGGCATTGACATTCGTTCCACCGTCCGTTGTGCCGTAGTAAATCTTGACCTCAGGCACCTGGCCTCCGGTTGTCGTGATTCGGCCGCCCAGAGTCGCCTGGAACGCCATCACGTCGCTGGCCGCGACATTCTCCACGCCGGGCGGTCCGGCCGGAACGTTCTCAATCAAGCGAACCGCCGCCAGTCCGTATCCTTTGCTGCCATCCGCGACGCCGCTGCTGTTGATGGATGTCGGAACGGGGCCACGATATTGCGTGGAGACGACGTGGAAAATGCCATCGTCTCCGGGGTCAATTTCGAGCCATTGCGCAACATAACCCTGATCCGCCGAGGAATTATCGCCGGTCCAGATGGCGACCTGGCTTGGCGGCAATCCCGCAACGACGACGCCAATCCCACTGCTGTGGGCCGGCATATAGGACTCGGCCCCCTGAATTTCGATCAAAGTCCAGCGATTGGTGTAGCCGGAATTGCCGCGAATTGCAGTACCCGCGAAATCGTACGTCGCCCCGGCATCGAGGTTTTCAAACGTGTACTGATACGCGTCATTCGATTCAATCTCGAGACTTCGTTCCGCACCGGCCGTCAGATCGACATACCCATCGAAGATCTCATGGGCATCGGTACCCGGAGCCGGATTGGAACCATTTCCGCCAAAGTGCACACCAACTTGCGACGTGGTGAGAAGAACATCCGTTTCCTCGCCGGTCGCGACGTCAATCAGCGGTCCTGCCGCATCGTGGCCGGCCATGTCCGCATAGAACGTCGTGTTGTCGTGCGTAACGCCACTCGGAAACAAGCCGTTATAGGCCGTGAATCCCGTAAGTAGCATTCGTGGCTCGAGCCGTTCGCACTGCCGCCATCGATTCCGTTGACCCCGTCGCCTCTGACGCCGCCCTCGCATGCCCCATCTCCATTCCGTTCCGCCATCGCCCCATCATCCCTTACTGTAACTGCTTTTGCGAGAAATCGAAACCGAATTCGCGATCTGATCGGCGATCCGCGCATTCGCACTTGTCGCTCCATAGGAATTCCACGAGCCAGTTTCCGAAATCTCCGATGTGCGGAATGCCCGTGAAATCTCAACCCGAAGCGTCAGTTGTAAAGCTGAGAATTCGTCAGTTCGTAGCCAAATTCGTGAGAATTCGGAAGGGTCTCGTAGGGGGAACCCAATCGCACAGCCTCCGAATTCTCACGAATTCGGCTACATGCAACTTCCAAGCTGCCTCTTTCAGATTCTGCACAATGCAGGCAGGCGATCATGCGGCCAGCGGATCGACCTCCGCGGGGGAGTGGGCGGACGCGTCATTCTCCTCTTGCCAGATTTCGTCAGACAGACCTGCGCGCATCTTGAATTCAAGAAAAGCGCAGTACAGCGTCGGTACGATAAATGACGCGAACGGTTCGACGAGCATACCACCCAACACGGGCCATGCCATCGCGCGGGCGACGTCGGCACCGCGCCCCGTTGAAACAATGACGGGCATCAAGGCGACCAAGGTCGTTATGGTCGTCATCATGCAGGGACGAATGCGTTTGACGCCAGCTTCGTAAACCGTATTGCGAAGATCTTCGACCGTACGAATCGTCCGGCGGCGGAGCAGTTGCCGAATATAGGTTGCCATGACGACGCCGTCATCTTGGGCCAAGCCAAAGGTCGCGATGAAACCGACCCAGACGGCCGTATTGAGTTCGACTCCCATCGCGGCGACGAGGACCATGCCTCCGGCGAACGAAACCGGTACCCCGGTGAATACAGCCAAGGAGATGGGCACGTTACGGAACTCCAGATAGACCAACAGGAAGTTGATCAGAACAACGAGCGGAATGATCCACATCAGCCGCCGATTCGCCTCGATCTGGTTCTGAAACGAGCCTACCGGCTGCAATTCAAAGTCGCCGGCAGGAAACTGAAGGCGGCCGTCCTGACGTGCCTCATTGAGCGCCTGCACAACACCGCGCACCGTTTCCAGGTCACCGGCACGGGCGGAGGGCGAAAACATCACGTGGGCAACCAGGCGCGAATCCTCGCTGCTGATCATGCCGGGTCCCCAGGTTGTCGTAACGTCGGCCAACCGTTTCAGCGGTACCACTTCTCCCGTGTCAGTCACAACGGGAATCTCGGGCAATTCATCGATCCGCTCGCGCAGGTCGCGTCGAAAGCGAATCTGGATAGGATATCGTTCGCGACCTTCCACCGTTGTCGTGACATCAACACCTCCCAGACCCGCGGAGACAATCTGGTTGACCATCATGGTCGTCATTCCGTAGCGCGCCGCTTCTTCGCGGTCGACTTCGAACTCGTAATAGGGCTTTCCCATCACGATATCGGGGTTCACCGTGGATGCGTTCACCAGGGGATTCTGTTTCAGCTGTTCGGCAACCGCCGTGGCAGCCTTAGCCAAACCATCCAGGCTATTGCCGTAAATCCGAATGGCCATCGAGGCTTTAATCCCGGCCTGCAACATCACCACGCGGCCTTCGATCGGTTGCAACGGTGAAGCGGGGGTGACGCCCGGCAACGTCGCGACCTGATTGATTTCATCCCAGATCGACCGCTCTGTCGCCCCGGGACGCCATTGCTCGCGAGGCTTGAGCATCACATAGGTCTCGATCATACCCACGGGCGCAGGGTCGAGTGCCGATTGGGCTCGTCCAATCTTGCCAAGCACCTCGGAGACCTCGGGAATCTGCTTGATCAATTGATCCTGCGTCTGAAGCACTTCCATCGCCTGGTTGAAACTGGCCGCGGGATACAGGCTGGGCATGTAAAACCACGTGCCTTCATCCAGTGCGATCCAGTCATCTGACTTCAAACCAGTAAACAGATGCTTCGTTTGCACGTAGCCCGGTACGCGGTTCAGATCCGCCCCCAGCTGCAGCGCAACCCACTCAACCGGTCGCAGCACGGTGGGCAGTCCGAACCATGCCCCAAAGCCAAGCACCACGATCGTCGCTGGGAAGGAGAGCATGAACACCTTGTGATTCAGCGCGAAGCGCAGACGGCCACCGTAAAGCCAGCGCAAGCCACGACTGACCGGGTTCTCATCAATCGGGCGAATTTTCTCGCGGGTCAGGACCCACCCGAGTACGGCTCCCAGCAAAATCGAAAGGCCAACAGACCAACCGATCGGCAGACCGATCCACTTCTCCATCAGATCGCGCCACACGAAGAAACAAAGCGCAGCGGCCAACCCCGCTGCTCCTGTCGCCGCAAACCAACTGGTCCAGCGGGGCAGTCGAGAACTTCGCAGGAAGATCCGGCAGAGCATGGGGACGACCATCACGGCCACGATCAGACTGGCCGTCAGGGCAAAAGTCTTCGTCCAAGCCAGCGGGGCAAACAGCTTGTGATCTCGGCCGGTGAGAAAGAACACGGGCAAAAAACTCACAATCGTTGTGCTGACCGCCGTAATCACCGCGGGGACAACTTCGGAAGCTGCCTCTCGGATGACGACCAGTCGACGCTTCGCCCCACCCGGTGCTCCTTTCGCTTCCCACTCCGACAGAGCACCGTAGATGTTCTCCAGCACGATGATACCCATGTCGACCATCGTACCAACCGCAATCGCGATTCCCGCCAACGACATGATGTTGGCATCAACGCGAAATACCTTCATTCCAATGAACGCCATCAGGACCGCCATCGGCAACGTAATGGCAATCACAATGCTGGCGCGAACGTGAAGCAGAAAGAGTAGCATCACGACGATCGTGATCAAGGTTTCCTGTCCAATCGCGCTGGTTAAGGTAGCAACCGTTTCATCGATCAGCAGCGTTCGGTCGTAGACGGCATGCACTTTGATCCCGCCGAGTTCGGGCTGGAGCGATTCCAGCTTGGCCTTAACTCGATCGATCACGTCTCGCGGGTTCTCGCGATAACGCATCACGACGACACCACCTACCGCTTCACGACCGTTGTAATCCAGCGCTCCATCACGGAAGGCGGGGCCGGTTTGAACATGAGCCACATCGCGCACACGGACGGGCACTCCGTCGCGCGTAAGAACAACCGTATCCTCGATCTGTTGCAGCGTCTGTTGTTCGGACTTGCCCGAGCCAATGAAGCCTTTTCCTCGAACGAGAAATTCCATGCCGCCCGACTCTACCGTTTTCGCACCCACGTCGATGTTGGATGCTTGTACTGCATCGATCACCATCGCCAGCGGCACGTCGTGGAATCGCAATTTGTCTGGATCGACTTCAACCTGATACTGCTTTACATAACCGCCGATCGAAGCAACTTCCGCGACACCGTCCACCGACTGCAGCGC
>CAZFWV010000168.1:10968-13871 GCA_964522605.1 uncultured Pirellulaceae bacterium
ATCTGATCTTCCACATCCTTTGGCGAGCGGCCGGGCCACTCCGTCAACACGATCACCTGGTTTTCCCCTACGTTCGGGATCGCATCGAGCGGTACGTACTGCGTGGAATACCATCCATAGGCCACGATGCCGAGGCAGGCCATCGTGATGACCAGACGTTCGCGAATACAGAAATCGAGAATTCGCGTGATCATCGTTCGACCTCCTGCTGCGTTTCGGGCGGCATTGCGGGAGGATTCGCCTTGAGCTGTTCCGCCAGTTGGTCCAGGTACTTCTGGGGATCAGTCAGCAGTAGCGCCCGGCAGCCTTCGCAGCAGATGAACACCGGCTTGCCCGCCACATCGACTTTTGGCGGCGCACCCATCGAACCCAGCCGTTCCTTTGAGACCGGACAGAAAACCTGCTGTTCCGCGAGCTGTCGATCCGCCGAAGAAAGCTCGGAGAATGCTGCGGCAATCTCTGGCGCGCCGTCCTGTTCCTGGTTCGGTTTCTGCATCTTGGGCTCGGCCTTGGCAGGATCAATCAACGAGGGATTGCCAGCCAACTGCATCTGGGAATCGATCAAGAAATTCCCGCGGACCGCCACTTGCTCGCCGGGAGACACTCCACTGCGAACCACCACCTTGTCCGTCAAGCGTGGCCCCAAAGTCACCGGACGGATCTCGAAACGACCGGGTTCTGATTCGACATAGACGAGACTGTCATTGCCGGCCATCAGCACAGCACTGCGCGGGATCACCATGACTTCCTCGCCGGCAAGCGGCTCCGCGGAAAAGCCGTATTCGGCAGACGGAACGAGTTCAATTCCACAAATCGGGCACGGTCCGGCGCGATCGGCGATCACGTGTGGATGGCGCGGACTGATCCATTTGTTCGCCAGTTCGGGATCGTAGATCAGTTCATGCTCCGCAGTACCTAACGGAACTTCGATGGTGGCCGTAGCATAGTCTCCAACACGCAAAACTTCTTCTTGGTTCGGGATGACAACTCGAACCCCAACCGTACGAGTTTTCGGATCCACCTGTGGATCGATAAACGCAACGCGACCGGTGAACTGTCGGCCCGGCAGAGACTGCACTTCCGCCGTGACTTTCTGTCCGTAGCGCACCGCGGCGGCATCGTCCGGAAACAGTTGCAGGATCAGCCATAGTGTGGACAGGTCGGCGAGGCGATAAATAGCATCTCCTTCCTGGACGTACTGGCCTTCCACTGCAAGTTTCTCGATGACGGTGCCACTCATCGGCGCGGAGAGCTTTAAATGATTGCTTGGCTGACCTGCGGCTTCGAGCTGTTCGATCTGCGATTCCGTCATACCTAACAAAAGAAGTCGATCTCTGGCCGTTTTGTAGAGATCCGTATTCGGCGACAGAATCGAATTCGGCTCGACCGCTGATCGTTTGTTCGCGGCTTTCTTGGCAAGCAGCAATTCAACTTGCCCCGCGTAAAGCCGCGGCGAATAAAGCAGCGCCAGATCATCACCCTGCTGGACGCGAACTCCCGTGTAGTCGGCATAGAGCCGATCCAGACGGCCATCGACGTAGGCCGAGATCGTTCTCATCGCCCCTTCGTCGTAGCGGAGTTCCCCGATGACGCGCAAGGTTCTGGCAACAGACTGAGTCTGCACCGGTGCGGTTTGGATGTTCGCAACGCGACGAGCCGCAACATCAATCTCGACGGACCGCGGGTCCGCCGCTGAGCCACCACTTGACGTTGAGGGGACAAGCTCCATCCCACATACCGGACATCGCCCCGGCTCAGCCCTTGGCGGTGTGCAGAGCATCGGACAGATGTACGTGACTCCTTCCATACCCGCTGATTCAACGGTGCGATGGCTCACCCCGTCTGTCGCCAGAAAGCCCATTCGCTGTGCAACACCCAGGCCGATCAGCAATGCAACAATAAGCAGCAGGAAGATCAGCGGCTGAAGCAGGATTTTGATCCACCAACGTCGCGTTTCACGTCGCTCGGCCCGGCTCGCCCCTGACGACGTCATGGCAGCATCGGTCGCGGCTTTCGATTCATCGGAAACCGGAGGGGACGCTTTGGCGGAGGAAATGTCTGGATCAGGATCGCTCATAACGACCTCTCGATATGGAAGTTCGGGTTCCCAAGTCAACCAAATGGCCGACCGCATAGCCAAATCGGGCGCAAGCCGAAGTTCGGGCCGGCCCCAGGGGGAAACCAAAAACGGAATGAAAGTGATGAAAGAGTGGAATGTCCGACTCTCACACGAGCAACGCGCGCATAGAATCAGCGCGAGAAACGCATTAAATCAGCCAACGACAGAGCAATGCCTGAGAGTTCGGCGTGGTGAGGGCTCCGCCGCGGGCAGAAATGTCGGACCAGCCGCAGCACCCGTCATCGTCAATCAAGATCGGGACGGCGACGGCGTCCAGCGCGAGCCGAGTGAGGCTCCGCTCGTCCGAATTTCGCGGATTCGCAGGTGGTGTGGGCTGCTGTCGCTCCGCCGAACAGTGGCAGATTCTCGGCAAGACCGGCTTCGAGCAGCAACTGCGGTTCGCGCCGGCCCGTGCCGCACAACAGCACTCGGCTCCGCAGCATTTTCTCGAGCCGACCCTTCCCGCCGCCCCAGGGCAGTCCGCGGAGACCGGTACCGCTCCCGCACTGGCCATCGCCAAAGCGAGCTGAAAGCAGACGATTTTTCTTACAATAGCCGCGCGAGCCATCGTCACTCCGGTCTAAAGAATGTCTTGTTCAATCGTCTTGTCCAGAAGCCCCGAAGTCAAGTCTTTCCGACTGCACCCACTCCGTCATTTCCCCGAGAAGGTCGTGCAGTTGAGAAGTGTTGGTTTCGCAGGCGTTTCTGAACAGGACTTCGTGGCGATTCGTTTAACCCGCAGCCGTCAGGCGAGGACCGTCGAGCCGCCGGCTCACGCCGTGCG
>CAZFWV010000169.1:0-12095 GCA_964522605.1 uncultured Pirellulaceae bacterium
GTCGAGGTGTTGTCAGTCATCGGATTGAGTTGACCTAGGCCGGGCGGACAGAAGACCGGCCCGCTCTTTGTACCGTCGTGATAACAGGATCGATTGCCTCCCTGCGCGATGGCACTCTTGAGGGCTTGCTGGGCGCGATGCAGGATTCGCGCCGGATCATCGCCTTGTTGTGAGACGGTCAGGCCGATGCTGATCGAGAAGTTCAATGAGAGTCCGTTGTGCCGCAGTGTGCGACAGTTGGCAACACTGATTCGCAGTCGCTCCGCCGGAATGAACGCGCCTTCCAGCATCGTGGATGGCATCAAAACGGCAAACTGATTCCGTTCGAAGCGTGTCACCAGATCTGAGTCGCGCATCATATTGCGAATGAATTCGCCGACGACGGATCGGACGTTCTCGGCCAGAATGTCGACTTTGTGCTTCGGATGCGGTAGTTCGTCGAGTTGAATCAGCATGAGCGAAACCATGGATTCATACCGCCTGATCTCTGATAGGCGTCGCTTCAGCTCTTCGACGAAGACCTTTCGCGTGGGAAGTCGAGTTGTATTGTCGGTGTAGGCATCGTCGGATAAAAGGTCGTGAACACCGTCTTTGTCATCGACTGGTGTAGCGGGTAACGCGGCTCCGAAATGCTCGCACGATGTGCCGCAGTGGACGTGGGCGCAGTTGCGGCCTGTCTGTTTGGATGTGTAGAGTGCGGCATCCGCCCGTTCAACCAGGGACTGCCCCGATTCGTTCAACATGATTTGTGCCACACCAATGCTGACGGTCAGACGTAATGTCATCCCTTCGAACTGAAAGCGGCTGGATTCAACGGCACGGCGAGCACGTTCGGCCACTTCTTTCGCGACGTCGAGGGCGGTGTTTGGCATGATGATGGCGAATTCTTCGCCACCATAACGCGCGACAAGGTCGGTTTCGCGAATCGTGTCCTTCAACCGATGGGCGACTCCGCGAAGCACGGCATCCCCCGCACGATGCCCATACGTATCGTTAAACTTCTTGAAGTGATCGACGTCGACAAATGTCAGTGAAAGTGGCGTCCGCCGCCGAGTCCATTCGGTCAGTCGCCTTCGCAGTTCGTATTCGAACGCGCGTCGATTCGCGACGCCGGTAAGTGCGTCTGATAGCGTGTCGGTTCGGTGTGACTCGTGCAGTTCGGCCAGCTCTCGGTTTCGATCGTCGCTGAGAGTGCCAATGATCAGGGCGCTCAGACCAAGGACACTGGCCCAAACACCCAGGCCGAGTACGTCCGTGACGGTAATGGGTGCCGATGCTGGATCCAGTGTCCCCAATAGCGTTGTGATTGCTGTCGAGAGCACGCACAGCAGGGCCGTGACGCCTGCCATGTATCTGCCCTGGTAAAGACCACTGATCGCGACGGGAAGAAAGTAAAGGTTGAGGACGACCGTCTTGTAGTCCGGAATCGTTGAAAGCAATCCCATGATGCCCAGCACCGACACAAGAAGGATCAGCCCAAGAGCATGGATTTCCCTCCGCGAAGAGCGGCTCCGGCGGCCGCCAAGGACCGCACCAAGGTCGGTGAGCCACGGAGATCCCATGAATCGAAGCTTCTTCTCAGCAAAGGTGCGCAGGTGGGCCGGGCTGGGATGTGCGAAGGCACCCAGGAACAGATCGCAACGCAAGCGTTCGTCCAGAAAAAACCTACTTTGCAAATCGCAAGTTCACAACTCGACTATTCGAGTTGTCGACACGATCGTAGCGATCCTGTGGATTGTCGCTCGGATCAGGCTTCTGCGAGCGACTTTCGGGCGCATTGAAGGAAGTTCTTCAGCTCACGCCGGCCAAGCAATTGGTGCGCCGCATCATAGTCCACCCACTGACGCTCCCGCACCTCGGTCTCCGGCCAGCTCGCGTCCGCCTGACTCACCTCCATCAAGACGACCTTGACGATCAATCTTGCACCCCACTTCGCATCAAAGAAGTGTCCGAGTGGGTGGCCCACGAGTTGACCATGCAACCCCGCCTCTTCATGAGCCTCCTTCAACGCACTTTCCTCATACGTATCCCCCGGTTCGATAATCCCCTTCGGGAAGATCCAGCGTCGTTTCTTCAACGACGTGATCAAACAGAACTCGAAATGGTCATCCGTTCTGCGATAGGGAATGACACAAACTTGCTGAATCGTTAAGGGTGTAGGAGTCTGGTCTTCGGACATCACAAAAACTCAGGGACTTTGAGCGTCAGTCAGGAATCAGCGGTGGGAATCGAGGAACCACGGATGAGACGGACCTTACGGATTTGCACGGATCAAATCGGTGGATTTCCGTGACGTCCGTTTGATCCGTGGTTTCACGAAATGAGGTCTCCAGCCGGCTTCACAATCTCGTCAATCCGACGGCGTCGGCGGATCCTCCTCCGGCATCGTGGGTGGATTCGTTGGTGGTATCTGAGGTGGTTGTTGCTGCTTCGCGATCGTCTCCAGGAATTTCTGGTAGTTATTCTTCAATGCTTCCAACAGCGGTGGCACGTGCGGAGCCGACATGAACACCCGACTCGACACGGCTGCGTGGGGGAAAAACTGCGTCACGAAATCAAAGCAGAATTCCGCCGCGGAATGCCGAATCATGATCCCTTCGGCGAAACGACCAGACAGTTGGTCATCAGGGATCTTGATGTTGTCGTAGATCTCCTCGACGGTCGGACGCTTGGCGTTCGGGGTCGGCCGAGGCAACTTCATGGGCGGACCGAATTTCTGTTCATAGCTGGCCAAGTTCTGCTCCAAGGCCTGAATCAGTCGTGGGATCACGCCGTGAGGAAGCACAATTCGGCTGACCAAATGCGTGGGAACCCCCATCTGCTGCAGGAAGTCCAGAACAAAGGCATGCGGACCGTTCATCACAATCACGCCTGTGCTCACCACTCCGTGGCCAATGGACGTGGGCACCCGCGCGGTGACACCCGGAACTTGCACTTGCTGATGGGATCCAGGATTGGCACTCGGGTCAGGACGCTGCGGATCGTCGGGCGTGGGAGCAGGCTCAGACATTCCACTTCCTGTCTATGCACAAGGACAGATTCCAAAGACTGTACCTTATCAGATTCACGGCCGCCATGCGATCGGCTCTGTACGCGGAATCGTCGCCGTAAACTGTCAAGCCTAAGTTATGGGAATGGCCGTGTTGTTGTTACGCATAAGTCGAGCGAAACCACAGATCGAGAAGCAACCACGGAGTTTACGGAACACACGGATGCGGACCGATCCATCCGTTTGCATCCGCTCGCTCCGTAAAATCCGTGGTTCTTTCCTACCTCGGTCGCGCCGTCGCGATTTCCTATCGCAGGTGTCAACCGCCGTCAACCAACAGGCCGTCTTCGAACGTGTTTGGAAATACGAAAAACCGGGCTCCCGAGTGTGCCACTGGGCTCTGCCAGTGCCGTTGCTACATCGAAAAAAGACACTGAGCAGAGCTAGTGACACCCCATTTTCCAGGCAGCTTCTTCCCGTACGGCCTCGCCGCTGGCGTGCTGCGACTCAATCGGTTAGCCTAATCAAGTCTCGCTGTCCCGTGAGGATTGGGCGTTCGATTGGCAGGTTTGGGGGAACACGAAGATGACACATGATTTGGCAGACTGGACCCTGTCGCGGCGGACGCTGGTTCGCGGAGCCGCATTGAGTGGCGCGGGATTGACGATCCTGAATTGGCTCGAACAAAGTGCGGCGGCGGCCGAATATTCACTGCCGGAGCAAGGTGTGGTGCTTTTTCAGGGAGATTCGATTACCGATGCCGGACGGAACCGACAGGCAGCGCAACCCAATGATGTCGGCGGTCTTGGCCGGGGTTACGCCTTCTTGATTGCCTGCCGGCTGTTGGCAGATCATGCCTACCAGAACTTGAGAATCTACAATCGTGGTATTAGTGGCAATAAAGTTCCGGATCTCGATCAGCGTTGGCAGCAGGACTGCCTTGATCTGCAGCCGAATCTGTTGAGCATTCTGATTGGAGTGAATGACATCTGGCACAAACTAAACGGTGCCTATCAGGGCTCGGTTGCCGATTACGAATCCCAGTTGCTGGCACTGTTAAAGCGAACGCGCGAGAGTCTGCCGCAGACACGAATTGTCGTGTGCGAACCGTTCGTGCTGCGGTGCGGCGCGGTCAATGAGCGATGGTTTCCCGAGTTCGATGAGCGTCGCGCGGCATGTGTGCGTGTTGCTGAACAGATGGATTGCACAATCGTGCCGTTTCAAGCCATGTTCGACCGGGCGATCGCCGACGCGCCACCCGAATACTGGGCGGGCGACGGAGTCCATCCGACTCTGGCTGGCCATGCCCTGATGGCCAAGACGTGGATCGAGACCGTGCTTTCGTGAATTCCGGATTGAGCAAGACTCGTGGCCGAAACCGAAATTGATCGAGAAGAACTGGCGACTCGTTATCTCGATCAACTGCTCTATGAGCCCTATCCGGTTCAGGAAGAAGCTCTGCTCGCGTGGTTCACCAGCGACCAGGGAGTCCTGGTCTGTGCGCCCACCGGAACGGGAAAGACGTTGATCGCCGAAGCCGCGATCTTCGAAGCGCTGCACACGGGAAAACGAGCCTACTACACGACTCCGCTGATTGCGCTGACCGAACAGAAACTCCAAGAATTGCGAAGCTGTGCGGAGCGATGGGGATTCTCGGCGGACGATATCGGCTTGGTAACCGGAAATCGTCGCGTCAACCCGGATGCGCCGGTCCTGGTGGTTGTCGCCGAGATTCTGTTCAATCGCCTGCTGCGCTCGGAATTCTCCTTCGATGATGTGTCTTCCGTCGTGATGGATGAGTTCCACAGTTTCAACGATCCAGAGCGGGGGATCGTGTGGGAGTTCTCGCTGGGCTTGCTGCCGCCGCATGTTCGACTGCTGCTGCTGTCGGCAACGGTAGGGAATTCTCGCGAGTTTGTGCAGTGGATGAATCGCACTCACCAGCGGCGACTGGAACTTGTTCACAGCGATGAGCGAAAGGTCCCTCTGACCTTTCAATGGGTTGGTGACCTGTTGCTGAACGAGCAGATTGAACAAATGGCGCAGGGCGATGAGCAATCGCGGTTCACGCCGGCTCTCGTGTTCTGCTTCAATCGCGATGAGTGCTGGAATGTCGCGGAGCAATTGAAAGGTAAGAGTCTACTCGCCGACGGACAGCAAGCTCGATTGTCGGAAGAACTGCGGAAGCTGGATCTTTCTCGTGGAGCGGGACCGAAACTCAAGCAGATCCTGCAGCGGGGCGTGGGAGTTCATCACGCGGGGTTGCTGCCGCAATACAAGCGGATCGTTGAACGGTTATTTCAGCGGAAGTTGTTATCCGTTACAGTCTGTACCGAAACGCTTGCTGCTGGGATCAATCTGCCGGCCCGCAGTGTCGTCGTACCCAATCTGATGAAAGGACCACCGGATAATAAGAAACTGATTGACGCCAGTAGTGCGCATCAGATGTTCGGTCGAGCTGGACGACCGCAGTTCGATTCGCAGGGGTTCGTCTTTGCCCTGGCCCACGAAGATGACGTCAAGATCCTGCGGTGGCGAGAAAAGTACGATCAGATCCCGGAGGATACCAAGGATCCCAAGTTGCGGCAGGCGAAGAAGGCACTGAAGAAAAAGATGCCCACGCGACGTGCCGGACAACAGTACTGGACGGAAGGTCAGTTCGAAAAGTTGCGATCGTCTCCGCCTGGCCAACTGCAGAGCCGAGGGCCGCTGCCATGGCGACTGCTGGCGTACATGCTGGATGCTTCGCCGGAAGTCGCACCGATTCGGGAACTGGTCAGCAAGCGATTGATGCCGCCAAAACGCCTCGAGGGGGCACTTCGCGGGCTGGACCAAATGCTGCTGACACTCTGGACCGCCGGATACGTAACGCTTGAGCCCCATCCGCCGATCGGCGAGGAGTCGGTCGAGCCGCCACCGAGTGATCCGGAGGCCGAGCCGGAGCGGTATCAGCCGGTGCGGGCCCATCCGACCGCGGAAATGCAAAAGTTGGTGGCGCTGCGCGGTGTGAATCCGCTGTACGGCGTCTTCGTGATCAACCAGTTGGGAATCGCGGATGGGGCAGAGCGAATTCAGGCGATGGAAAGCATTCTGGAACTGCCGTCATCGGTCGGTCGCTTCGTTCGCGTTCCTGGTCCGGAAGAACTCCCACCCGGTCCGCTGGCAACAACGCGTCTCGATGTGCAATTGCTTCATCTGGGTCTGGCCACGCCAGAGGAATTGGGGGCTGGGCAAGCGGAGGAAGAGGACTCGGACGACCGTCGTCGCCGATTCTTCGAAGAAGAAAAACCGCGTGTGTTGACGTTGGCCGATAAACTGCGTCGGCTGTTTGATCACGACTTTCCCGGCGTCACCGATGTCCGCACGTTTCCCGTCTGGGTGGCAGGAGAACTGCTCGAGTTCGGTGGAAACTTCGACAAGTACATCCTCAGCAAGCGACTGCAGAAACAAGAGGGTGTTCTGTTCCGACATCTGCTGCGTTTGATTCTCTTGATGAGTGAATTCGCCCAGCTGAATCCACCGGATATCTCACCGCAAGAATGGAGTGATGAATTGTTGCCCATTCGCAATCGGCTGATCGAAACTTGTCGCGATGTCGATCCGACGAGTGTCGATGAGGTTTTGCAGCAAACGGAAGTGAATGAGCTGGCGTGAGTTGGGCGGACGCTTCATCCGGAAGAACGAAGTACACCGTGGAAGTGAAATGGGGCGATCGAGTAGTCCCCAGCGTCAAGTTTGCCGGGCTCACGCATTTCGAGCACTGGAGGTGCGACTTGTAGTCGGCTCGAGGCTGGGCAATCGTTATTCCGCCGAAGCCGAGCGAAATCAATGATCGAAGAAGGACCACGGATCAAACGGACGGAACGGATGTCCACCGATCGGTCCGTGCCAATCCGTACCCTCCGTCAGATCCGTGGTTTTCCCCACTCTTTCGATCCAATCGAAACGTGATTCCCTCTCGCTGGGTGCCACTGGCTCTGCCAGTGCTGTTTCTCGACCCAAGAGGACACTGGCGAAGCCAGTGGCACACCCATTGCGCGGAGTGCGGCAGCATCCCCTTTGGTTGCGGCCCTGCCGCACTGCGTCTCTTCGGTCTTTGCCTTTCCCTCTTTCATTTCAACGCAGAGTGCGCAGAGGCGCAGAGGGCCGCAGAGGTTGGGGTGAAATCGGATGCCCGCCCGCTCCGAGCTCAGAAGAGTCTTGGCGAGCAAATCAAGTGGAACTCGCTGCACCGATCGGCGAGATACTCACCTCCCACGCCTTGGAGGTCACCTGTTCGACGGCGATCCGAACCGAAAGGAATCGCTGCAGGATCTCGATGTGGGTTGTTGAGTGTGGAGTCAGTGCGAGCGTACGAAAGCGGCTCGCCTGGCCCCCAAAGTGCGCACTCAACCCGAGTGGCAGTAGTAGCTGATCTGCCAGGTGATCGCCAACGGCGACGTCCGCTTCAAGATACTGTTGCGCCGCCTTGACGGCCTCGGTCGCGACACGTTCTGCCGGTACGCCACGTCGTCCAAATCCTGTGAAGACCTCGGTCAGGTTTTCGTGCTGCAGGTGAATGGACACCACATTGCCGGGGCCAGCCGCCTCGGTGACGGTCACCACCTGGAACACGCGTGGGTCCCAGCCGGTTGCCTGCGCGATCGTGCTGCATTCTCGTTGACCAATGTGTGTTGGCAAGTTGGCAACGAGCGCCCGAACCGATTGCTGCATTAGAGGTCCCCGCGCGCCGAGTTCCAGGCCGTTCCAAGTTCTTACCGGGTGGACTCTTGCGTGCAGTTCTCCTCCACCCGCCGGAAAGAACCCGGGGCGGATCAATTCGACTTCGACTTCGGCTCCCAGTCGTTGCAGCAGCGGCAGATAACTGGCCTTCAGAAAATCGAAGGTCGGCGCCAGCGGATTGTGCGTCCCACCGATCAGCCGAACTTCCGATAGCGTGTCCGCTTGCAGCAGGGCTGGTAGCAGAGTTTGTAGGACGAGTGTCGTGCTGCCGGCAGTTCCGATATCGAATCGGTACGCGCCCGCAATGGTTTTTCCGGGACGGAACGCCAGCTCCTGGGATGCAACCTCCGCGCCGTCGACCTGAGCCTGACAGACACGGGCTAGCGCCTCGACGGCCGTCACGTGTTGACGTCGCAGTCCCGGCTTGCTGCGGCGCGCGCGAATCCGCGTCAGGGTAATCGGCCGACCGGTTACCGCCGACAGCGACAACGCGGAACGCACAATTTGACCGCCCCCTTCGCCCTGAGAGCCGTCGATCTGCACGTCGTCTATTTCTTCGCTGTCGCCTTCTCGACCATGTGCTGAGCCCACGCGGCTGCTCCCATAACGGTCGAGTCGTCGCCCAGACTGGCGGCGACCACCTCGAACGTATCGACGAATGCCGGCATCACGCGCTTGTTCGCCGACTTGCGGATCGGTACGAGGAACAGGTCCGGCATCGCCTCGACCAATCCACCTCCGACAACGACTTTGTCCGGGAGCAGAAGGTTCACGAGATTCCCGACCGCGATTCCAATCTGTCGAGCCGCGTTTCGCACGATATCTTCAATCACCTTGTCTCCGTTGGCGATCGAATCGGACAAGGCTTTGCTACGAATACTCGACAAGTCGGTCCCATATTTGGACATCAAGTGCGGAGCGTCACCGCGATAGGCTGCCTGCACCGCTGCACCGCAGATCGCCAGTCGACTGGCCACTGCTTCCAGGCACCCACGTCGCCCACAGCCGCACAACGGCCCGCCACTGGTAACCTGAATGTGCCCAACCTCCATGCAGGAACCTCGTTTGCCGCGTAGCAGCTCGCCATCGTAGACAAACCCGCCTCCGATACCGGTTCCCGGGAAGACGCCGAGCACCGATCGTGCGCCGCGCCCCGCTGCAAAGCGATACTCGCCATAAACGCCCGCATCAACGTCGTTCACGACATAGGCGGGACACTTGAATTCGCTCTCGAGAGCCTTTTTGATTGCGACATCCTGCCAGCCGAGATTTGGAGCGTTCAGGATGACACCCGCATCCAGATCCAGTGGCCCTGGGCAACCAACTCCAATGGCGCCCAGCTCCTCGGGTTTGACATTCAACTTGCCCACGGCGGTCTTGATCAGGTCCACAATCCGCTGAACCCCGACCTTCTGGCCCTCGAAACCCCGAGTGCGGTCCCGCTCGCGGCTCAGCGGATTAAAGTTGCCGTCGTATACCTGACACAGCATCTTCGTTCCGCCCAGGTCAAATCCAATCCAGCATCGGTCTTTCGATGAGTTGTTCGGCATCGCCTTGGCTTCCTCTGTACGCGGATTTGTCGCGTTTGATTCTACAAGAAATCGCCCAGCCCCGGGACCGAGGCCGACGGCCATTTGCCAAAGAAAGACAGATTTGGCTGCGATCTTCGACGTCGACCGCGTCAGCTGGGGAGAAGTTCGGCAAGTTCCGCGGGGAGCTCGGTCGAGGCCTCCGTTTCGACCCGACTTTCCTGCCACTGGACTCCAATCATCAGGCAGTTGATCCCGGAGCCAATCCCGAGCATGGCGATCTGATCCTGAGGCTGTACAAATCCTGTCTGGCAGCCAATCGCCATCGTTACGGGCAACGCAACGGAGCCCGTATTTCCAAGCCACCGCACCGTACTGAAATCTCGCTGAATGTCGACGTTCAACGCTTCCAGCATTGCCTTGCGATGGGCCAATCCGACCTGATGACAGAACGTGCGATCAATCTGCGTTCGATCCCACCCGGTTTGTTCCAGAAATCGCTCAAACGTTGTTGCCCCGGTCGCGATTCCTTGTCGCATGAGCGTCTCGGAATCCGTCTCCATCAACGGACTCATGCCGCTGCCAATCGCTTCATCGCGACCACTGTGACACAATTGATGATGCTTCGTGTTGGCCGTCGCACAGGCGCTGAGCAACCGATTCCCCGTGCGACTTTGTTCCCGATTCACCAACAAGATCGCACAGCTGGCCGAGCCAATCGTCAGCGATGCGACGGCGCGTTTGATGCTCTGGCGAGTAAGTGATTGGTCGGCGTTCAGGGCTGCGATGGTCGTGTCGAGCAGGTAGCGACTGTCCTCGGTGCCCACCACAAGGCCCGCGCGAATCTGCCCCAACTCGATCATGTTGGCCACCTGGAGCACCCCGTTCATCAGACCCAGGCAAGCATTGGAGACATCGTAGATCAGACAGTCCGCCGGTAATCCCAGACCGTGATGAACGCGACAGGCGGTGGCCGGCTCTAAATGGTCGCGGCAGACCGAAGCGTGAATCAGAGCGCCGACATCGCGCGGATCCCACTGTGCGGCGGTCAGGGCCAGTTGACCGCTGGAGATGCTCTTCTGGCTGGGGAGCATCGCCGCCGGCCAGACGCGACGTTCCGTGATTCCCGTGATCAGCTCCAACCGACCCTCGGGCAGTCGAAGTCGGCGGTACAGCGGCTCCAACCGCCGCTCCAGCTCGTCGCTGGTCCAGATTTCGGTCGGTAGACAGTAGCCGAACGATTCCAGGCAAACTCGCTCGTAGTGCATCAGCAGCATCTCGTGGCCAGGGCAGTAACAGGACGTCTCAGCATAGTACCCCGTTCCCCCTGCGTAAACCAGCGCCGCCAATCGACCTCCGCCACCCCCTCGTCCTCGGAGTCTGGCGAAATCGCATCGCCTGTCCCTGCGTTGCCTGCGTTGGGCCCGTTTAACCCGCAGCCGCTAGGCGAGGATGATTCGCCTTTGTCCTCGCCTGACGGCTGCGGGTTAAACGATTACCCACTGGGAGGTGCTATAACTTCGCCCGAGCCAGCAACTTAAAGGCCGCACGATCTCTCTGGGAGAGAGGCGAAATCGCGTCGCTTGTCGTTCGTAGGCCGACTTGAGACAAGTCGGCCTACCGTGGGAATCTGGCGGTAGCAGCTAGCTCTGCATGCACAGGATATTGGGGTGGACCGGGGTGACGGCACAAAATGTGTGGTCTTGCTTGCGATTCTTTTGGGAATCGCTACATTCACGCCTGACTCGCATGATCTACTTTGCGGAGGGCTGACGAGCGATTGGGAGTTGGGGTCAGGACGAAGCCAACCGCTGCCGACCAGTAGGACACTGGCTCGAGCAGCTGTTCCCAGACTAGATGACCGTCACGGACGACGGGTTGCTCTGATCGCCAGCGATCTGGCGGCTATACAACTCTTCGCCCTTCCGTGCGGCGCGGTCCGGCGGTACGACGCCGTTCAGGATTGCGATTCTGAATTCTGGCTGGAACGACAGGTCTTCTCTGACAGCCGCTTTCTCTCGCGCCAGGAAAAGGATTGATTCCTGCAACGCAAAGGAGTTGTGCAATGTCGAAGAAGCCCTTCATTGGTCTGAACGCGGATTACTATCGAGCGACCCACGATCGTCCCGCCTACTCTCTGCTGTGTGCCGGCTATTACGATGCAATCCAGGCGACGGGAGGGATTCCGCTGATGATTCCTCCGACGGATGATCTGGACGACTTGAACACGATCCTGGACCGACTGGACGGTTTCGTTCTGGTTGGAGGGCGTGATCTGGACCCGCGCAATGATGGCTTCATGCTGCATCCAACCGTGCGGCCCATGGATCCCCGCCGCGAGGAATTCGACCGGCAGTTATGTCAGTTACTTTGTGAGCGTCGGATGCCCGTGTTTGGCATCGGCGTTGGCCTGCAATTGCTCAATGTTACGATGGGCGGCAACCTGTTGTTGCACATTCCGGAGGACTTGCCGCGGGCCTTGCCCCATAAGGACCCGCACGACTTGGCTCACCGCCACGGGTTGGTCGTGGAGCCGGATTCGGTGATGGAGCGTGTGTACGGCGACGGAGAGGTCCGCGTCAACAGCATGCACCATATGGCCGTTGACGAAGTGGCACCGGGGTTCGCCGTGACGGCTCGCTGCCCGGATGGTGTGATCGAAGCAATCGAATCCCGGATCGACGGGTGGTTCGCTATGGGTACACAGTTCCATCCGGAAGCCGACTCGGCCTCGGCCCTTGATGTACGCATTTTTGAAGAGTTCGTCTGTGCCGTGCGTGGCGAGGTTCCCGTGCAGGTCGAGATGCGCATGGTCGCGTAGTCCTTCGGCACCAGGTGCCATCGTACTCGTACTC
>CAZFWV010000169.1:12195-13859 GCA_964522605.1 uncultured Pirellulaceae bacterium
TCGTACTCGTACTCGAATGGGGCAATGAGTCACGAAGCAATCTTCGATCCCGATCGACTCGACGTTTATCGCCTCGCGATGGACGATGTCGCTGAATCGTTCGCTATCGCAAGAGGAACTTAGCAGCCCTTATTGCCATCCACGCGAACCGTGTCGTCGCGTAGCCAGAAGCCAGCCACGATGCCGGAATCGAGTGCGAGTACGAGTACCGCGATGCTGAGTACGAGTACGATGATGGAAGGAATCCAGAACCAAGCCGTGCACCGAAGGACGGCTTGCGCGGTTGTACAATTGGAGAATCGATCGTCTTGTGCGGGCGATGAAAAACCATGGAACGTGGCGGGGGTGAGTTGCGAATCGGTTGGACGGGCCGCACCTTGCCGTCAAGTCGTGCCGACGTTCGACATTTCATCGGGTTGCACGCGGCATCGGCCACGGATTCGATTCAAGGCGCCTTGGTTCGCGTGATCGGCCGCGGGTTGGCCGTGTCCGTCGATGTGCTTGCCACCGCTTCCTGGAACGCCGGTCGGACCGAAATCGGTTTGGCTGGAGAAGGGTCGCCCGGCCCGCTGGATTGGACTCCGGTCGATTCCGCCGAAGCTGCGGCCGAGGTCGCACTCTCGCTGTCGAACCGAATGCTTGCCGACCAGGGAACCGTGACAGCGATTGGGCTGGAGGGATTGGGGACCTGGCGCGACGATCTCGTCAATGGCCGCTCGTACACGCCCCATTGCGACACGGCACGTCTGGCCCGATTGACCGGACTGACCGTGGTCGACGATTTTCCGGGGCGGGATTTGGCGCACGACGGGCGCGGAGGTCCGTGCGGTGCCGCCGGTTTTTGGTTACTTCTGGGGGATCGGGGAACCGTCCCGGGCCGTCGGATTCGCGCGCTTCTCGATCTGGACGACATGGTTCGTCTGATCCTGTTGCCGCCACGACAATCCGGCCATCTGCCGCCCCACCTTCTCGCCTACGACGTAGCTCCGGGAACGCGGTTGCTCACGTCGTTGGCGCGGCGGCTGCTGGATCACGCGGAAGCCACCGACATTCGGGGGAAAATGGCGGTCCAGGGCAAGCTGCTCGACCCGTTGCTGCGCGATTGGCTGAACGAGCTCCCTCCGTTGCCGGTTCCCTGGCGACCCGAAGGCGACCTGCTCGATCCACTCTGGAGGATTCTCGATACGCACCTTGCAGAACACCAAGTCTCGATTCCGGACATCTTGTGTACTGCCGTCCATCTGATCGCGCGACGCGTCATTCAGCTTGTCAAAACGCAACTCCCCCGATCTCAGCCGGTCGGTCAGCTCGTCCTGGGCGGGCCGGCGCAACGCAACGGTTTGTTGTTGCGGGAAATTCGCCGGCAACTGCCCGAGGTGGAGTTTACGCCGATCGACGCGTGGGGAATTCCATCACCGGCCCGGTGGGCTGCCGCAACGGCCCTGTTGGCGCAGCTGATGATCGATCAGGTTCCAGCGAACGGGACGGGATTGACGGGAGCTCAACTGCCGCGAATCCTCGGCCGACTGACGCCCGGAAGTCCCGCGAACTGGCATCAGGTCCTCGTTGATATGGCCGTCACGTTACCCATCAAGTTGCCCCTGCGCGACGCGGTCTGATGCGGTTCACGATTTCGGGCGAGTACACGCAACTCGTTTAACGGC
>CAZFWV010000170.1:0-1701 GCA_964522605.1 uncultured Pirellulaceae bacterium
CATACTCATACTCGTACTCGTACTCAGTGCAACGGTACTCGTACTCGTACTCGACAAGCACCGCGACAACCCAACGGCCTTTTGACGATGATCGGCTTGATGCGTGTCGCCTCGTGACCGAGTACGGGAGGGAGATTTGCGATGCGGGGAGCCGAGTACGAGTACGAGTACCGCGATGCTGAGTACGAGTACGAGTACGAGGAGGAGAGAGGAGAAGTAGTACGATTACGAGGAGGACTGTCGCGGGCGAACCGGTTGTAATTGAATTCGTCAGGTCATCCGGGTCCGCCCGGTGACCTCAGTTGTTGGAGGGAAAATGTCGCACTACCCCAAGATCGCTCAGCTCAAGGACGTCCACCGATTTCGGGAACGGCTTGCGGAGTTGGAGCTCGAATTACCCGTGGACGATGAGGTCTTGACGGCGGCGGACCAATCGCCGTTGGCAGAACCGATCGATTTGGGCGGGCTGCATGCTGGCAATCGCTGGGTCGTTCATCCCATGGAAGGTTGGGATGCGAACCGCGACGGGTCACCCTCCGAACATACGCTCCGTCGCTGGCGGAACTTTGGCCTCAGCGGCGCGAAATTGATCTGGGGCGGCGAGGCGGCGGCGGTCCAGCCGGACGGACGAGCGAATCCGAATCAGACGCTCGCGACACCCGATAACCGAGCGGGATTGGCCGCGCTGCTCGAACAGTTGCGCTCCGCCCATCAAGAAACCTGTGGGACCACGGATGATCTCGTCGTGGGCCTGCAATTGACCCACTCCGGCCGCTTCTGCCGTCCCAATTCCGCCGGCGCTGCACCTCGAATCGCCTATCGTCATCCGCTGCTCGATGCGAAATTCGGCATCGATCCAAACGATGACTCCGTTCTCTGGTCGGACAATGAATTGGATCGGTTGATCGACAACTACCTCGTCGCAGCGTGCATTGCCCAGGAAGTCGGTTTCCAGTTCGTCGACATCAAGGCTTGTCATGGATACCTGCTGCACGAACTGCTCAGTGCCCGCACGCGCGAGGGTCGGTACGGAGGGGACCTGGCCGGCCGAACTCGCGTTTTGCGGACGATTATTCAGCGCATCCGTCAGGAGCTCCCCGACCTGCGAGTGATGGTTCGCTTGAGTGTCTTCGACACGCTGCCGTATCGGGCGGGACAGGATGTGGGGCAACCAATGGAATGGGATCGAAAGCAGCCCTACCTGTATGGCTTTGGTCTGGATCCTTCCGACCCGATGCAGATCGATCTTGCGGAGCCCGTCCAGTTGCTTCAGCAATTGGAGCAAATGGGCGTCGTCGCCGTGAATGTCACGTGCGGCAGCCCCTATTACAATCCGCATGTCCAACGGCCGGCCATTTTTCCGCCGAGCGATGGGTATCAACCGCCGGAGGATCCGCTGGTCGGCGTCGTACGACAGATTCAAACCGCCCGCCGCTGCAAGCAAGCCGTCCCGCAGATGCCGATGGTCGGTACCGCATACACGTACCTGCAGGACTACCTACCTCACGTGGCCCAGGCCGTCGTTCGCCAGGGCTGGATCGACATGGTGGGCCTCGGTCGCATGGTGTTGTCTTATCCGGAATTGCCGCAGGATGTCCTGCTGCGGGGCAAGCTGCAACGGAAGCGAATCTGCCGGACTTTCAGCGACTGCACGACGGCGCCGCGGAACGGAATGATCTCGGGCTGTTTCCCGCTGGATCC
>CAZFWV010000170.1:1801-8669 GCA_964522605.1 uncultured Pirellulaceae bacterium
TTTTGGATTAGTGAGTTAAGAACGGCGAGGAACGGGGAATCTCGGGGAATCTCCCCGGGACGCCTGGTCCCTGGGCACAGCCCCTCAAAAATCGGAGTTCCTTGTTCGTCAATCTTCGGTTCCTCCGCCCCTGGCCGTGCAGCAGCGACACCGCTCCCCACGATTTGCCTGTTGGCCTTTGTGTCGAGTACGAGTACGAGTACCGTTGCACTGAGTACGAGTACGAGTACGAGTGTGAGTCCAGTCTTCCTCGTACTCGTACTCAGCATCGCGGTACTCGTACTCGTACTCGGCCCCCAGCTCCGACCCCAGCGCAAGTCGACCGAAGATGAAATGCGCCCCTTGCATGTCCTGATTCTTGCTTCGGGCTATCCTCAGCCGGCGGGCTTCGCCTACAATTCCGCTGTCATGCCAGAACTGGAAACCAGACCCAGTGCGGCGCAGCGTCTGGTTGGGCTGCGCGAAGCGTTGTTGCAGGACACCGCGCTGATCGATGTGGTTCGGGCTGTCGAGGCAGGCGGGGCGGCCACATTAGACGGTGTCTGGGGGTCATCGTGCGCGCTGGTGGCAGCCGCCTTGGCGGAGCGAAGTTCGCCGGCGCCCATTGTCGTCGTGGGGGCGAAGTCCGGCGACCTGGATGATCTCGCGGACAGTGTGCGCCTCTTCACGCACCGACGCATTGCCGCCTATCCGGCATTGGAAGAACGCCCCAACAAGCTGCTCGAGGACGAAAACTACGGCGAACGACTGCGCACCCTGAAGGACCTCGTGCATGGAGAACCACCGGGCTTCCTGATCACTTCGATCGCCAGCCTGCTGCAGCCGGTTGCCGATCGGGCCGCGCTGGAGGCAAACACGCGGTGTCTTCGCGTTGCCGAGACGTTGGATCCAGAGGAGCTGACGCGCTGGTTGACACTCCATCGATATCACGCAACGACGGCGGTCGAGCTTCCCGGCGAATTCTCCTGGCGCGGCGGAATTCTGGATCTGTTTGCCCACGATTGGCTGGTCCCGGTGCGGATGGAACTGTTTGGGGATCAAGTCGAATCGTTGCGCTCGTTCGACGTGGCGACGCAGCGCAGTCTGGCGACGCTCAGCCAGGTTGAGATCACCGTTCCGACCGACCGGACAACGGCCTCGCGGGGCTGTTTGTCGCAATACTTGCCGCCTGGGACGCTTTGGCTGTGGGTCGAGCTCGATCAGATCCGCGCCGAAGCCCGTCATTACCTGCAGCTTTGTGAGCAGCCAGAACGGTATTTCTCCTTCGAAGACGTGATGCAGCGGGCGCAGCAGTTTGGTTGCGTCTTCGCTGCGGGACTCGCGACCGGCGAAGAGGAAACCGTCCGACGGCTGCAGATCGAGTCGGTCGAACGGTTCAGCGGCGAGATCAGTCGTGTGCGGCAGGAACTCGACCAGGTTTCCGACGGTCACGAAGTGTTTTTGGTGGCGGAGACCGAGGCGGAGGTGACGCGGTTGGGCGAGATCTTCGCCAGCACACGATTGGCGAATAACGGACAGCTGCACTTTGTCGTCGGCCGGCTGACTTCCGGTTTTCGCCTGGTCCGCGAAAAGGTCCTTGTCATCAGTGGCAACGAACTGTTTCACCGGGCACCATTGCGCCGCTTGCCGCGCTTTCGGCCGGGAAAGGCGATCGACAGCTTTTTGGACTTGCGCGACGGGGATCTCGTCGTCCATCTGGCACATGGGATCGGTCGCTATCGGGGACTCAAGCTGCTCAATAAAGACGGACAGGTCGAGGAGCATCTGGAGATCGAGTTCCATGGTGGGACGAAGGTTTTTGTGCCGGCGACGAAGATCGAACTTGTGCAGAAGTACGTCGGCGCACGGAAGGCACGACCGCGGCTGGCGACGATCGGCGGGCGCAACTGGCTGCGACAGAAGCAAGCGGCCCAGGCTGCCGTGGAGGATCTCGCCGGGGACCTGCTGCAACTGCAGGCCGAGCGGGAATCGCGTCCCGGAATCAGCTTTGGTGCCGACACGGATTGGCAGCAGGAATTCGACGCAGCTTTCCCCTACACGGAGACTCCCGATCAGCTGGTGGCCATGCAGTCGATCAAGCACGATATGGCCATGTCGCGGCCGATGGATCGACTGATTTGTGGTGACGTCGGTTTCGGCAAGACGGAGTTAGCGATGCGCGCCGCGTTCAAAGCGGTCGACAACGGCTATCAAGTCGCCGTGTTGGCGCCGACGACGATTCTGGTCGAACAGCACGCTCGCACCTTTCAGGAGCGAATGGCGGAGTTTCCCTTTTCGATTGCCAAGCTCAGCCGCTTTTGTTCCGCGCGACAACAGCGAGAAACGGTTGAGCAGTTGGCGCAGGGGAGCGTCGACATCGTCATCGGGACCCACCGGCTTGCGTCGCACGATGTGCGTTTTCATAACCTCGGACTGCTGATTATCGACGAGGAACAGCGGTTTGGCGTCGAAGTCAAGGAGCGGCTGAAGACCATTCGTAGCACGGTCGATGTACTGACGCTGAGTGCGACGCCGATCCCACGCACGCTGCATATGGCTCTGACCGGAATTCGGGATATCTCGAATCTCGAAACGGCCCCCGAGGATCGTGTCGCCGTCGAAACACGCGTGACGCGCTGGAGCCATGAACTGATCCGGAACGCTATTCTGCGAGAACTCAATCGCGGAGGCCAGGTGTTCTTCGTTCACAACCGGGTTCAGGATATTGAAGCGGTCGCCAAGCGATTGAACCATATCGTGCCCGAAGCCTCGATCGCCATCGGACATGGACAGATGCCTGAGGACGAGTTGGAGCAGGTCATGGTCAATTTCGTCGACCACCGATTCGATGTCCTCCTGGCGACGACGATCGTTGAAAGCGGGCTGGATATTCCCAATGCCAATACGATCTTCATCGATGAAGCGGATCGCTACGGTCTGGCCGATTTGCATCAGCTGCGCGGTCGAGTCGGAAGGTACAAACATCGTGCCTACTGCTATCTGCTGGTCGATCCCGGGAAGGCGGTCACGCCCAACGCCGCCCGACGGCTGCGCGCGATCGAGGAATTCAGCGATATGGGAGCTGGTTTCTCGATCGCGATGCGCGACCTGGAAATCCGCGGTGCGGGGAATGTCTTGGGTACGCAGCAAAGCGGGCACATTGCGCTCGTTGGCTACGAGCTGTACTGCCAGCTGCTCGAGGCGGCGGTCCGTCGCATGCGCCACCTGCCCCCAAAGCTGAGTGCGGATGTCGATATCGAACTTCCAGGCGAAGCCTATTTGCCGCGCGATTATGTACCCGACCTGCGGAGCAAAGTCGATCTGTATCGACGTTTGGCGCGCAGTGTGGGGGAGGAGGCAATCGAGCAGCTGCGGCAGGAATTGATGGACCGCTTCGGGCCGCTGCCCGATTGCGTTGAGCGTTTGCTAGCTCTGACGCGACTCAAATCCGATGCTGCCTTCTGGCAAATGGACGCGATTCATCTCGAGCCGCCCTACATGGTATTTGGCTATACGGACGCGAGTCGCGCTCGACAGTTGGTTCGCCAACAGGCCGGACGCTTGCGGCTGGTCGACGATCGGTCGCTCTACATGACCCTGTCCAGCGACATCCTGCGGGATCCTGATCAGGTGATCGCAGCGGCCAAATCAGTGTTGCAGGCATCCTAGCCCCCCCCTAGAATCCCGCCTCGGAAAACCTCGGGCGCCAGATTGTCCCCCAAGGCATGCGGAGTCACACGGTCGGGAGCTCTTTTCGTTCGTTGAGGAAATGAGATGGCGAATTGCCATGTTACCCGCTGGTCGGGGATGCTTGTGATCGGTCTCCTCTGCTTCGGGCAGGGGGCCCAAACGTCCGGGCAAACCGTTTCACTTTCGGAAGACACGTTGTGGAGCGCCGATCAGGGCGCGGGACAGTTGACGGAGCCGGGGTCGAGTCGACGCCTGCCGCCGGCCGATACGGAGCCGGCCGATTCTGCTGTAGCGACGGAGTCCGTTCCAGCGCCCTCGCGGGATGGGCCTGCTCCCGCCGCCACAAATCGGTCCTCAGCGTCGGATGGCCGATGGTGGCGCGAAGAAGCGGAGTCGACGGTCGGCAATCCGGATCAGGCTTTGGAAAGTCGCAGTGTGTCGCCGCAGGGCGAGATTGTGCTTTCCAGTCAGATTCTCGCGATGGTGGGCACGCAGCCAATTCTGGCGGGGGAGTTGCTTGGGCGCGTCAATGAATTGCTGGCACCGTACGTGGATCAGTTGCCCGAGAGTCAGCTCCAGGAACAACGATGGCTCTTGATGCAGAAAATGTTGCCGTCTGCAATCGAAGCCAAACTGGTCTATCTCGATTTCCTTCGCACGATGCCTGACAAACAGGTCGAGCTCGTGCGGTCGAATGTGTACGAGCAGTTCGATAAAGAGCAGTTGCCGCGCATGGTCGAACAGGCCAAGTTGACGTCATCGGCGGAACTCGATGCAAAAATGCGATCACTCGGATCTTCACTCGATAACACACGCCGCGCATTCTTTGAGCAGGTCGCTGCACGTGAGATGATTCGCCAAAAGACGGAAGGCGATCGCGAGGTGACTCATGACGAACTGCTGCAGTATTACCGCGAACATCTTGGCGAGTACGAGTATCAGGCCAAGGCACGCTGGGAACACCTGATGGCTCGCTTCTCGGACTTTGACAGGAAAGAAGAAGCTTATCGCGCGATCGCACAAATGGGGAACTCCGTTCTGCGTGGCACTCCGCTCGAGGTGGTCGCGCGCCGCGAATCGCAAGGACCCAATGCGCATAACGGAGGGCAATACGACTGGACGACAAAAGGCAGTCTGGTGTCCACCGTCATCGACGAGGCGATCTTTTCTCTGCCTGTCGGGAAGCTGAGCAGAATCTTGGAAGACGACAAGGGGTTCCACATCGTTCGTGTTCTGGAGCGGAAAGACGCGGGATGCGTGCCATTCCAGCAGACTCAGCGCGAGATTCGTGAAACGCTCAAGGATCAACACCGGGATACGCGCGTCAAGGAGTATCTCGAAGGTCTTAAACGCGATACGTACGTCTGGAATTACTTTGACCAGGCGAACGATGCGAGTCATATCGCGCGGGAACCTTCTCAGACGCGGTAAGGCCGCGTCGGAACCGCTTCTGTAGAGTGACGTGTTCGTACTTGTTTAGCCTGCCAGCATGAACCGGTCCGCTTCGTAGCCGAATTCGTGAGAATTTGGTGGCACTCAGAAACCTCCGAAGTCTCACGACTTCGGCTACTTCCGGCTCTCCACCCGGTTGGTAGTCGCGTCAAAACTTCCTAGAATGCTGAAGCCCGTGGCGGCGCTGGTTCTGAAGCTTTTGAAGTTGATAGAGGAAGACACACATGCCCGATCCCGGTACCCCTACGAAAACCGCCCGATTACTGCTCGACGGCAAGGAGATTGAACTCCCGATTATCGAGGGAACGGAGGGGGAGCGTGCGCTGGATATTTCAAAGCTGTTGCGTGAAACCCACCTGATCACGCTCGATGACGGCTTTGTCAACACGGGGCAGACGATCAGTAAGATCACGTTTCTGGACGGGGATGAAGGCATCCTGCGGTACCGTGGTTATCCGATTGAGCAATTGGCGCAGGAATGTGACTTCCTCGAGTGCTGTTACCTGCTGATCTACGGGGAACTGCCGAACGAGGAACAGCTCGATGCGTTCACGAATTCCATTCGACGGCATACGATGCTGCACGAGGATATCCGTTCGTTCTTCAATGGATTCCCCCGCGACGCCCATCCGATGGCGATTTTGCTGTCGGTCGTCAATGCGCTGTCGACCTTCTACCAGGACTCCTTGGATCCGAACGATCCGCAGCAGGTCGAAATCTCGATTCATCGACTGTTGGCCAAGTTGCCCACCATTGCGGCCTATAGCTTCAAGAAGTCGATTGGCCAACCATTCATTTATCCGCGGAACGATCTGAACTATTGCGAGAACTTCCTGCGGATGATGTTCGCCGTTCCGTGTGAACCCTATGAATTGGATCGGGATTTCGTTCGCGCTCTGAATATGCTGCTGATCGTCCATGCCGATCACGAACAGAATTGCAGTACGTCGACCGTCCGAATCGTCGGTTCGTCGGAAGCCAACCTGTTTGCCTCCGTTGCAGCGGGCATCGGAGCACTCTGGGGACCTTTGCATGGCGGAGCCAATGAGGCCGTCGTGATGATGCTCGAACAGATCATCGCGGACGGAGGTGACGTGCAGAAATACGTGGAAATGGCCAAGGACAAGAGCCATGGGTTCCGGCTGATGGGCTTTGGTCATCGCGTGTATAAGAATTACGATCCACGCGCACTGATCATCAAGTCCGCCTGCGACAAGCTTCTGGAAAAGCACCACATCAAGGATCCTCTGTTCGAGGTTGCGAAACACCTCGAGGAGGTCGCGCTGCACGATTCCTACTTCGTCGAGCGGAAGCTTTATCCGAATGTCGACTTCTATTCGGGAGTCATTTACCGCGCGATGGGGATTCCTGTTCCCATGTTCACCGTCTTGTTTGCCATGGGGCGATTGCCCGGATGGATCGCCCATTGGGTCGAGATGCAGAACTCACCCACCCGACGAATCTCCCGCCCTCGACAGATCTACGACGGTCCGACCCGCCGCGAATTTGTGCCGTTGAAGCAGAGGTGAGAAGAGGCTGGAGGCGGGAGACTGGAGACTGGAGACTGTAGGCGGGATCGAACGGACGAGACGGATGTCCACGGATCGGGCCGTGCTGATCCGTGGCCTCTGTTGAATCCGTGGTTACTTCTCCCCACTTCGGCCCAAACTGAACGCGGTTGCTTCTCGCTCGTGTCCTTTGAAGTTGCACGTAGCCGAATTCGTGAGAATTCGGAGGTCTCGAGCGG
>CAZFWV010000170.1:8769-13804 GCA_964522605.1 uncultured Pirellulaceae bacterium
CACGTAGCCGAATTCGTGAGAATTCGGAGGTCTCGAGCGGGCGACCCAGCGGCAAAGCCCCCGAATTCTCACGAATTCGGCTACGAACTCACGAAATGTGCAACTTCAAAACTCGTGTCTTCGGTCTCCGCCCCAGCGGTGGCGTTCTCTGGGTGTTGGCCGGATCGAACGCGGCGTCATTCCGCGTCATTCCGCGGCCATGCTGACCGTGTTCTACCAGGGACCTTTGCGAAATAACCGGATCACGACCGTTAAAGTCTCGCTCTCTCTCCTATTTTGACCAGACCGTTTTGATCTGTGCCTCGCAAGTTTTCCCAACCGATAAACAGATGAGGCGGGATCATATCGACAGACGGGCAGGAAGGGAGGCCAGCGACGATGCGGATTCGAGCGAGCGAAATCTGGCTGGTGATCGTGGCTTGCGGCAGTGTTTGGTTGCCCGACGTGCGGTCGGCCGAGCCCTTAACGTTGGCCAGTCGTGTGATTCACGTTGCCTCTGCAGACGTCGATGGTGCCGCCCCGGTGATTACCGCGGTACGGCTTCATCCCACGGGCCGTTACCTGGTCATGGCCGGTGATGACCACGTGGTTCGCGTCTGGGATCTGGCGGATCAGCGGATTGCGTACGAGCTTCGGGGGCATCTCGACTGGGTTGGCACGGTCGCGTTCTCTCCGGATGGACGCTGGCTGGCGAGTGCCGGAAACGATCACCGCGTGATTCTCAGCGAGGTCCAAGGCGGGCGTCAGGTTGCGGTGCTCCAGCCACATGAGGGAGCGATCAGTCACGTGCAATTCAGTCACGACGGGCGTCTGCTGGCGGTGGTTGGGTTTGAGCGGCCGCTGCACATTTATGACACGCAGACCGGACGGCTCGTTCAGACTCGGGTGTGTCCCTGCGGCGACATGCGTGCGATCGCCTTCTCGCCCGACGATCGACTCCTCGCTGCCGGTGGCCGCAACGGCCGGATCCGGATTTGGGATCTGACTCGGCAAGACGTCACGCGGACCTTTCCGGCCCACCGCCAACGAATCCGTGCGCTCACGTTTGACGATCGTGGCCGACGCCTGATCTCTGCGGGTGAAGATCGCATGGTGTGTGTTTGGGATTCCGAAACGGGTGGGAAACAGTTTCAGTTAGCCGGTGTACCGGGCAAGGTGTTATCCATGGTGGCTCTGCCGGGCGGCCGATTGGCAACCGCGTGCAGCGACAACGTCATTCGGCTTTGGGATCTTTCGCAGCAGACTCTGGTCAGTCAGCTGGAAGGTCACACGGGCTCGGTTGCCACGTTGGATGCGAACAGCGAGTGGTTGGTTTCGGGCAGCTACGACACCACGGTTCGGCTCTGGCCCATGCCCGAAATGGATGAGGCGCTCGCGAGCCTCCAGCAACAGCAGACTCGGACGGTTTCGCGGGCCCCGCCCGAGTCGGCGATCACGGCCACGGCGGAGCCGTGATCGGCAGTTGAGAACGGGAAACGACGAGGACAGGGAGGTTACTCGTGATGCTGTTGAAAAGGCTACGTCGGTGGAGGCGTGATTCGCTGCGGGACATCCGACGGTTGGCGAGTTCGCCTGCCCGCTGCGCGGTTCGCGGAGTCGAACCGATGGAGCCTCGACTGCTGCTAAGCGTTCAACCCGTGCATGTCGGGGCGGTCTACATCGAGGAAGATCTGGGCAGCGATTTGCATGGCGACACGCTGCTGGTCACCTTCCAGGGCGGAGCACCAGGTACCCAGTTGCAGCGTCTCGAAATCGACGGCGATCAGAATCAACTCGGCTTCAACGCGGGCGACGTCTTCTTCGACACGGAAGAACGATTGACGGGATCGGGGCACGAACGATATGGCGCGGACCATGCGTTTCCCTTCACGATTGTAGAAAACGAAGGAATCGACGACGTTCAATTCTGGGTGGAGGACGGTACGTCGACGCTCGTCCTCCAATTCGTTGGCTTCGATGCGGGCGATCGACTGGTCTTCTCAATTGATGTGGACGAAGTCGAAGATTTCGATCCGGCGGAAGACGACGTCCAGACGATCAACGACGGTTTCGATCCCATTACCTCGGGGGTCGAATTTCAGGGATCGCACCTGACCGCGACGGTGAGTGCGCCTCATTTCGAGACCGCGGAAGCTTCGTCGACGTTCCTGAACCGGTACGATCCACTGCTCGAAGGCACCTCGCTCGCGCTGCCCGAGGATGATCTCGGTGGTAAGCGAGACCGGACAGCCGGTGCCGTGACCACCGTGCAGCAGGTGCCGATTCCGGCGGCGATCAGTGGATTCGTCTACCACGATCGGAATCAAAACGGCAGACGCGATCCGGGCGAAGAAGGATTAGAAGGTGTCGAGATTCAAGCCGTCCCGCTGCAGACGGTCGTCGAACAGGCAGTCGTTTCGGCCTGGACCGACACGGACGGGCATTTCGAATTCACGGCCCTCATGCCAGGTACTTATCGCCTGGTCGAACCGCTGCAACCAGCCAACTACTGGGACGGATTGGACACCGCCGGGACCGTCGATGGAGAACCCGTTGGTCAGCCGCGCAACCCAGGCGATACGATTGACGAGATCTTTCTGGGGGGTGGTGCGGTCGGTCGCGACTACTTCTTCGGGGAGTACCAACCCGTCTCGTTGGAAGGGCAAGTGCACCTCGCAACCCCGGACGGCGACTGTTTCGATGCGAATGCGAGCCAGCGTCCGCTCAGAGACGCGATCGTGCGCCTGCAGGATTCCCAAGGTCGGTTGGTCGACGAAGTAACGACCGGCGCCGACGGCCGCTACCGCTTCGAAAACCTCGAACCAGGCACGTACACGATCCTCGAAGTCACTCCCACGGGCTACTACGATGGCGGCGCCCGTGCTGGACTCGTGGATGGAGTGACACGCGGAATTGTCGTCGATGCTGGACAGATCGCGCAGATCGAGTTGATTTCAGGCGACGCGGGGCAAAACTACGACTTCTGTGAATTCGAACCGGTCACCATCTCCGGAGTCGTTTATCACGATCAGAACGACAACGGTCGCCGGGACCCGGGCGAGGAAGGACTTGGCGCGAGCGAGATCCACTTGGTTGGCGACAATGGCGAGGTCGTGGCGACGACGCAAACGAATACCGACGGGACGTATCAGTTCATCGGACCCTATGCCGGGACCTATTCTCTTCAACAAGTCCAGCCCGAGGGATGGCTCGATGGTCGCGACCGTGCAGGGACGATCGCTGGCGTTCCCGTCGGTCTCGCCCTCAATCCCGGGGATCGCATTGAACAGATTCGACTTCGCTGGGGTGATGATGGGATTGATTACGATTTTGGCGAACTCCTGCCGGTGGGAATCTCGGGACGCGTCTGTCTCTCGACGACCCTTGGTGACTGCGATCTGCCCGATCAGCAGACGCCGATCAAAGACGTTGTAGTCGAACTGCGGGACGAGGCGGGACGACTGCTGGATACCAGGCTGACGGATGCTGACGGTCGGTACGTGTTCACGAACCTGATTCCGGGTCGATATTCGGTGCACGAGATCACGCCGCCTGGTTTGATTGACGGTCAGGCGTCCGCCGGATGGATCAAGGAGCGTCCGGCAGGCGTCGTGCGCGATCCGAATACGGTGACCGATATCGTCTTGTTGTCCGGTCAACAGGCCACCGAGGTCGATTTCTGCGAACATGAACCATCGACGCTGAGCGGCCATGTCTATCACGACGTTGACAACGACGGACTTCGAGACTCAACTGAGCCGCCGATCGGCCAGGCCACGCTTCAGTTGATCACCGCCAACGGTCAGGTTGTCGCGTCGACCGAAACGAATGCCGAGGGCGCGTACCGCTTCGAGAACCTGCGGGCGGGAATCTACACCTTACGCCAGATTCAGCCGGACGGATGGTGGGACGGGCAGGACGCCGCGGGAACCGTGGATGGGCTACCGAGTGGAGTGGCAAAGAATCCGGGGGATGAGATCCAGCAGATCGCGATTGGCTGGGGCCAGGCAGGCGAAAACTTCGACTTTGGTGAATTGTTGCCGGCTCGCATCGCCGGACTGGTCCACGTCGATCTGAACAACGATGGGCAATTGCAGGAGAACGAACGGCCGTTGGCCGGAGTGCGCATCGAATTACTCGATCGCAACGCCAACGTCCTGGAAGCGACGGTGACCGATCAGGAAGGTCGCTTCCATTTCGAAGGTTTGCGTCCCGGCGTATATACGTTGCGCGAAGTGCAGCCGGAGGGCTATTTTTCCGGCAAACAACGGGCGGGGACAGGCGGTGGCCGCGACGACGTCGAAAACCTGATCGACGAGATCATCGTTCAATCGGGAGATGACTTCGTGGATTACGTTTTCTGTGAGGAGCCGCCCGTCGAGATTTCCGGTTACGTCTTTCAAGACGGTCCGACGATCGTTCTGCAATTCGGCGAGTCGCTGCCGGAGGATCTGTCGACGATTCGAGACGGTCAGTTCACGCCCGATGATCAACGACTCGGCGGAGTTGTTCTCGAACTCCGCCATGGGATTTTTGGGAGTCCGATTCTCGGACAATCCGCGCTGCCAGGGACCTACGGGGATGGGCCCATCACCGTCGTCACGGATTCACGAGGCTTCTATCGTTTCTCGGGCTTGAGAAAAGGAAACTACGCCGTCTATGAAATCCAGCCGGAAGGATTCCTCGACGGCATTGATACGCATGGCAGCGTGCCCGCGATCGCGATCAATCGACACGATGACCATCTGCTCGAACCCCAGATCCTGGCCCAACTGCAACGGGACCCCAACTACGATGCGATCATTCGGATCGCTTTGCCGCCAGGACAGGTTTCCGAGCGAAATAATTTCAGCGAAATTGCCGTCGACAAGACGCCACCGATCGTGATTGATGTCCCTCCGCCAACTCCCCTGCCGCCACCGCTGCAGACCGAGTTGCCCCCGATTCCCTTGCGTTACGGTCTGCCGTTGGAACCGCTGCCGTATGCGATCAAGCCGTACGGTCACGTCAATGGAGCGTGGGGGAAGACGTGGCACCTGAGTGTCGTGGACGGCGG
>CAZFWV010000171.1:0-9049 GCA_964522605.1 uncultured Pirellulaceae bacterium
TGGCAGAGCCAGTGGCACACTAAATCAGCGGGTGCCACTGGCTCTGCCAGTGCTGTTTTGAGACAAAGCCTAGTCTGAAGGATCGTTGCAAATTGCAATGCTCTCGGCTTTCGAATCCGTGCAAATTGCAATGGTCCGCATTCCGGTATCGAACGGCGACTCCACGATAACTCTCAGCCGCATCTGCAGTTGTGACGCAATCACGGATTCACGGAGTCGCTGGCACACGAATTGCCTTCTATTTCCGCGCTACAGTATGCCCTAACCTCGCTGACTTGTCCGCTGGTCGGCTTGGTCTGGAGGCTAGGGCTCCCTCCGTGAACCACTCTGGTTTGATTACTGCAACGAATTGAAGGGAGGTCTTGTCAACGATGAAAAGTCGATTGTTTCAGGGTTGTATCGTGGTAACGACCATCGGGTTGTTTGCCTTGGCCGTGGGAAGTCAGGAGTCTTGGGGAGGAATCTTTCGGCCGGCAACGACCTGTGCTCCTCCCACAACCTGCGCGCCTCCCACCACCTGTGCTCCGGTGACCACCAGTGCGCCGATGACGACGTGCTCGCCGGTCACCACCAGTGCACCGACCACGACGTGTGCACCAAGGCGGCCACTGCTGCGATGTCGTCTGCGTCATGCGGCCACAACGTGCGCACCGAAGACGACGTGTTCGCCAGTCACCACCAGTGCGCCCAGCACGACGTGTTCACCGGTGACCACCAGCGCGCCGAAGACCACGTGCTCTCCGGTCACGACCAGTGCACCAAGCACAACCTGCTCGCCGGTGACGACGAGTGCTCCCGCGACGACTTGCAGCCCGAAGGTGCGCGTGCGTTGCTTGCGAGTGCGATGTCGGCCGACAACAACGTGTGCGCCGGTGACCACGAGCGCTCCCACGACGACGTGCGCTCCGGTCACCACGAGTGCTCCGGCAACGACTTGCGCGCCGAAGCATCGACTGCGTTTGTTCCATCGGCCTGCCACGACCTGTGCACCGGCCACAACCTGTGCGCCGATGACCACGTGTGCTCCTGTGACGACCTGTTCGTCTTAGGGGTAATTTTTCCAGAATGATCGAGAGGAGGAACCGCGGATCGAACGGATAAAACGGATGTTCACGGGTTTTACCGTGCCGATCCGTTCACTCCGTCAAATCCGTGGTTGCCTCTCCTCCTTCGGTTCAATCTGAACTCGATTGGCTCTCGCTTGTATCTGGAGTTGGACCCGGGATCGCACCCCGGGGCTGTCGTGGATCCACACCGTCGGCGTTCACGACACAATGAGAACATCACAATGAGAACATCCCGGGCTTCCTCTCCCGCCCAGGGTGGCTGGCGGCCGACAGTGTGGATGCTACAACGATGTAATTAGCAACGAGAGAGCACTGCGGCGCCGACGGGACCGGGCCTCTTTCCAGGGGCCCGGTTTTGTTTCCGGGGGGGCCGCGTCCCTTTCCCGAGGTTTTCTACTCCATGCAGTCGGCGGGATCCAGCGAAGCTCCAACCCGACCCATCCTGTTAGCATCCGCGGCCGCACTGCTGGCCGGCTGGGTGGCGGCCGGTTGCGTGGGAGTGCTAGCCGATCCCTTGGGAATGGGAATCGTCTACCTGCTGGTCACGGTTGTGATTGTGTCGAGCTGGGGAAGCCGTGAAGCGAGTCGAATTCCCCTCGGCCTGGCTCTGGGTATCTGGCTCCATCCACTTATCGCACCCGCGACGCAGGTGCAGACCGTCCTGTTGGTCGCGGCAACCGTAGGGCTGCTGGCCATCCGATTGAAGGGCCCGGATCGCGACGGCCTGACGCAGATCTGCCTCGCCCTATTCGTGTTTGCCGCCTATCGGTGGGCCTGTGAGTCGATTCCCATTGTTTGGTGGGCCAGTAATCAGCTAGGGAACCTGTTAGGCCACGCGGCCGGGTGGCTCGCGAATCGGCCGCTCGATATCGGTGCCTCCTTCGCCGGCCTCGACTTCCTCACCCTCTCACTCACGCTAATCGCCCTATCCTACCTGTCCCACCAAAAAGGAGTCTGCCTCCCTTTTCTCGAAACAGAAGTCGCGGAAAAAGAGAAAAAGGGAGGCAGACTCCTTTTTCTGTTTCCGCTGTTGGGAGTGCTTGGCGTTCATCTGATTTACCTGGTGTTGCTGGCGGAAACTTGGGATCTGGTCGATTGGCTGCCTCAGAATCCGGACCCGACGTTTGATCATCCGTATGTTCCGCCGAGCTGGGATTGGTCTCGAGCGGTTGCCACGACGTTGCCTTGGAACCTGCCGGCGGTCGGGGCGGTCCTGCACGCCGCCGTGGCGACGATCGGGCTGCGGTCGATCTTGAGGCATCACAACACGGGGACAGACGTTGATTCATCCGTCGAATCGGCCGCGCGCACCGCACGGGCTGCGGCCGAACGGCGCAGCGAGCGACGCCTGTCGGGTCGGTCGCCTCGGGCCAAGTTGTTGCTTTTCGCTGGACTGAGTGCGGCGATCCTGCTGCCGCTGGTTGCGTTCGCGACAATTGGCGGGCGCGATTTACAGCAGGTGCGAATCCTGGCCAACGGTCAGGGCGATTTGGATTGGCAGGTGCCGGAGCACGGTCGATTCGGACGCGATTCAGCGGGGACATTTGGCGTGCTGCCTAGCTTCGTCGCCAGTTTAGGCGGAGGCTTGAGCGTTTCCAGCGAACTGTCGGAGGCGGAGCTGCGCGAGACGGATGTCCTTGTGCTGCTGCGTCCGGCCGCCTGGCTGACAGAATCACAGCAGGAGCGTGTCTGGAAATACGTGCGCGACGGCGGATCCTTGTTGGTCGTCGCGGGTCTCGAGTCGCCGGAGGACGCACCGCGTCAGGGGATCAACGAGCTGCTGGCCGACACTTCACTACGCATCCGGCGCGACATTACCTTGTCTGCTTGCGATGACTGGGAAGTGTCCGGACAAGTGTTCGCTCATCCCGCCCTCACACGTCGCGTCGGTCAGCCCGTTCCACTCGAACCGGGTGGCTCGTCGATCGACCTGGGGTGGCGGGCAGTTCCCTTGGCGGTCGGTCGTTGGGGCTGGAGCGACCCGGGCGGTGAAGCGCTGACGTCCAACGTCGCTCGATGCGAGCCGGGAGAACGCCTCGGTGACCTGGTCTTGGCAGCGGAACAGCGAGTCGGCAAAGGAACCGTGATTGTTCTGGGTACCGAACGCCCGTTGACCAACGAAGGAATCGTCTGGGGCCACATGCAGGTTGCGCGTCTGTTGGACTATCTGGCTCATCCACCGACACGGTGGTACCTGATCGGGCGACAGTTCCTTTCCGCCTCGCTGATCGTGCTGCTGCTGGCGGCCGCGTTGTCGACTCTGAACGCAAGTCGCGTGACAACGTTGGCCTTGTTGTGGGCATCGGCAATCACGATCGGTTCGCTAACGGCGCCGGAATTTGAGCCCGCCGTGCCGGATGGAAGACGACTCGCAGCGGCTGATTCAAGCCATCTGCATGGTCTCGCCTATCTCGACGCATCGCATTTGGAGCTCTACAGCACCAGAGACTGGGTCTTCGACGGAACGAATGGCTTAGCGCTGAACCTGATGCGGAACGGGTATCTGACCTTGGGCCTGCGCGACTGGACGGATGAGCGGCTGCAAACGGCCGACGTGTTGGTTTCGATCGCACCCGGCCGCAGGTTTTCGGATCGTGAGCGAGATCAAATCGATCGCTTTGTTTCGGATGGTGGATTGTTGATTTGCACGGTTGGTGCGGAGCAGGCCGAAGCCAGCCGCGAACTATTGGCCAGATTCAGGATTCGCGTACCTGCTTCCCCGGTTCCAACCACCACAAAGTCGTATGAACCGATCCCAATGGGACACGTGCGCAGTTTGTATCTGGATGCCAATCAATACGGCGTGGGAGATTATCGTGTCGGCGTGACCTTTCACGCGGCCTGGCCGGTAGAAAGCCAAGGCGAACCGGCCGAGGTGCTGGTTGCCGGTTTGCGAGAACGACCGATCGTTGTCAGTCGCGATCATGGCAACGGCACAGTAGTCGTGGTCGGCGACAGTTCCTTCGCAATGAATAAGAACCTGGAGTACATCGGTGGTGAACCGTTCAATGGTCGGTACGAGAACTCCTATTTCTGGCGTTGGTTAATCTCGCGGTTAACGACCGACCAGCAGTGGTTCCCACCGGCGGAAGAGCTGAACGAGGCGGAATCGGTTCCCGCCACCGAAACCGACGATGTGCCGTTTATCGTGGAGCCCCTTGAGCCGTCCGCGTCGCAGGAGGCAACACCATGATTCGCGCATGGTTGGCCGTTGCATTCCTGTCCGCCAGTTGGCTCTTCGGTCGCGGCTACTTCGATCCGGCTCAACCCGTCTGGGCCGCAATCACCGTTCTGTTTGGCCTCGCACTGCTCGCAACAACAGATACCAGGTCGGGAGCCGTTCTCGAATCGGAACAAGCTACTGACCGTTCTTCTGTGACTCCTTTTTCTGTAAATGCGGTATTTCCTGGGTCCCAATACCGTGCACCGATCTGCTTCGCGCTGTTGCTGCCAGTGGTTTGGCTTGTTCCCTGGCCGGCGAAGTGGATTCCGTTGCTGTTGATTGCTGCCACGCTGATCGAGATGTCGGGACTCGATTCCCCCTGGTCACGGCGACTTGCTCGCGCATTGATCATGGCGGGCGTGATCCTGCTTGTGCAGCTATTCGCTTTGACCGTATACGCCTACGGTACAGCTCGCGCGCATGAACTGCCTCCGCCGCTCGCACAATTCCTCGGGCTGATTCCACGATGGTTGGGAATCGACTCGGCAGTCGATGGCTCATGGATTGTTGTTCAGGGTCCGCATCAAGTCCAGCGATTTGCCGCGACGTGGGAGTTGCTGTTCGACCCGAGTACGATTCTCTTTGTCGTTGGCGGCTTCGTACTCCTATTCGCGACGCGTTCGGAAGCGGAAGAAGCTGGTCAAGGCCCGCCCCGGTGGTTTGGAGATCGCTCAGAAACGACTTCCCAGCGTCGGGAGGGCGAGGCGCCTGCCGAGCCAAAGGTTTCCGGACGATTCACAGCTCGGCAGGAGCCTCGCCCTCCCTCAATTGAAGAAGTTGTCCTTGAGTCATCCCTTGGGGCGTGTGGACGACTCTGCCTGATTGGCCTCGCGTGGGTGCCTTTGCGCGCGGCAGTGATGATTGCGCTCGTCTTGCAGCGAATCTGGCGAGCCGACGCGATTACCGCGCCGAACACCGGACAAGTTCTGGTCAACAGTTGGATTCACATCGCACTCTTACTCGGTCCGGCATTGCTCGCTGCTCGTTTCCTGCCTCGGCTTGGCTGGCGCGAGTTTCAGTCCAGCACCGAGCTCCAACCGGACCAGCGACGGCAATGGGTGCCGGCGGGATTCCTGGCGGCCGGCATCGGACTGCTGGTTTTCGTCGGTCTCTGGTCACCGATCGGAGTCCGGAAGTCGGGACCGATGGTGTTTGTTGAGCGACATTCCACGTGGGAACCCACCCAGGAGCCTTACGGTACAACCGTGTATGGCGAGGCAGGAAGCTACAACTATGCGGCCGCTTATGCGTATTGTGCACAGTATTTCCCGATGGCAAGGCTGCTCGAAGACGATCCAATCAACGACGACGCCCTCGCGGACTGCGGTGTGCTGATCATCAAGACGCCAACCGCGCGGTATACCGTGGAAGAGATTGACGCCATTGAGCGATTTGTGACGCAAGGCGGTTCGCTGCTGTTGATTGGAGATCACACGAATGTGTTCAACATGAACACGTACCTCAATGATATTGGTCGTCGTTTTGGTGTCACGTTCCGGAATGACCTGCTGTTTCATGTCGGCGATCCGTACCGGCAGTATGACCCGCGTCCCTGGCCGGCCCACCCGATCTTGCAGCACATGCCTCCACTCAACTTCGCCGTTTCCTGTTCGATTGATCCGGGACGTAGTCCAGGTCGCATGGTGCTCCGGAACGAAGGCCTCTACAACCTGCCGCCCGCCTATCACGAATCGAACTACCACCCACAGGCCGAATACCGGCCGCAGATGCAGTACGGTTCCTGGTGTCAAATGTGGGCGACCGGTTCTGGTCGAGGCCGTGTCCTCGCGTTCGCCGACTCCACGCTCTTCTCGAACTTCTGCGTGTTTCAGCCGGGCAAGGCCGAACTGCTGCGCGGGATGCTCGATTGGCTTGGACGAAGCAGCGTTTGGGATCGCGCTGCATACCGACGCCTGGTCCAGATTCCCCTGGGGCTGTCGGGAATTGTTCTCATCGTGCTCGGTTGGAGGTTCGGTGACCGGCATGGTTTGGATCGGTTGGTGTTGCTAAGCGTCGGCTTGGCGAGCGGCGTGCTGACCACTCAAACGATTCAGGTCTGGCAAGCCCGCGCGATGCCGATTCCAGCGCTTCAGCGTCCCCTTCCGCTCGTCGTGATCGATCGCCATCTTTCTGAGGTCCCGCTGTTCACCGGCGCATTCGCCGATGACAAGGAGGGGATGGGCTATGGGATGCTCGAGCAATGGATCCCACGAGTCGGGAATGTGATCACCCGATCGGACGATGCGGCTCCATTCTTCGGCGATGGACTGGTTGTGATTTGCCCGACGGTTTCCGTTTCCGATCGTTATCTGCAACAGTTAAAGGAGTATGTCCAGCAAGGGGGGCGGGTGCTGGTCTTTGATTCGCCCGACGTGCCGGAGTCGACGGCCAACAGCCTGCTCGCCCCGTTCGGACTGCAATCCATCCGCGAGAATGCAGAGGCGATCCAAGGCCAACTGAGTTGGCCGCAGGCCGAGAATGAAAACGAATATGAAAGTGTGCCGCCGCTGGAATTGCAGATGTCGTGTACGATTCAAGGCGGCCAACCACTCGCCCAGGTCGGCTCGACACCCGTCGCGGCTCAGGTGGAGTACGGTCAGGGGCTCGTGACCGTCGTCGGCTTCGGCTCGCTCTTCAACGACGCTGCGATGGGCTTCCACTGGCTGCCGGAGCCGGACGAGGTGACGCGGCAGCGCTACGACGGCCTGTACTACCTGCTGCGGGCCTCCCTGCCGTCGTCCGCCAATCGGGCGATCTTGGTAGGCGTGGCCGCGGATAAGCGCGGAAAAGACGCGGTTTGGCGGGACCAGTTCGTGGCCGAATAGCATCCGAGACGTTTTTTCCATGTCCGCGTTTACTCCGCGCTCATCCGCGGCCCCTTTTTCAAATCGCCACCCAGTTGAATCTCGCCACAAAATGCGCAAAATAGGCAAGAGATTCAGGGCGTGCATCCGTCCGCATGGACTCCCCTGAGTGTGGCCACAGATTGCCGCACTAGTTGATCTCCCGCCACGACACCGATGTTTTCGTCCTCCCGGTTCTGTCGGTCGCCCCTGCGGTTCGCCTCTGTACTGCTAACGGTGAGAATGTTGTTCTCTCGGCAAGAAATCGAACGACCAACGGAAACGACTTTTACCCAGGTGCGGAAGCGCCCCGTTGGGTTGCGGCCCTGCCACACTGTGAAACGACTGCCACGCAATCCGTCAACCTGAGTTCTGGTCCGATGAAGCACGACGCTGCTGAGCTGTTCCAGTCGGTGATTCTCGATTCGATCGCCGACGGAGTATTTACGGTCGACAAGCAGTGGCACATTACGTCGTTCAATCGGGCGGCGGAGCGGATCACGGGCATTCCGCGGCGCGAAGCGATCGGGCGTCCATGCCGCGAGATTTTTCGTGCGAGCATCTGCGACGACGACTGTGCCTTGCGTCAGACGTGTCGCACGGGCAAGCCGAGTTTGGATCGCGCGATTTACATTGTGCGGCCGTCAGGCCGGCGTGTGCCGGTCAGTATTTCAACGGCCATCCTGCGAGATGACTCGGGGGCGGTCATTGGCGGCGTCGAGACATTCCGCGATTTGAGCACGGTGCAACAGTTGCATAAGAAGTTGCACGACCGCTATGCGTTCGCCGACATCATCGGCCGTAGTCCTGCGATTCAGCAACTGTTCGACGTGTTGCCTCAGTATGCGGAGAGCGACAGCACCGTATTGATTGAAGGCGACAGCGGTACGGGGAAGGAGCTGTTTGCGCGGGCGATCCATAACCTGTCGCGACGCCGTTATGCGCGGTTCATCGCGGTCAATTGCGCTGCCTTGCCCGACACGTTACTGGAATCGGAGTTGTTTGGCTACAAAGCAGGCGCGTTTACGGATGCGCGCCGCGACAAGCCGGGACGGTTTGCGCTGGCCGACGGCGGTACGATTTTCCTCGACGAAATCGGCGATCTGTCCCCGGCGATTCAAAGCAAGCTATTGCGCGTGCTACAGGAACGCGTGATTGAACCGCTTGGTTCGGTTCAGTCGGTCAAGGTCGACGTGCGTGTCATCACCGCGACGAATCGCAAGCTCGCGACCTTGGTGCAGCGAGGTGAATTCCGACGCGATCTTTTTTACCGGATTAACGTCATTCGACTTGCGTTACCGCGACTTCGGGAGCGGCGCGAAGATATTCCGTTGCTCGTCGAGCATTTCATCGACAAGTTCAATCAACTGCAAGAAAAACACGTGGCCGGCGTTTCGCACGACGTGTTGGCTCGATTGATGTCGCACGACTATCCGGGAAATATTCGGGAATTGGAAAACATCTTGGAATACGCGTTCGTCTTGTGCCATGACGGATGGATTGAACGCCAACACCTCCCGCCTTGGCTACGCGGCCCACAGGATTCGGATCCAGGCTGCTGTTATGAAGGCTTGACGCTTCGTGACCTGGAAGCAATCTACATTCGCGATACGTTGCATCGTTGCAACGGGAATCGGGCGGAAGCAGCGCGTGAGTTGGGAATCAATCCCAGCACCCTCTTTCGCAAACTCAAGTCGCTCGGTGTAACGCCCGAAATCGCAAACGGCCGCCGCAAGGCGCTCGTCCGCAAGCCAAAGTAAACGCGAAGAGTAGGGCCGATTACGAAGAATGGGGGCCCCTCCTCGTAGGACGGATTGCCAATCCGTCCCACTGGCAAGCAAGCCAATTCGTAGGACGGATTGGCAATCCGTCCCACAGGCAATCCGTCCCACAGGCAATCCGTCCCACGGCCACAT